>JASGGQ010000077.1:0-13259 GCA_047604965.1 Patulibacter sp. | reverse complement strand
AGTTGGCTAGAGCGTCTGCTTGCCATGCAGAAGGTCGAGGGTTCGAGTCCCTTCAGCCGCTTCCTCGAAGGCCCCGCCCCGGCGGGGCCTTCGTCGTTGTCGGGGGAAGTCGTCGATCGCTGTGCTGCACCGGCTGCGAAGCTTCGCACTCCAACAACCGGCGTTTCCCTGACAGACTGCGCGCGATGAGCACCGCGCCCTCCCCCGCCGACGCCGACGCCGCCCTGCTGCGCGCCGCGATCGCCTGCGCCGAACGGGCGCAACGGGTCGCCGAAGATGGGGGCCACAGCAGCACCGCCGAAACGTGGGCGACCGCCGCCGCCGAACTCGCGCTCGCCGCCAAAGGCGTCGCGGTCCCGCTCCCCGCGCGCCCCGGGAAATAGTGTGCGGGCCGGCATCCGGCCAGCCCTACTCCCGCGCCGCTCTCGGCGTCGGCTACGCCGCTTCGACGATGCGGCCCGCGGCGTCGAGCGCGTTCGTGGCGTCAAGCTCGCCGGCGTCCAGTTCCGCCAGCTCGTTGCCACGTGAGACCGGCCTGACGCCCGCCCCCTCGTCGCCGAGATCAACCTCGAAGCGGTACCAGGCCAGCTCCCATGCGATCGTGATCGCCACGATCGCGCCCTCGGTCGCCGACGGGCGCACCGTCACTACCGGTGCGCCAAGCGACTTCACGATCCCGGTCATGCGCTGCGGCAGCCCCGATGCATTGAAGGTCGTGATCGCCCGCTCGACCTTCAGATCGTCGTTCGTCGGCACGCCGTGGACCTGACGCTCTTCTCCCACCGGTCGGGGATCGGGCGTCACCGGGTTCGTCGCGACACCGCCGAGGGCCGGCCGGCGACTACGCCCCGACTCGCCCCGCAACCGCCGCAGCAACGACCCGCGCTCTCGACGGCGCGCCACCGCCGCCGCATCATCCGCCAGCCCTTCGCGGATCCAGCCCTCATGGATCGCCCGTGGCTCGCACAGGTCGCAGACCACGACGCGGCGGCCATCGGCGAGGTACGGCGTCGGCGCCTCACCGCGCAGCAACGTGCGACGGCAGACTTCGCAGACGACCGGCTCGTGCGCGGTAGTGATCTGCCGGGGTCGCATTCGGGCACCGGACGCTAGCAGGAGCAGCGCTCACGGCGAGTCGCGTCCCCGGCGATGCCCGCTACGCCTCGCCGGCATCCTCCGCTTGGATCCGCGCTCGCAACCGCAGCACCGCCTTGGTATGCAGCTGAGATACGCGCGACTCGGTGACGCCAAGCACTTCGCCGATTTCCCGTAGCGTCAGATTCTCGTAGTAGTACAACGCGATCACCAACTTCTCCCGCTCCGGCAGTCGCTCGACCGCCCGCGCAACTCGTTCGCGCATCTCGCTCTGATCGACGAGCGACGCCGGATCGGGCGAGTCTGGGTCCTGCAACGTGTCGAGCAGCGAAATCGAATCGCCCGACTGATCGCCGCCACCGCCCCACAGTTCATCGAGCGCGAAGAGTGTCGTCGACGACACCTGCCGGAGTGCTTCGCGGAACTCCTGCTCGGTCAGTTCCAGTTCGGCGGCCAGCTCGGCGTCAGTCGGCGTGCGATGCAGCCGGTGCTCAAGCTTTTGATGGGCACGTTCAATCTCGCGGGCTTTGCTGCGCACCGAACGCGGCACCCAGTCCAGTGCGCGCAGTTCATCGATGATTGCCCCGCGAATGCGAGCATTCGCGAAGGTCTCGAACTTGATGTCGCGGCGCGGGTCGAAGCGTTCGATCGCCGCGATCAAGCCACCAAGCCCGTACGAGATCAGGTCGCCCTCCTCAACATGCGACGGCAGCGACGCGCCGATCTTGCCGGAGATGTACTTCACCAGTGGCGAGTAGGCAACGACGAGCTGCTCCCGCGCGCGCGGGTCGCCATGCTGCTTATAGCGGCGCCAGAGGTCGCGCAGCTCGACGCTCTTCGCTGAAGTTTGGGCCATACGTGAGGAAAGGTGAATGCGACGCGATGCAGGCGTCTAGCTCCGGGGGTGGGAACGGGCGTACGCCTCGCGCACCCTGCGCGATTCCACCCGAGTGTAAACCTGCGTGGTCGCGATCGACGCATGTCCCAGCAAATCTTGGATCGCGCGCAGGTCGGCGCCGCCATCGAGCAGATGCGTCGCGTAGGAGTGGCGAAGCGCGTGCGGCGACACGCCGGCACCGTCGATCCCGGCGCGTTGCACCCAGCCACGCAGCCGCCGCCGGATGTCGGAGGTCGACAGCGCGCGACCGGTACGGGAAATCAGCAGCGGGCCGCGACGCTCCTCGGTCAACTGCGGTCGTCCACGCTGGAGCCAAGCGAGCGTAGCCAGCAGCGCGGGCTCGCCGACCGGCACGACCCGCACCTTGTCGCCCTTGCCGCGCACCCGCAGCTGTTCACGATCGACGTCGAGATCGGCAACATCGAGCCGCACCAATTCGTCGGCGCGTAGTCCGCAGCCGTATGCAAGCTCCAGCAGCGCGCGGTCACGCAGTCCCAGTGCGCCGCTGCCACCGGTGGCATCAAGCAGCCGGCCGGCGTCCGGCGCCGACAACACGCGCGGCAGGTGCTGGCCGCGTGCCGGCGCGCCAAGCCGCGAGGCAGGGCTCTGCTCGATCACGCCGTGCTCTCGCAGCACCGCGAAGAACACCCGGATTGCGGCGACCCGCCGTGCAAGCGTCGAGGGCGCAAGACCGCGTTCGGAGAGCGCCGCGAGGTAGCGGCGCAGTTCGGCGAGCGTCAATGCCTGCGGCGCGCCGTCGCGTGCGCAGGCCCACGCCGCGAGGTCGGCCACATCGGCCTCGTAGGCGCTGCGGGTGCGCGCCGCGAGAGCGCGCCGCGACAGGTCACCAAGCAGCAGTTCGATCGCGCAGCGCCAAGCATCACCGGTCGCGCCGGCCGGAATCGCGGCGCTGCGCGAGCGGCCCGCCGTCGCCGCCGCCGGCTCGCTAACGTCGGGGCCGTGGGCGTCTTCTACATCCATGTGCATGACGGCAAGATCGCGACGCTCGACCAGCTCGCGGACGCCGAGATCGTTGAGGTCGGCGACGACCCGATGCTGCCGTGGTACCGCATTGACGCCCCGAAGGACGCGACAACGATGTGGTACGCGGCGATGAGGAAGCAGGAGAAAGGCATCTTCTTGGGTACGCTTACCTTTCGCCACGGCGAGCACCACTCCCTGCTGCTCACGCAGGGCTGGGAAGAAGTTCCCGTCGACCAAATCGGCGCCGGATAAGAGGCTCTAACAGAATGAGGCGCGTGCGGTTGAGTGGCGCCTCGCACGCACGCTGAACCGCCGCCGATCCTCGATGGAGCAGGGCTCCACCTGCGGTCAGCAACGGCCCATCGCACGCACGATCCACCACTCCCCGCACCCACACCTCATTCTGTTAGCGCCTCTAAGAGCCGATCCACCGCCCGCCATCCACGCCGAGCGAATTGATCAGCTCGCTTTTGAACGACCTGTTGAGGGCCTACCCCGATGGGGATCGGCGCTAAATGACGTGGATCGACGTGCCGATCGGGACGCGATCGTACAGGTCGATCACATCGCTGACATGCATCCGCACGCAGCCGTGACTCGCTGAGGAGCCGATCGAAGAGTCGTCGGAGGTGCCGTGGATCCCCGCTCCGCCGTAAAAGCCCATCCAGCGCGCCTTGATCGGGTTGCTCGGCCCGGGCGGGACGGTCGTCCCGGCCAGCGAGCCGGCCCATGCCGAGTTCGGCACATGCCACACCGGGTTGACCTGTTTGTCGTTGATCGAATACGTCCCGGCGGGCGTCTCCAAGCCCTGCATGCCAACGGCTACGCCGTACGTCTTGGCGACTTTGAAGGCTTTGTAGAGGTACAGCTTGTGCTCGTTGCGGTTCACCACGATCACGGTGTGATGCTCACGTTTGACCTGCTGCTCGGAGTGCTTCGGGCGTTCGGTCTTCACCGGCGCAGTGATCGGCTGTCGTTGCGGGTCGGCGGCGGACTCGGTCACCAGTTTCGCGAGCTTCTGGCGGTCGACCGCCATACCGGTCTTGGAACTCGTGACGACCGGCTTATCGCCCTCGAACTCCAGGCTCGCTTCGACCGGGTCGCGGTCCACGTCGCGGCGCACACGATCGACGAACCGCACGACGGCGTCGTGCGAAGCCGACGTTTGAAGGTCGAACGAGCGGTTGACGGTGGCACCCGAGAGCGAACGCCACGCATGTTTCAGCGGATTCCCGGCGTCGGACGCCTTGATCGCTTCGGCGACGGCGCCGTCGACATCAACCGAAATCCGCGCTTCTTTTGCGCTCAGCTCGAAACGTTTGCCCCGTCGCTGCACCACGATCGGCTGCTGGAGCGTCGCCACGTAGGCTCGATCGAGGCGCGCTTTGGCCTGCGCAGGGGTCAGTCCGCCAAGGTCGACGCCGCCGACGCGCACGCCATGTGCGATCTTGCCGGAGCTGGCCGCGCTGAGGCCAACGACGGCGCCCCCGAGGACGACGGCTACGCCGGCCAGCGTGGCAAGGAGGACGGTCGAGCGGCGCACGACCTCTCACAGTACCGTGCCGGTAGGACGCGATCTGCGACAACTCGTGCGCTGAGCGCCGTCAGGGCGTGCTGCGGGGCGCGATGTCGTGGCGCAGGTCGAGGCGCGGAAGTTCGGTCGCCAACGCCAGTGCGAGCGCGTTCCAGTCGTCACCGGCGATGATCGCCGGGTGTTCTGCCGTCACCGTGGCGTTCCACGGGTGACGCAACGTCGCGGGCGTCATGCCAGCGGCGAGCGCGTGCAGCAGATTCGTCGGCGAGTCGTCGATCAGCACGTCGGCACCAACCTGCTGGCAATGGTCGACTTTTTGGTATCCGCAGCGCAGCAGATCAAAGCCGATGCGGTGGGTGCTCAGCCAGTCGGCGGTCGCGTCGTGCGCATCGGGCCGGCGGTGCGTCGTGATGAGCACGAAATGGCCAGCGCGTCGCCACCCATTGATGATGTCGGCGGCGTCCGGGTACGGCGTGGCTTGCGCGATCCGCTCGTCGTCGTGTGTGCGCTGAATCACATCGGCGAGTTGCGTTCGCGTCAGCCGGTCGACCGTCCAATCGGTCTGCTGTTCATACGGCAAGTCCACGCCGTGCAGCTCGATCGCGGCCGCCCTGAACTGCCCCCAGTAATCGTGGAGCGTGGAGTCCACATCGATCGCAACCAGCACGGCCGATAGCCTAAAGGCAATGAGTCCGACACCCCCATTGGACCGCCTCGCTCCTCGCTTGCAGTACGGCCCGGCCGGCCGATCGGCCTGGGAAGACGTGCTCTGGGACGACCTTGAGCGCCAAACCGAAGTGCTTGGCCGGGCAATCAACTACGTCGATGTCGGTTCCGGGCCGGCGATCGTGTTCGTCCACGGGCTGTCGGGCAACTGGATGAACTGGCTGGAGAACATTCCCCAGATGGCGCGACAGCATCGCGTGATTGCCCTGGATCTGCCAGGTTTTGGCCGCTCGCCAATGTTGCCGTCGGAGCTGACGATCGGCCTCTACTGCGACGTGCTGATCGCACTGCTGCACAAGCTCGGATTGGAGACGGCAACGTTGATCGGCAACTCGATGGGCGGCCAGATTTCGGCGAAGCTCGCGATCGAGCATCCAGAGCTAATCGACCGGCTGGTACTCGTCAGTCCGGCAGGGGTGACGATCGACGTTGCGCGCAACCCGCAGGTGTTGTGGGTACTCAAAACGTTCGGGTGGCTGTACAGCGCCGGCGCGCGTACCGCGAGCCTGGGGTCCGATCCGCTCAGCAAGAGCGCGCCGCTGCGGCGCGCGTTGCTGGGCGTCGTGTGCCGTTACCCGGAGAAGCTGCCCGGCCCGTTGGTGCAGCGGCAGATCGCGGGCGCCGGCACGCCCGGGTTCGCACCAGCTGTCCTGGCGATCGGCAACTGCGATCTGACCGATGAACTGGAGCGCATCGAGATGCCGACACAGCTGATTTGGGGCCGCAACGACCGAATCATCCCGAGCAGCGACTTGCGGCTCTGGAGCCGCGATGTCGAGCGTTCGGAGTCGATCATCTACGAGGACACCGGACATGTCGCGATGTTCGAGCGACCGGCCCGCTTCAACGCTGACGTGTCGGCGTTTCTGGCGCGTACCGAGTCGTCGGTGCGTTCGCGCAGCGAGGGCGTCGCCGCGCTCGAGCAGCACATTTCAGCCGAGCGCATCGATACGACACAGTTCGCCAACCGGCGGCTCGCGCCCCGCGAGGTGCTCGACGAAGCCGAACGCGAAGCGCGCCGCAAGTCGTAGCGCGTCCGATTCAGCGTTCGGCGCGGCGAAACCGCAGTCCGAGCACGTCGACCGGACCGGCGCCGCCGCCAAGCTCACGCAACCCGTGTTCGACGGCCTGCGACGCGGCGATGCGGGCCTTCGCTGCGGCCTCTGGGACGCTCACGCCGCGGGCAAGGTGCGCTGCGAGCGTCGATGCGTGCGTGCAACCGGAACCATGTGCGGCGCCGTCGGGATGACGCGGACCGACGAAGCGATGGCGCGCGCCGTCCGGCCCGGCGAGGAGATCGGTCGCTTCGTCGCGGTGCCCGCCGGTGACCATCGCCCAGCGCGGTCCGAGTTCCAGCAGCGCGTCGAGCAATTGTTCGTCGCTGAGCGCGGCCGATCGCTCGTCGCCGGCTGCGGCATCGACAAGCGCACGCGCTTCGGAGAGGTTGGGGGTGATCACGGTGGCGCGCGGGATGATGCGCTCAAGCAGCGCGGCGAGCGCGTCAGGCTGCAGCAGGCGGGCACCGGACTCTGCGATCATCACCGGGTCGTGCACGATTGGGATCGACCGGTCGAGGGCCGCGAGCGCATCGGCAACGGCAACGATCGTGGCGGTGTCGGCGAGCATGCCAAGTTTGACGGCACCGATCGGCAGGTCGCTCGCGACCGCTTGGACCTGCGCGACGATCATCGCGGGGCTGACGATGTCGATCGCCGTGACGCCGGTCGTGTTCTGTGCGGTCAGCGCGGTGATCGCGCTCGTGCCGTGAACGCCCGCGGCCGCGAACGCCTTGAGGTCGGCTTGGATGCCGGCACCGCCACCGGAGTCCGAACCGGCGATCGTGAGCGCTACGGGCGTCGACTCATCCATCGCGAACGATCCTAGACAGGATCGAGCTTGCCGGGGTGAGCCGGCCCGGCTCAGGCTCCGTATCAGATGATTGATTCCGTGGCGGGGTGTTGTGGATATGCGTGGATCGTGGATGCCCTGGATTCTGGGGTAGGTCATCACCATGGTGGTGGCCTGGGTTGACTCGCACCAGGACCCAGGGCGCTGCGCGCCGGTGCGTCATGCTGCCGCCAGCGCGTAGCGGCCATCGGCGCGCCGCACGACCCATCCCGCAAGTTCGAGGTCAAGCAACGCCAGTTCTACTTCGCCCGGCCCGAGCGAGACCGCCGCACGTTCGACTTCGGAGAGCGAAAGTGGCCGGCGCCGCAACGCATCGTGGACGATCGCGCCGGGTCCATCGTCGGGACGCCTTGGGGCGCCGGCGGTCGCCAACCCGAGCGCCGCCGTGAGATCGGCAGCATCGACAAGCGCGCCGGCTCCATCGACGAGCAGCCGGTTGCTGCCCTCGCAGCAGTCGGCCGCCAGCGAACCGGGGACGGCGTAGATCGCTCGCCCCAGATCGGCGGCGTGCGTGACCGTGATCAGCGCGCCAGATCGCAGTGGCGCTTCAACGACGACTGTCGCTGCCGCCAGCGCCGCGATCAGCCGGTTGCGCGCGGGAAACGACCAGCGGTGCGGTCGGGCGCCTGGCGGCATTTCGGCGATCACCGCGCCGCGTTCCAAGATACGGCCGTACAGCCCGGCGTTGGTGGTCGGCGTCGGGCAGTCGGCGCCGCTGGCGAGCACCGCGATCGTCGGTGCGCCCACCGAGAGGGCACCGTCGTGGGCGGCCGCATCGATGCCGCGCGCCATACCGCTGATCGTCACCCCTTCTGCCCTTCCGACTGCGGCCGCCAGCCGCCGCGCCGCGTCGCGGCCGGTGAGCGTCGGGCGTCGCGTGCCGACGATTGCCGCTGCCTGCCCCGGGCAGGCGCGCAGCACTGCCGGGTCGCCGCGCAGCCACACCACCGGCGGTGGGTCGGCGAGCGAGCACAGGAGTTGCGGGTAGTCCGCGTCACAGCGGCACCAGCCGATCAAGCCGGCGCCAAGTGCCGCGCCGCGCACGCTCCGAGCGTCCCAGCCATCCCAGTGGCGGGCGATCGCACGAGCACGCGCCGCACTGATGCCTGGCACGCGATGCACGAGGTCGGCCGGCGTGCGCCCCGGCGCGCCCGGCGGCACCGCTGCGACGGCGGCGAGCGCGACGGTCAGCTCGGAGAGCGCCAGGCAACGGTCGCAGGCGCTCACGCCGCGACCGCCGTAGCTTCGCTGCCGGTCAGATCTTGGCGCATCGCCAGCGCACGCCCGAGATGCCGCCGCTCCACCCGTTCAGCGTGGGCGAGGTCGGCGACGGTCCTCGCAACGCGCAGGACACGGTGGGCGCCGCGCATCGACAGTCCGCCTCGTTGGTACAGCCGTTCGAGCTGCTCGGTCGCGGCCGGTTCAATCAGCAGTTGCGCGACCGCAGCGGGAGGCAGCATCGCGTTCGTACATCCTTGGCGCCGGTCTTGGCGTTCGCGCGCTTCCAACACTCGCGCCGCCACCTCAGTGCTGCGCGGTGCCGGTGGATCGTCACGATCGGGCCGCAGCACCGTCGCCAGGAGATCGATGCGATCCAGCAGCGGCCCGCTCACACGACGGTGATAGCGCGCGATATCCGCCTCTGAGCAGCGACATTGTGCTCCACCACGACCGCAGGGGCACGGGTTCATCGCCGCGACGAGTTGCACATCGGTCGGCATCCGGGTCGAGCGTCCGCCACGGGCGATCAGCACGCCGCGATCTTCCAACGGCTGGCGCAGCGCTTCGAGTGCGAGCCGTGAGAACTCCGCAAACTCGTCGAGGAAGATCACGCCCTGATGCGCGAGCGTCAGTTCGCCGGCGCGCGGTGGCACGCCACCGCCGACCAGGCCGATCGGTGAGATCGAGTGATGCGGCGCACGAAACGGCGGGTGAATGTCGAGTGCGTCGTCGATCCCGGCAGCGGAGCGAATCCGCGCGACTTCGAGTGCGGCACCTGACGACAGTGGCGGCAACACGCTTGGGAGCCGCCGGGCGAGCATCGTCTTGCCGGTACCGGGCGGCCCGACGAGCAGCAGGTTGTGGCGGCCCGCCGCCGCGACTTCCAGCGCGCGCACCGCGTCGGCTTGCCCGCGCACGTCGGCCAATTCAGGCATCGCTGCGCCGCATTCGTCGGCGGGCGCCGGCAACACCGGCGCGACTGCTCGCCGTCCCGCCAGCAGTTCCAGCGCTTCGCCGAGCGTAGCGACCGGCACGACCGCGAGGCCACCGACGAGCGCCGCCGCCCGCGCGGAGTCGGCCGGCACCAGCAGCCGGGTGAGTCCCGCTTCGCGCGCCGCGAGCGCCATCGCCACGATTCCGGCAACCGGCCGCAACTCACCGGCCAGCGAGAGTTCGCCGACCAGTCCGACGCCATCGAGCGTGGCCGCTTCGACTTGGCCGGATGCCGCCAGCAGCGCGCAAGCGATCGCCAGATCGAACGCCGAGCCTCGCTTGCGCAGCCACGCGGGAGCGAGATGCACGACCATCCGGCGCTGGGGGAGCCGCAACCCGGTGTTGGCGATCGCGCTTTGGACGCGCTCCCGTGCTTCTCGCACGGCGGTATCGCCAAGGCCGACGACCGTCAGACCGGGGAGTCCCGGCCGTACGTCGGCCTCAACGCGAACCGCGACGGCGTCGAGCACATCGAGCGTGAAGGTGGTAGATCGGGCGAGCACAAACGGCAAGCTACGCAGGTAAATGTTACGTGTTGCGCGCCATTTGCATCGACTTTGCGCACGATTCGCAACGATTCACACACGCCACCGTTCGTGGCGGCAGCGGCGGCGTACGGTCACCACCATGACCTCCCCCATTGACCGGCCGACCCTCGCCCGCAGCGGCGAAGATCTCGCCGCCACTCACCTCCAGCGGCGCGGCTACGCCATCGTCGAGCGCAATGCGCGAACGCGATTCGGGGAGATCGACGTGATCGCCTGCCGCCCCGGCGAGCTGGTCTTCGTCGAGGTCAAGACGCGCCGCGTTGCCGGTGGGGCCGGCACCGCGCTCGACGCGGTCGACCACCGCAAGACGCGGCAGGTCCGCCGGCTCGCGGCGGCGTGGCTCAGCGAAACCCCGTCCAGGCCGCGCGGCCTCGCGGAGCTGCGGTTCGACGTGATCGCCGTAACGCTCGATCGCGCCGGGCGGCTACTCTGCCTCGACCACTTGGAGGGCGCGTTCTAACCTCCCACCCTCCCACCGCACCACCTGCATGAGAAAGCCCCTCCGATGAACAGCAGTCAGCATCCGGCCGACTCCCACGGCCTGATCCGGGTGCAGGGCGCGCGGGTCAACAACCTCAAGGACGTGAGCGTCGAGCTACCCAAACGGCGGCTGACCGCCTTCACCGGCGTCTCAGGCTCTGGGAAGAGCTCGCTCGTCTTCGGAACGATCGCTGCCGAGTCGCAGCGAATGATCAACGAGACGTACTCCACCTTCGTGCAGGGCTTCATGCCCACTCAGGCGCGCCCGGACGTCGACCTGCTCGACGGCCTGACGACGGCGATTATCGTCGATCAGGAACGGCTCGCCAGCAACGTCCGGTCGACGGTCGGCACGGCGACCGACGCGAACGCGATGCTGAGAATCCTCTTCAGCCGTATCGGCAAGCCGTACGTCGGGTCGGCGCAGGCATTCTCGTTCAACGTTGCCTCGGCGAGCGGTGCAGGCGCGATGATGACCGATCGCGCCGGCAGGGAGAAGCTCGTCAGGAAAACCTTCAAGGTCGTCGGTGGTATGTGCCCGCGCTGCGAAGGCACCGGGCGCGTCTCGGACTTCAACCTCGCCGCACTGTTCGACGCCACCAAGTCGATCGAGGAAGGCGCGCTGACGATCCCCGGCTTCAGCGTCGACGGCTGGTACGGGCGGATCTACAGCGGCAGCGGCTTCTTCCCCGGCAACAAGCCGATCGAGAACTTCACCGATCAGCAGCTCGACGCGCTGCTCTACAAGCAGGCGACCAAGATCAAAGTGGACGGCATCAACGTCACCTTCGAGGGTTTGATCCCGCGGATCCAGAAGTCGATGCTCTCGAAGGACCGCGAATCGATGCAGCCGCATATCCGCGCCTTCGTCGACCGGGCGATTGTCTTCGACACCTGCCCGGACTGCGAGGGCACGCGGCTGAGCGAGGGTGCGCGCTCGGCGAAGATCCGCAACCTCAACATTGCCGATGCCTGCCGCATGCAGATCAGCGACCTCGCAGCGTGGGTGCGGGAGCTCGACGAGCCGTCGGTCGCGCCGGTACTTACGGCGCTACGCGAGACGCTCGACTCGTTCGTCGAGATTGGCCTCGGGTACCTGTCGCTCGAGCGGCCGTCCGGCACGCTCTCCGGCGGCGAGGCGCAGCGCGTGAAGATGATCCGCCACCTCGGCTCCTCACTGACCGACGTGACCTACGTCTTCGACGAGCCGACGATCGGGCTGCACCCCCACGACATCCGGCGAATGAACGCGCTGCTGCTCCGGTTGCGAGACAAGGGGAACACCGTGCTCGTCGTCGAACACAAGCCGGAGACGATCGCGATCGCCGACCACGTCGTCGACATGGGGCCGCGCGCCGGCAGCGGCGGCGGAGCGGTCGTCTTCGAGGGCTCCTTCGCGGAACTGCGGGAGGCGGACACGCTCACCGGGCGCCACCTCGATCACCGCGCGCAGCTCAAAAGCGCGCTTCGCAAGCCGACGGGGCAGCTGGAGATCCGTGGCGCGTCGACGAACAACCTCCGGGATGTGGATGTCGACGTGCCGCTCGGCGTGCTCGTCGTCGTGACCGGGGTAGCGGGCTCCGGCAAGAGCTCGCTGATCCACGGCTCGGTCGCCCCTCTCGACGGAGTAGTGACGATCGACCAAGGAGCGATCAAAGGCTCGCGTCGCAGCAACCCGGCAACGTACACCGGCCTGCTCGATCCGATCCGCAAGGCGTTCGCCAAAGCCAGCGGCGTCAAGCCGGCCCTGTTCTCGCCAAACTCCGAAGGCGCCTGCGCGGCCTGCAACGGTGCCGGCGTGATCTACACCGACCTCGTGATGATGGCCGGCGTCGCCACGCCGTGCGAGGTGTGCGAGGGCCGGCGCTTCGAGGCGTCGGTGCTCGAGCACAAGCTCGGCGGCAAGGACATCAGCGAAGTCCTCGCGATGCCGGTCGACGAAGCGCTGCCGTTCTTCTCCGAGGGCGACGCGAAGGTGCCGGCCGCAACGAAGATCCTCCGGCGGCTCAGCGACGTCGGTCTGGGCTACCTCACGATCGGCCAGCAGCTCACGACGCTCTCCGGCGGCGAGCGCCAGCGTCTCAAGCTCGCTGTCCACATGGCGCAGGACGGCGGGACCTACGTCCTCGACGAGCCGACGACCGGCCTACACCTCGCCGACGTCGACCAACTCCTCGCTCTGCTCGACAAGCTCGTCGAGTCCGGCAAGTCGGTCATCGTGATCGAGCACCACCAGGCGGTGATGGCGCACGCCGACTGGATCATCGACCTCGGCCCTGGCGCGGGCCACGACGGCGGCAAGGTCGTCTTCGAAGGCACCCCAGCGCAACTGGTCGCGAGCCGTTCGACGCTGACCGGCCAGCACCTCGCGGAGTACATCGGCAGCTAGCTCGGGAACCCAGGATTCGGTGACGCATCGTCGTCCACACGCACCAACCTGCTGGATCGGGCGGCACCGAGAGGCCCCCGCATTGATCCCGTAGCGCCTCGCGGGCCTACTCCGCCGTCGGCACATCGCCGTAGGCGACGCTCGCAAATGAGCGACGATGGATCGCCGTGATGCCGGCGCTGCGGATCGCGACGTGGTGCGCTGGCGTGGCATAGCCCACATGTTCGTCGAAGCGGTGCTGCGGCCAGCGCGCATGGGCAGCGCCGCGCATCAGCTCGTCGCGCACGACCTTCGCGACGATCGACGCGGCAGCGATCGCGGCGGAGCTGCGATCGCCGCCGATCACCGGTTCGCTGGTGCCGCCGCCGGCCAGTGGCACCGCGAAGCCGTCGGACAGCGTCGTGACGCCCGGCCCGTTGACGCGATCGAGCGCCTCGCAGAGGATCGCGAGATTGCTGCGGTGCAGCCCCTCGCGGTCGACCG
>JASGGQ010000076.1:0-13352 GCA_047604965.1 Patulibacter sp. | reverse complement strand
GTCAGATTCTGGCGGTAAAAGCCTACCTTGAATTGTGGTAACTCCTGGTGGTGAGCCAAGCTCGAACGCGCCGTCGCGATCGATGGCCGCCGCGCCCACGTCGTCGGCCAGTCGCGCGGCGGGATGCTTGCCCACGTGCTCGCCGTCCGGCGCCCCGATCTGATCGCGTCGGTCACCACGCTCGGCAGCCCCATCAACGCGACCGTCGACGACTTCCACCCGTTGCTCAGACGCAACCTCACCTGGCTCAGCCGGCTCGGCGACACGCGCAGCGGCTACATCGCCACCAGTTGCTGGATCGGCGCGCCGGGCCACCCGGTGCCAGACACCGACCTCGCGCATGACCACCCGGAGTTGCTCGACGCCGCCGCGACCTGTTGCGAACGGTTCTGGCCCGACCTTGCCGCCCCGCTCGACGCCGACGTTATCGGCACCGCCGTCTATTCCCGCAGTGACGGCATCGTGCGCGCCGGCGCATGCATCGCCCCGGGGTACCGGCCGGTTGAGATTCGCGCCAGTCACGTCGGTATGGCCACCAGCGCTCAGGCATACCATGCGATCGCTGACACGCTCGGCCGCGTCAGCCGCACCGAAGGCACCCGCCCGCGCCGTCCGGCGCCGCCGCTGATCGAACGCCGCCGGCTTACGCTTGCCCCCCGCGCCGACGGGCATCCCGGAGACCGTCGCCGCGCCAGCTAACCGGCTGCGGGCCTGCCCGCGATTGCGCGGCGAACTGGCGGCCGCTGAACCTACGCGTTCCGGCGTGCTGAGGAGTTGTTTCGACCTGCGCGGCATGCGACTGGATCCCGTTTCGCTCGCAGGCGCATGCCATGTTGAGACATTCCCTCAGGCAATGGCGGCCTCCTGCCGATCACCGGAGCAGTGCGCGCCGCATTGATCGACTTCACGCCACTGCTCGACTTCGTCGACCGCTGGAGCACCACCTTTGCGCTGTGCTTCTACGTCCTGCTCGCGTACCTGCTGTGGCGGTCGGTGAAGCTGATGCCGAAAACGGCGCCGAAGAAGATCGTGCCGTCCGCCAAGCAGGCCGTTCGCTGGGACGAAATCGCTGGGGCTGACGACGCCAAAGCCGAACTGATGGAGGTCGTCGAATTCCTCCGCGACCCCCGCCGCTTCCACCAGATTGGCGCCAAACTCCCCGGCGGCGTGCTGCTGCACGGACCCCCGGGCACCGGCAAAACGCTGCTCGCCAAAGCGGTCGCCCACGAGTCTGGCGCACAGTTCTTCTCGCAGTCGGCCAGCAGCTTCGTGGAGATGTTCGCTGGTCTCGGCGCGGCCCGTATCCGCCGGCTGTTCCGCGAAGCCCGCAATAACGCCCCGGCGATCATCTTCATCGACGAAATCGACGCGGTCGGCGGCCGGCGCGGTGCCGGCGGCAGTGGCGGCAGCGGCGAGCGCGAGCAGACGCTCAACCAGCTGCTCGTCGAAATGGATGGCTTTGACCCGAGCGACAACGTCGTCGTGATCGCCGCCAGCAACCTGCTGGAGAACCTCGACCCGGCGCTGCTGCGTCCCGGCCGCTTCGACCGGCAGATCCTCGTCAGCGCCCCAGATGTCGCCGGGCGCGCCGCGATCCTCGCCGTCCACACCGCCGGCAAGCCGCTCGCCGACGACACCGACCTGCACGAACTCGCGCGCCAAACGAGCGGGCTGACCGGCGCCGACCTTGCGAACATCTGCAACGAAGCGGCGATCAACTGCGCGCGGCGGCGTGGCACCGCGATCACCCAGGACGACTTCTCGCGGGCACTAGAGCGCGTCATCGCCGGCGTTCAGACGCGGCGCGTGCTGCAACCCCACGAAAAGCGGATCGTCGCCTACCACGAAGCCGGCCACGCGCTGTGTAGCGAACTGCTGCCGACCGTCGATCGCCTGCATAAGATCTCGATCGTCCCGCGCGGGCGCGCGCTCGGGTACGTGCTCAACCTCCCCGAGGAGGACCGTTACCTCAAAAGCCGCGACGAACTGGTGGACTACATGGCGATGTGCCTCGGCGGTCGCGTCGCCGAACAGCTCGTCTTCGGGAGCATCACGACCGGCGCCGCCAGCGACCTCAAAACGGTCTCGGAGATCACCCACTCGATGATCTACGAATACGCGATGGGTACCGCCGAAACCGCGCAGCGCGCCGCCGACGACCACCATCTCGCGAGCGATGCCACCCGTCGCGTACGAGACGAAGAGCGCCGCGAATTGGCCTTCGAGGCTCGTCGCATCGCGTGGGCGATCCTCACGACGCACCGTACCCAGCTCGACGCGCTTGCCGCCGAACTGCTCGAACACGAAGTGCTGGAGCGTGCGCAGATCGACCGCATCATGGCGGACGTGCCAGCCCTTCCCGGCGGCCGTCCGAACGCGCGCAACGACTACCTTGGCACCGCCGTAAAATCCTGAGCCGATGTCACAACTACCGGCCGCGAGCACGGCCGTTCTCCTCATCGACTACGAAAACCTTGTGGGCGGATACCGTGACGGGCTCAACGAGCGGGCCGCTCCGGTCAACCCCGCCGCCCTATTCGGGCAGCTCGACCAAGGCGGCGCGCCCAAGGCCGACGCATACGCGATCATGCGCGTGTACGCCAACTGGTCCCACGGGGTGTTGGCGAAGCACGGCACCAAGCTCGACGACGCAGGATTCGTGCTTCGGCACGTCTTGAACGGCAGCCACGCGAACGCCGCCGACATCGAACTCATCGTCGACGCGCTTACGATCGCCTACGAACGCACACAACTCCGAACATTCGTGATTGTGGGCGGAGATGGCGGATACGCGGTGCTCACCGCCCAACTCAGGGCGCTGGGGCGCACCGTCATCGTTGCTGCGAGGCCAGGAAGCACCAGCAACCGACTGCGCGTCGCAGCCGACCACTACATCGAACTGTTCGCAGCGCCGACCACGAGCGACGAGCATCACGCGGTCGCCCCGCCCCCAAACGACGCTGCCGTGCAACAGCGCGATACCGATGCGCCGACGCGCGCCACACTGCTCAAGCGTGGGCGCAAGCGGATCAAGAAGCTCCGTGCCGAGCACGCCACGATGCTCGCCACCGAGGGCATTCCGCTGGTCTTGGTGGCGCCGGTCATCTACGCCAAAATCCCGCGCGCAGACATCCAGCTGCACTACGGCAAGGACGGCTGCTTCAGTAGATTCCTCACAGAGGTTATCGAGGGCACCGACCTTGAACTGGTCGATGCCACACGCGCCCCGGCGGGACGCCGCATCCGGCGACGCGACTCCAGCCCCGCGAAGTCACCGAAGGCACGGTCCGGTAAGCACGCCTGACCCTCACGACTCACCGCACCCAGCTCGACGCGCTGGCCGCCGAACTGCTCGAACACGAAGTGCTGGAGCGTGCGCAGATCGACCGCATCATGGCGGATGTGCCCGCACTTCCCGGCGGGCGCGCGCCTCTTGGCACGGACTGAGTCGTTGACACCCAGCTACGGCCGTGGGACACGGTTCGCTGAGAAAGCAATAAGACCGAGAAAGACAGACCACGCAGGATCGGAGGTGTCAACAAGCGTCTGAATGCTCTGGAGGGCCTGCTCGGCATCAGCGATTGCCTGCGTCGCATCGGGCTTACTGACCCGCCGGGCGCGGTCGTAGTCGGCATCGTGGCGGCGCTGCTGGAGATCCACGAACGTCTCGCAGACCGACAGCAACTCGCTCGTAGGCGGTGCGCTATGCACGAGGTGCCACATGGCGCGTTTCTCCGCCTGCCACCGGGGATCGAGTTCGCTTCGCGAGGAAAACGTACTCACGAGGCGCGCCGCCTGCGCGACATCGCCATGGTTCAGCCAACGCACTACGTAGCCGCGCGCCGCGTCTAGATCGCCGAACACCTGCGTGGCAGTGGAGGCGGTGAGCTGGTGAAAGAGCGCGTAGTACGCAGCAGAGACAGCTCGCCGAAGATCGATGTCGAAAGGACGTCCCCGATCTCCCCGGTCGTCCAATAGCCGCTTCGCATGCTCGAGCAGACGTTGCGGTTCGAGATGGTCGCGGGGAGGACTCACGTGGCGTCAGCCGCTGAGTTCTCTCGAGCTTGCAACTGGGCGGTCACGAAGAAGAGGGCATGCGGATTCTCCTCCGCCAGCTTTTCCGAGACGCGCTGCCGCACCGCGTGCCGAAGCTCTGCTCCAGCCGCTGGTTCCCAGCCGTCATCTTCGCTGACATCCAGCACCACGACGACCCGCACGTCCTGAATGCCGTCGTGTTCCTCGCCGGGAAACAGGCGCACATGCTGAATCGGCAACGGGGATTGGCCGTTCAACGTAGACGGACCGAAGTCCTCGTTCTCGAGCCGCTTGAGTACATCCTCGGTAAACGCGACCATGCGCTGACTCTAACTGACATGCATCGGGAGGTTGCAAACGCTGCGGGCAGCTGAGCGCGGGCTGCGCTAGTGTTCGCGGTTCACCGCGCGTCGACCGGAGTCATCCAACCGGCGCGTGAGCACGAGTAGTGACGCCCACCCATGGCCGGTGGGCACGGAATGCCGGCCCGACTGCCGGCCAAGGAGAACGACCCATGGGCCGATACACCGGACCAGTCGAAAAGCTTGAACGCCGCGAAGGCGTCGATCTCGGCCTCAAAGGCCAGCGTCGTCTCGCCCGCAAAACCTCGCTCGAACGCCGCGGCCCCGTCCCACCCGGCCAGCACGGCATGCGCCGCCGGAACAAGACGAGCGTGTACGCCGTCCAGCTGCGCGAAAGCCAAAAGCTGAAAATCACCTACGGCGTTCGCGAAAAGCAGTTCCGCCGGTACATCGCCGCCGCCACGCGCCGCCGTGACGTGACCGCCGGTGAAGCGCTCTTGCAGTACCTCGAACTGCGCCTCGACAACGTTGTCTACCGCCTCGGCCTCGCTGCGACCCGTGCGCAAGCACGCCAGTTCGTCGGCCACGGCCACGTGCTGGTCGACGGCAAGCGCGTCGACATCGCCTCGGCCCGCATCAAACCCGAGCAGACCGTCTCGATCAAGGCCGACGCGCCGATCGAACCGCTCGCCCGCCAAGCCGCCGCCGATGTCGGCCGCGTTCCAGCCTGGCTGCTTGCCGACCATGACGGCCTCTCCGGCACCGTGCTGCGCGTCCCCGTCCGCTCGGAGATCGCCACGCCGGTCACCGAGCAGCTCGTGATCGAAAAGTACGCGCGCTAGACAGGCGTACACGCCGCTGCGCTCGCCCGCCGAGCTTTCGCCACGGCGCCGTCGTCCTGCTCGGGCGGCGGCGCCGTGGTCGTTCCACGGCCGCGCGCCACATCGCGAACGCTCGGGCGCGGGGCGGCGTGGGGCGGAATCAGCGTTCTACGCGGATGCGACGGGGTATGCTCACCGCGACCCTCGGCCACGCCTTCAGGCCGTCACCCCAACAACTCGTGCCTTTCTCTCCGCCAGACGCATCCGGCGACGCGCCGCATCCCTGCGTTCCCACGACCGGTTCGGTCGCGCGCTACCTGCTCGCGATCTTTGAAGTCAGCCGCGATCAACCGCGCCTGACGGTCACCGCCGTCGCGCGCCGGCTCGGTGTCAGCACGCCATCAGCACACGAAATGATTGGCCGGCTCGAACGGCTCGGGCTCGTCGAACGCCACCCGCTTGCGCTGACCGCCGACGGCACCAGCGCCGCCCTGGTGCTCAACACGCGGCTGCGCGCGACCCGCCGGCTCGCCGCAGAGGTCCTCGGCATGGACGTGCTCGCCGACGACGAAGCGCACACGCTCGCCGCGAGTTTGCCGCCCGAAATCGGACGCCGACTCTCCGACTGGCACGCGCGCCGCTCACATCACGACGCCGAATAACATCGCGCAGCGCATGTTGAACGACCTGCGTTACAGCTGGCCGGCGAAGGTCAAACCGAGCAGCTGCTCCTGGTGCTCCCACAGGCGCGCGGCAGCCGGCACGTCGCGGGCCCGCCTGGACGGGGCGAACACGACCGGGTAGCCGCGCAGCTGCGCCCACGAAGTCGGCCCCACATATTCGCCGCCGCGCAGCGACCGGTCGGTCGCCGCACGCAACTGCCCCAGCGCACCCATCCGCGCCGGCTGCCCGATCAGCGGCGTCGCGAGCGCACCGATCCGCCCGCTGATCCGCGCGAGCGGCCGACCGCCGTCGAGCGGTCCAGTCGATTGGAGCTGCGTCGCGCTATACCCCGGATGTGCGGCGATCGCCCGGAGCGGCAGCCCCGCCGCCTTCGCGCGGCGGTCGAGTTCGAGCGCGAACATGACGTTCGCGAGCTTGCTCTGCGAATACACCGGCCACGCCGAGTAGCGTCGCTCGAACATCAGATCATCGAAGTTGATCGTGCCAAACAGGTGCATGATCGAACCGAGCGCGACGACCCGTGGAGCCGGCGCCGCCAACAACGACGGCAGCAGCCGCAGGGTCAACGCAGTGTGCGCCAGCACGTTGACCCCGAACTGCATCTCATAGCCCTGCGCCGTCGTTTGGCGCTCGGGAATCGCCATCAGCCCGGCATTGTTCATCAGCACGTCGATCGACGGCCAACGCGAGGCAATCTCCGACGCCGCAGCCGCGACGCTCTCAAGGTCGGCCAAATCGAGCGCGATCAGCGACGGAGCGACGCCGGTCGCCGCCGCCCGCACCGTCGCGAGCGCCGCAGCACCCCGGGCCGGATCGCGGCACGCCAAGATCACCTCGGCGCCACGCCGCGCGAGCTGCGTCGCGCTCTCAAGACCGAGCCCCGAGTTCGCGCCGGTGATCACCACGCGCCGGCCCGATTGATCGGGGATATCGTCGGCTGTCCAACGGCTCATGTGGCTCTCGTTCGCGATTGATTGACGGTGGATTGGCGGTTGATTGGCAGTACCGGGGCGTGTTAGGCGCGATGCGGGCGGCTCGCACGCCCGGCGGCGACGCTTGCCAGCACGCCGTTGCGGCACGCCTCGCGCAGCGTGTCGCGGTCGAGCGGGAAGATCTCCGGGAAGCCGCCGCCGGTCATCCGCACGCCGGCACCGACGCGCATCAACTGCATGATCCCGAGTGCCTGCGCGCACAGCAGATTCGCGAGCATCTCCGGGTCGTTCGCCACGAATACGCCCTTGTCGTGGCCGTCGCGCAGCACCTGCGCGAGATGGTCGACGCTGCGGCCCAGCGCCCGGCCGAGCCGGAACATCGACCCTTCGCTGAGACCGGCCGTCAGCTCACCGGCCGGCTGGCGGAGCAGCGCGAAGGTGCAATCCAGAAACGCCGGATGGTCGGTCGTGTAGTCGATCAGCGTCTTCGTCAACTGGTCGAGCCGTTGCACCGGATCTTCCTCGCGTGCCGCCTTGCCGAGCAGCTCGTCAAGCTCCTCCAGGTAGCGCTCCAGCGTCAACGCAAGCAGCTCATCCTTGCTCTCGAAGTAGCGGTAGATCTGCGCTTTGTTGACGCCGGCGGCGCGCGCGATCTGGTCGATTGGCGCATCCTGGACGCCTTGCTTATCGAGCAGCGCGCGGGTCGCGTCGATGATCTCCCGGCGCCGCTCACGGCGGACGGTCGACTGGCGCGTACCGACGGACATCGCCTCAAACTTAACCACACGCGACACACGACTAGACGCGCGGTGTAACCGTCGGTTACACTCCGCAGGCGCCGCCGGCTTCGCGTGGCGGCACCTGCCAAGCCTTTGACTTCCGCCGAGGATCATGAGCACTACTGAAGCGACCGAGACGAAGACCGAAATCGGTTTCGAGCTCAACGAGGATCAGCTCGCCATCAAGGAGTGGATCCACGATTTCGCCGAGAACACCGTCCGCCCCGCAGCGCACGAGTGGGACGAGCGTGAAGAGACCCCCTGGCCGATCATCCAGGAGGCCGCGAACATCGATCTCTACTCGCTGGAAGGGCTCGCGCAGATCTGGGCCGACCCGACCGGCCTGACGCTCCCCGTCGTGCAGGAGGAGCTCTTCTGGGGCGACGCCGGCATCGGCATGGCGATCATGGGCACGACGCTCGCCGTCGCCGCGATCATGGGTCAGGGCACCGGCGACCAGATCGGCGAGTTCGTACCGCGCTGCTTCGGCACCAAGGACGACATCAAGGTCGCCTCCTTCTGCTCCTCCGAGCCGGGCTCCGGTTCCGACGTTTCGGCGATCCGCACCACCGCCAAGTACGACGAGGCGACCGGCGACTGGATCCTCAACGGCTCCAAGGCGTGGGCGACGAACGGCGGCATCGCCGACATCCACGTCGTGATCGCGACCGTCGACCCGAGCCTCAAGGCCCGCGGGCACGCGGCGTTCGTCGTGCCCAAGAGCGAGATTGCCGGCATCAGCCAAGGCGCAAAGGTCAAGAAGCACGGCCTGCGTGCCTCGCACACCGCCGATGTCAACCTCGACGACGCGCGCGTTCCCGGCCGCTACCTGCTCGGTGGCAAAGAGAAGCTCGACGCCCGCATCGCGCGGGCGAAGGAGGGCACCAAGTCGAAGGGCAACGCTTCGATGGCGACCTTCGAAGCTTCCCGCCCCACCGTCGGCGCGCAGGCGCTCGGTATCGCGCGCGCGTCGTACGACTACGCGCTGGAGTACGCGAAGAACCGCGAGCAGTTCGGCCGTCCGATCATCGACAACCAGGCGATCGCGTTCAAGCTCGCCGAGATGAAGATGGAGATCGACGCCGCTCGCCTGCTGGTCTGGCGCGCCGCCTGGATGGGCGCCGGCATCTTCCGTGGTGAGACGCCGAAGTTCGCCAACGCCGAAGGTTCGATGGCGAAGCTCAAGGCCGGCCAGGTCGCGACCTGGGCGTCCGGCGAGGCGATCCAGATCCTCGGCGGGAACGGCTACACCCGCGAGTACCCGGTCGAGCGCTTCCACCGCGACTCGCGCATCTACGAGATCTTCGAGGGCACCTCGGAGATCCAGAAGCTGGTCATCTCGCGCGCGATCTCCGGCATCCGCATCCGCTAACGCCCGCCGCTCTGCTTCCGGTGGCGCGGAGTGCGTCGTCGGGTTTGCGGTACGGGCGCAAGATCCATCGGGGTGCCGGTCGCAGCTGATGCGGCCGGCACCCCGGTGTCGTTGCGAGGCGCGGTGTGACGCGGAGCGTGGGAGCGGTGTGCGTCTGCTGGAGTCCCGCGCCGGGGAGGGGCGGCGTGCGCCGGCGCGGCGTGGGCGGTACCGTTCCGCGCAGATGAAGACGCGCAGGACCGACGATGCCGGCGACATGATCGATGCGCGCGGCGCCGGCGGTGGCCTCAGCCGTGCCGGAGTCGGCGGCGGCGTCACGATCACCGGGCTGCTCGTGTTCCTTGCCCTCCAGCTGCTGAGCGGCGGAAAATTCGAAGTGCCGGCCGGCTTTGATCCATCGACGGCCGCGATGTCTGGTAGCGGATCGGTGCCGTCGTCCAAAGAGGACGACTCACTGGCACAGTTCAGCGGCCGGGTTGCCGCCGACGTCCAGGATGTTTGGACCGACCTCTTCAAGCAGTCCGACCAGACGTACCGCCGCGCAAAGATCGTCCGATACAGCGGCTCGGTGTCGACCGGTGGTTGCGGCAACGCGACGAGCGCCGTCGGCCCGTTCTACTGCCCGGGAGACGAGCGGGTCTATCTCGACATGAGCTTCTACGGCGACATGCGAGAGCAACTCGGCGCGACCGGCGACTTCGCCTGGGCGTACGTGATCGCGCACGAACTCGGCCACCACGTCCAGAATCTCTCCGGCACCTTTGACAAGGTCAACGAACTCGAACGGAACGACCGGTCGGCCGCGAGCGGCGCGCAAGGACTTTCCGTTCGCACCGAGCTGCAAGCCGACTGCTACGCCGGAGTGTGGGCGCACGCCGCGTACGGCTACGGGCAACTGGAGAGCGGCGACCTGCAAGAGGCGCTCGGGGCCGCGCAGTCCGTCGGCGACGACCGCCTCCAATCGCGCTCCGGCAGCGTCAAGCCGGACACCTTCACGCACGGCACCAGCGCCCAACGCCAACAGTGGTTCGAGACCGGGTACAAATCCGGCCAGCCGGCCGACTGCGACACCTTCTCGCCGTCGCGGGTGTGAAATCACATGCGCACGGTCCGCACGGCTGCCTCCAGCGCGGGCCCGCAGCGCCTCCAGCGCCGGCTCCCGCAGTGCCGGTCCGCAGCCGGGGCGCTTACCGGTTGCTGCGCGCGATCTCGCTGATGAGCTGCTGCGCGTCGGCGACGGTGGCGCCGGGATGCAGCAGCGTGAGCTTCAGCCAGCGTCGCCCCGGGCCGTCGCCCGGCAGCTCCGTGCGCCCGACGACGGCCGTCCCGCTCGCCAGCAGTCGCCGGCGGATCGTCGCGCAACGCTCGTCGCGTGCGACCGGGTCGTCGAGCCGTGGCCGCAGCAGCACCGTCGTGAGCGTTGGCGGGCCGAAGACCTCCAGCGACGGCTCGGCGGCGGCGGTGTCGTACACGCAGCGCGCCAGTTCGTGGCAACGGTCGACGAGCAGCCCGAGCCCGCCCACGCCGAGTGCATGGATCGTCACCAGTAGCTTGAATGCGTCTGGGCGCCGCGTGGTGCGCAGCGAACGACCGAGCCGATCCTCGTAGCCGGCGGCGTCGTCGTCGGCCGCGTTGAGATACGCGACCTCGCGCGCCAGCGGCGCCATCGCGCTGCGGTCGGCGAGGAGCAGCACGCCGCACGCCGCCGGCTGCCAGCCCAGCTTGTGCGCGTCGAGTGCGACCGAGGTTGCACGATCGAGGCCACGCAGCAGCGGACGCAGTACCCGCGACCACAACGCGCCGCCGCCGTACGCCGCGTCGACATGCAGCCACCAACGATGCTGCTCGGCGAGATCGGCGATCGCCGGCAGCGGATCGATCGCGCCGAGATCGGTCGTCCCGGCCGTCGCGACGACGACCCGCGCTGGCTGCACGCGCGCACCGGCTGCCTCGCGGCCCGGCCGCCGGACGCCGGCAGCATCCCGGGGACGGCGGTCAGCCTCGGCGAGCGCGGCAAGTGCCTCGGGCGCAAGGCGGCCCTGCTCGTCGCAGGGAACGACGTCGACCGCCTGCTCGCCGAGGCCGAGGATCTGGGCGGCACGCTGCACCGAGAAATGTGCGTGCTCCGAACAGGCGATGCGCAGCGGCCGGCCGGACGCGAACCCGTCGCGGGCGAGCAGCAGCGCGGTCAGCGTCGACGCCGACGCGCCGGTGGTGAGTGTGCCGCCGGCCCGCGCCACGTCGAAGCCGGCCAGCTCCGCGAGCCAGCGCAGCAGCAACTCCTCAGCGGCAGCCGACGACGGACCTTGATCCCACGAATCCAGCGACGGGTTCAGTGCCGAGACGGCGGCGTCGGCGGCGACCGCGACCGCGAGCGGCGGGCAGTGCAGATGCGCCGCGCACGCCGGTTCGGTGGGATCGGCGTGGCCTTCGGCGAGCAGCTGGGTGAGCGCATGCAGTGCCGCCTCCTCGCCGCTGCCGTGCTGGGGCAGCGTGTCGCCGGCGAGCGCTCGCAGCGCGGCGTGCGGTTGGCCCGGCGCGCCGGCAGGAACGGGGCCACCGCGAGCACGTCGACCGGCATCGAGCGCGGCGACCGCCAGCGACAGCAGCGACGCCAGCCGTGGCGGGTCGTCGGCGAACGCCGGGGTTGGCTGCGCGCCACCGGCCAGCGTCACCCGGTCATCGCCAGGAACGACCATCGGCCTCAGCCTGACCGATCGCCGGCCGCGCTGACCGCCTCGCCAACGATCCTCGCGACGGCGCGCAGCTGGTCGTCGGTCGCATTCAACGGCGGTAGGAGGCGCAGCACCGTGTCGTCGCGGCCGCCCAGCTCGGCGATCAAGCCGCGCTCCAAGCAGCCGGCCCGCACCGCCGCAGCGAGCGCCGGGGAAGCCGGGAAGCTGCCAAGCGCGTCCGGTCTGGCGGCGCCGTCGACCAGCTCCACACCGACCATCAGCCCGCGCCCACGGATCTCGCCGACCCCCGCCGTGCCGGCCGTCGCCGCGCGTAGCTCGTCGAGCAACAGTGCGCCACCCTGCGCCGCCCGCACCGCCAGTCGCTGCTGACGAATGACATCGAGCGTCGCCGCACCGGCCGCGAGCGCCATCGTCGTGCCACGGAAGGTGCCGGCGTGCGCACCCGGCGCCCAGCGGTCGTACTCCCCGGCGTAGATGACCGCTGCGAGCGGCAGGCCACCACCGACCGCTTTGGCGATCACCATCGCATCGGGCACGATTCCCGCCTGCTCGTGCGCCCACAGCGAGCCGCACCGCCCGGCGCCGCACTGCACCTCATCGACGACCAGCAAGATGCCGCGCTGCTCGGTGATCCGCCGCAGCTCGCGCAGCCACCGGTGGGGCGCCGGGTGGATGCCGCCTTCGCCCTGCACCGGCTCGACGAGCAACAGCGCCGGTGGCTCAACGCCGCCGGAGCGGTCGTCGAGCAGCCGCTCCAGGAACGCGGCCGCGAGCGTGCCGTCGTCGCCGGTGCCGAACGGGCAACGGTACGGTGCCGGGAAGGGGATGCGGGTGAGCTGCAAGCCGCCGCCGGAGATCGGCAGCCCAGGCGCGACGGAGCCGGACGCTTGCAACGCCGCGAAGGTCATGCCGTGATACCCGCCGGTACAGGCGAGTACGCCGCGTCGGCCGGTCGCCGTCTGCGCGAGCTTGATCGCCGCTTCGATCGCGTCGGCGCCGGACGGCCCACAAAACTGCACGCGCGGCTCGCGCGCGAGTAGGCCGTCCGGCAGCGTTGCAAAGAGCGCGGTGGTGAAAGCGTCGCGTTCCGGCGATGCGGCATCGAGTAGCTGCATCGGCCGGCCAAGCTCCAGCGTGCGCTGGATCGCCGCGCGCTGCGCCGGATGGTTGTGGCCAAGCGCCAGCGCCCCGGCCCCACTGAGCGCGTCGAGGTAATGACGGCCATCTGCGGCTTCGAGCACCATCCCGTTGGCGTGCACGGGAACGATGTCGAGCCAGCGGGCGTAGGTGCGGGCGCCCGACTCGCGCGCCCGCTGGCGATCGAGGATCGCGGCGCGGTCGAGCTTGGTGGTGCTCTCGGGCCTGCTCGCCACAGCATCGGCGGCGGTGTTCCCGGTGGATGCGGCGTCGGTGTCCGCCGCGAAACGCTGGTGGGTGGTCATCGCGGCACCGCCAGCGGCGTCCCGGTCACCGGATCGGGAATCACGACCGATGCGACATCGAGCACCGCTTCGACGAAGGGCGCGTCGAGCACCTCTCGCGGCGCACCAGCACCATGGACGCGGCCATCTTTGACGCCGACGATCAGGTCGGCAAAACGCGCCGCCTGATTGAGATCGTGGAGCACCATCACGATCGTCTGCCCGGCCTGCTCGTTGAGCGTGCGCAGGAGCCGCAACACGTCGAGTTGATGGCGTAGGACGAGATAGGTTGTTGGCTCGTCGAGCAGCA
>JASGGQ010000075.1:0-13584 GCA_047604965.1 Patulibacter sp. | reverse complement strand
ACGTGCACCGCGCCAGCAGCGGCGCCGCGCCGTCGCGGTGTTCGACGGCGCCGCCCGGAAAGAGCGCGAGGCCCGCAACCCACCCGGAATGCTCGTTGCGGCGCAGCAGGCACACTTCCAACCCGTCGCCGTCGCGGACCGCCATCAGCGTCGCGGCCTCGCGCAGCGGCGCGGACGACGGACCGGCGGTCATCGCCATCTACCGGTCGCTGGTGATCACGATCGTGCGGCCGCCGATGTGGACGCGGTCGCCCGGCACCAGTTGCCGGCCGCGACGCGCATCCGGCTGACCGTTGACGCGCACCTGCTCGCCGGCCAGCAGCTCCTTGGCGTGCGCTCCATCCTCCGCGAGCCCGGTCAGTTTGAGCAACTGCCCGAGCCGGATCATCTCGCCACGGATCGCAACCTCGTCAACCACGGCCCTCACGCTACCGGCTTGACTCCCGAAATCGGCTGCGCGCGAGCCGCGACCACGCGCTACCCGCGCGGCGGTTGCGCGAGGCACATCTCGACGACATCGGCGAGGTGCGCCGCCCGCGCATCGGCGTCGTCCTCAGCCGACGTGGTGAGCGGCCGTGCCCACCGCAAGAGCTGCGCCTGGCCGAGGAAGAGTGCGTAGGTGCTGACCGCTCGCACGCGGGCCTCTGCTGGCACGAAGCCCAGCTGCTCGTATTGGGAGGCGAGGAAGCCGACGCGCCGCCCGGCAGTCCGCGCCAGCGCGGCAGCGACGAGCGGATCGTCACTGGCAGCTGCGAGTGCGGGCTCGATCTGCTCGCCGGCTGCCGGGAAGAAGACCGCCTCCAGCAGCTTCTCAAGACGCTGGCGCGGCGTGGTAAATCGCATTGCGTAGTCGATCAGTGCGCCGGTGCGCTCCTGCTCCCAGTGATCGAGCGTGGCCTGTAGTAGCGCCTCGCGGCTCTCGAAATGCCAGTAGAGGCTGCCCTTCGTCGCTCCACCGCGCTTGGCAAGCGGTTCGATCGCGACCGCTGCGAGCCCGTCCGCTGCGAGCGCAGTCAACGCCAGCTCGATCCAGCTTTCGCGGGAGCGGCGACGCGGGCGCGACGGCTGCGAGCCGGCTCGATCCGGCCCACCGCCGGGCGGCCTCCGCTGCGGGAGCTCTTGCCTGTCCACCGGCCATACGCTAGCGTATGGAACGAACCATACGCAACAGTACGGAAACGTTCGATCATGGTGTGCAACATCCACAGCCGATCCCTCCCATGTAGTGCCGAGCAGGCTGGTGCGCTGCTCGGTCAGATCGCCGGGGAGGCGAGCCCGCTGTGGCCGGTCGATCGCTGGCCGGCGATGGTCCTCGACCGCGCGCTGAGCGTCGGCGCTCACGGTGGGCATGCCGACGTGCGCTACTGCGTGACTGCGTACACGCCGGGCCGCCGGGTTGAGTTCACGTTCGAGCGCGGCGGGCGGCTCGACGGCACGCACACGCTGGAGGTCGTGCCGGGCGAGCAGTCCGGGACGTGCGTGATGCGCCACGTGATCACTGGCAGGCTTGTGGGTAGCGGCAAACTTGCCTGGCCGCTCGCGATCCGGCCGATGCACGATGCCTTGATCGAGGATCTGCTTGACCGCGCCGAGGCGTCAGCGCGCGGCAGAGAAGCGGTGCCCCGCCGCTGGGGTCTTGCGGTGCGCGTGATCCATCGGCTGGTGATGCGCAAACTCGTGCAGCCGCCAGAGCCGACGGCACGCAGCATCGCGTGAACGCCCCTGCCGAGTTACACCACGAAACCCGACTTGACTGCCCGCGCGTCGTGGTTACCCGTTTACCCCGTTTACCGAGTGTCGACGTTCGGCGCGTCCGGCACGAGATCGCCGCAGCGCTGCTGGCGCTCTTGCGCGGATTTGCGGTCCTGCTCGGTCGTCGTGTTGCCCAGCCCCGCAAGTCCCCCGGAGTCGCAGACCAACTCGTGCTGCTTGCCGAGCACGGCGTCGCGCGCCGCGCGGAACTGCTGATCGATGGTGACCGGGACCGGCAGCCGGTACACGCCGGTTTGCCCGAGTGCATAGGCCCCGCAGACCACGAAGATCGCCAGTGCGATCTGGCGTTTCCACAGCGCCCAGCTGACGCACAGCAGCACGGCGGCGAACGCCACTGGGAGGGAACCGTCGGGCGCGTGCATGCCCCGGTAGTCGGCTGCGGCGCGCAGCGGCTGAGCTTTGCCGCCGCCACGCTCGACCGGTATCCGATGCGCTGCGGCGTGCAACGCGGCGATCGGCGCGACTCCACGACGGCCGACCACGAACGGCGCGCCTATTCGCCGTCGCCGAAGATCCGCGGTTCGCCGCCCCACAAGCTGATCGACGTGGTGCCGTCTTCGTTGAGTGGGGCGAGCCACCAGCCCGCAACCTGCCGGATCGCGATGCGCATCACCGGCACCGAGGTGGTTGCCGCCACGCCGGCCGCAGTGATCGTCGCGTTCGTCAACGTGATGTGCGACGAGGTGCGGAACCCTTCGAGTTGGCGTTCAAGTTCGCCCGGGATTTCACGCGACCGCGTGCCCTCGTCGCCCTCGCCGCTGAGATACGGCTCGAGCGCTTCGTCGAGCGCCGCTTCGCGTGCTCGCAGCTCGTCAATCATCCGCACCGGCTCGGAGATCCACTCCTGTGCCAGCTCGTCCCATTCGGAGTCGGTCAAGCCGTCGGGGCGCTCGGCACGCTCGATCTGCGCGCCGCGCCGCACCTGCATCAACGAGGCGAGCACCTCCGGATCGTCAAGTTCACCGACCACGATCATCCCGTTGACCAGCAGCCCGACCTGCTCATGGAGGCGCTGCTTGGCCATCGCTTGTAGCGCCATCAGGAACTCGTCGGGAGCGTCGCGGACTGCCAGACGAAGCAGATCCCGCTCGGAGCCGCTGAGCGGTTCGTTGTGTGCCATCGCCTGCTGATGCTGCCAGCCGTGGGGGACGGTGCCGCTACTTGAGCAATGCTCAATTCGGGGCCACGGGTGACCGGCGCGCCGCGCTGACCACGCGGGCGGTCGCGAGCGTGCGATGCAGGTTCACGCCATCGCCCCGGAAACTGGGTTCGTTCGCGGTCGATCGCGTTGGCGTTGGTCCAGAATGCCCGGAAGATCGCGTGTCCCCGTCAGTACCAGGTGGTCGTAGCGTGTCGCTGGTGATCTGCGGAACGATGCTCCGGTGGGCTTGCCTTCGACCGCCCACCTCGTATGATCCTGTGTGTCCCATATCTCGGAGATGTGGTCCACGGGCATCTCCGACTCCCCCCAAAGGAGCCCCGCATCGCGTGTGCGGGGGCGGCCGTCACCGTCCCCCGCCCAGTCGCCTTGCAACGAAGGTTCCCTGCGGTCGTCATCCCCCGTTCTCCACTGCCCACCCCGGAACCCGCATGAGTGCCACGCAGTCTCGTCCCACTCGTCTCCCCTACGGCACGCTGGAGCCGGGCACGACCGAAGCGTTCACCGGGGACTACGTTGAGCACTGGGCACGCGCCCAGCCGCACAAGCCGGCCATTACCTTCGTCGACTACTTCGAACAGCGCCAAGGCATCGAGCATGTCGTCACCTATGCTGAACTGGACTTGCGCACCCGCGCGGTCGCCGCGCGCATCGCCGAGCTGACCCGGCCTGGGGACCGCGTCGCGCTGCTCGCCCCGCAAGGGGCCGACTACGTTGCCGCCTTCGTCGGTGCGTTGCGTTCGCATGCGATCAACGTGCCGCTCTACGCGCCCGATCTGCCGGGTCATGGGGAACGCCTCCAGGCGGTCGTCGCCGACTGCCGGCCGGCCGCGATCCTCACGACCTCTGCCAAAGCCGACCTCGTGCGCGACTTCTGCGGGGCGCACGGTGAAGTGGGCGACCCTCAGATCATCTGCGTCGACGAACTCGGCGACGAGCAGGCGCTCGCCGACGACTACCGAGCGCCGGAGCTGGCGCTCGATGATGTCGCGTACCTGCAATACACCTCTGGATCGACGCGCGCGCCGGCCGGAGTGGCGCTGACGCACCGCAACCTGATGGCCAACGTGTGGCAGCTCATTCGTGGGCACGCGCTGCAAACGCCGGAGGTCACTTGCGTGAGCTGGCTGCCGCTGTTTCACGACATGGGGCTGCTGCTCGGTGCCGCCGGGCCGGTCGTCGGCGGCGCGCATTCGGTGCTGCTCGACCCGGTGGCCTTCATCCTCAAACCGCTGCGCTGGCTCCAGGCCTGCTCAGGCCGGCCGCAGGTCATCACGGCAGCTCCGAACTTCGCGTACGACTACGTCGTCAAGCGGGTCAAGCCCGACGACCGTCACGCACTCGATCTCCACGAGGTCGTCGCGTGGGCCAACGGCGCCGAACCGATCCTCCCGTCGACGCTCGACGCCTTCGAGCAGGCCTTCGCGCCGCAGGGCGTACGGCGCACGGCGCTGCGTCCGACGTACGGCCTGGCCGAAGCGACGGTGCTGGTGTCGGTCACGCCGCCCGGCGAAGCGCCGACGATCCTCGATGTCGATGGGGCCGCACTGCAACGCGGGATCGCGACCACCGAACTGCCGGAGGGTGCGCACGCCGTGCCGCTCGTCAGCTCCGGGCGCGCCGCACAGCAGGAGGTCGCGATCGTCGATCCGCAGAGCTGCGAGCGACTGCCGGACGGCGAGGTCGGCGAGATCTGGGCGCACGGCGAGAACATCGGCCAGGGCTACTGGCAGAAACCGTGCGAAACGGCCGCGCTGTTCGGCGCGACGCTCGAACGGGCCGGCGAGCTGCCGGCCCACGGGTGGCTGCGCACCGAAGATCTCGGCGTGATGATCGACGGCCGGCTGTTCGTCACCGGCCGGATCAAAGACCTCATCATCGTTGACGGGCGCAACATCTACCCGCACGACATCGAGCACTCCGTCGAGCAGGCGCACGACGCGATCGCCCAGCGTCGCCTCGCCGCGTTCTCGGTGCCGACCGATGGGGGCGAGGCGCTGGTCGTCGTCGCCGAGCAATACCGTCACGCCGCCGATGCGCCGGCCCAGCTGGAGGAGATCGCGCGCGCCGCTCGCGCCGCCGTCTCCAACGAACATGCCGTTGCGCTCTACGACTTCGTGCTCGTGGCGCCGGACACCGTCGCCCGCACCTCCAGCGGCAAGATCGCACGCAAAGCGACGCGCGCCTCGTATCTGGACGGGGCGCTTGCCGCCGTCAAGCCGGCCGATGTTGCCGCCGATCGGGAGTCCGCATGAGCGATCCGCGCATTGCTGAGGAAGCCGCACTCGTCGACTGGCTGCTCGGCGCCGTCGGCGAGTTGCTGGAGATCGATCCGGCCGAGGTTGACCCGGAACGGCCGTTGACCGAGCTGGGCATCAGCTCGCGAGATGCCGTCGGCCTCGTTGGCGAACTGGAAGACCACCTCGATCGAGACCTCGATCCGACGATGGTCTTCGAAACGCCGACGATCACACTGATCGCGCACAAGCTCGTGTGGGGCGACGATGCCACGCTGCTGCCGGCGCAGCCGGTCACCGGAACGCCGATCGCGCTGGCCGACGGGGAGACCTCCGCCGAAGTGGCGCCGACCGGCGGCGACGCGATCGCGATCGTTGGCCTTGGGGCGCGGCTGCCTGGGGGCGTCAGTGGATCCAAACAGCTGTGGGAGTTCCTGATCAACGGCCGCAGCGGCATTCGCGAGGTGCCGGAAGATCGCTGGGCGCAATTCACTCCGCCGACCGGCGCCGCCGCGCAGGTTGTGCAGGGACTCAACCGCTGGGGCGGCTACCTCGACGACGTGACCGGCTTCGACGCCGAGTTCTTCGGGATCGCGCCGCGCGAAGCGGAGCTGATGGACCCGCAGCAGCGGATGCTGCTGGAGGTCGCGTACGAAGCGATCGAAGACGCCGGGATCGAACCGGCGTCGCTGCGCGGCTCGGCGACCGGCGTGTTCGTCGGTATGAGCGGCAATGAGTACAGCTTCCTCAGCGGTTCACAGCTCGAAGCGGTCGACGCCTACGTCGCGACTGGGTCGGCGTTCGCGATCGCGTCCAACCGCCTGTCGTACCTGCTCGATCTGCGCGGGCCAAGCATGACGGTCGATACCGCGTGTTCCTCGGGGCTCGTCGCCTTGCACCAGGCGGCGCATTCGATTGCTGCCGGCGAGATTGACCACGCGATCGTCGGTGGTGTGAATCTCGCGTTGACGCCGGCGGTTACCTACACCTTCGATCGTGCCGGTGCGATGGCGCCCGACGGCCGAGTCAAGGCGTTTTCCGCCGACGCGGACGGGATGGTGCGCGCCGAAGGGTGTGGCGTCGTGCTGCTCAAGCGGCTCGCCGATGCCCGCCGCGACGGCAACCACGTCCTCGCGGTGCTGCGTGGCTCGGCCGTCAACCAGGATGGGCGCTCGAACGGGATGACGGCGCCGAACCCGCTGGCGCAGGAAGCGGTGCTGCGTACGGCGTACGAGCGCACCGGGATCGACCCGAACCTCGTCGATTACGTCGAGGCGCACGGCACCGGCACGCCGCTCGGCGATCCGATCGAAGCCTCCGCACTTGGCGCGATCCTCGGTGGCGGGCGCCGCCCAGATGGGCAGCCGCTGCTAATCGGCTCGGCGAAGACGAACTTTGGTCACCTCGAAGCCGCAGCTGGAATCGTCGGACTCATCAAGGTGGTGCTCTCGCTCTACCACGGCAAGATTCCGCCGAGCCTGAACTTCACCGAACCGAGCCCGCACATCGACTTTGCTGCCGGCCGCCTGGAGGTTGTCACCGAGCCGACCGAGTGGCCGCGCTATGGCGGTGTGGCGCGGGCCGGCGTCAGCGCCTTCGGTTTCGGCGGCACGAACGCGCACGTTGTGCTGGAGGAGTCGACCGATCGCGACCGGCGCCGCGTCGGCACGCTGCCCGGCGAGGATGAGCAGGTCACGACGCTGCTCTTCTCCTCGACCGGCGAGGCGCGGGTGCGGGCTGCTGCTGCCGCGTTGATTCCGTGGATGACGGAGGGCGCCGGCCGCGACGCGGCGCTGCGCGACATCGCTCATTCGCTGGCGCGCACCCGCCCTTCGGGTCGCGTACGCGCCGCCGTGACCGCGCGTGGGCGCGACGCGCTGCTCGTTGGCCTGCATGCGCTCGCTGACGGGCTCGACGCGCCGAACGTCGTCGCGCCCGATGCGAACATGGGCAAGCCGCGCGGTGAGCAGCGTCCGGTGTGGATCTTCTCCGGGTACGGCTCGGCGTGGAATGGCATGGGTCGCCGCCTGCTCGACGAAGAGCCTGCGTTCCGCGCCAAGATCGACGAGCTTGACCCGATGTTCCGGGCTGCGGTCGGCTGGAGTTTGCGCGAAGCGATTGAGGTTGACCAGGATTTGCGCGACTCGACCAAGAGCCAGATCCTGTTGTATGGCATGCACGTCGCGCTGGCAGCGGTGTGGCGGGCGCACGGCATCGAGCCGGGCGCGATCCTCGGCCATTCGATGGGCGAGGTCGCGGCGGCGGTCGTCGCCGGGGCGCTGAGCGCCGCCGACGGCGTGAAGTTGATCGCACTGCGGTCGGTGCTGATGGAGGCCGAGAACAAACGGGGCCTCGGCGGCACAGCGGTGCTGCAAGCCACGCCGCAGGAGTTTGAAGCTGTTGCCGAGCGGTTCCCTGGCGTCGTGATCGCCGTGTACGGCTCACCGAAGGCGATCACGATCTCCGGTCCGAAGGTGCCACTGCTCGCCGCTGCCGAATATTTCAAGGAGCTGGGGCGCGGCGCCTGGGTGCTGCCGATCGGTGGTGCGGCGCACTCGCCACAGGTCGACTCCATCCTCGACGAGTTCGCCGACGGGCTCGCCGGCATCACGCCGCAGATGCCGACGGTGCCGTACTACTCGACCGCGCTTGAGGATCCGCGAGAGCGCCCCTCGTTCGGGATCGACTACTGGCAGCGCAACGTGCGCCACGCCGTCCGGTTCATGCAGGCGATTGGGGCGGCGGCCGAGGATGGCTTTACGACCTTCATCGAGGTCTCGCCGCATCCCGTCGCGGAGATCACGACGCGGCAGACACTCAAGGCGGCCGGCGTCGAGCGGCGGCTCGTGCTCGGCACGCTGCGGCGCGATGGCGACGATGCGGTCAGCCTGCGCACATCACTGGCGGCGCTTGGCGCCTGGCATATTGCCGACACGCTCGATCAGCTGGTGCCCCGTGCGCGGCGGGTGCCGCTGCCGTTCTGGCAGCACCGCCGCTTCTGGCTCGACGATCGCCGCGTCGGCTCGATGCAGGCCGAGCAGGCCGGCCACCCGCTGCTCGGCCAGCACATCGCGCTGCCGGAGGGCGGGCGTCATCTGTGGAAGGCCGACGTTGGCCTGGCCGCGTTGCCGTGGCTGCGCGACCACACGGTGCATGGTGTGCCGGTGCTGCCGGCCTCCGCGTACGCCGAGATCGCCGGTGCCGCCGCCGCAACCGCGCTCGGCAGTCCCGACCGGGCACGAACGGTCCGTGATCTGGTGCTCGGCGAGCTGCTGGTGCTCGGCGACCACGCTGAGCTCACCACCTCGGTGCGAGTGCTTGCCGATGGCGAGGCGCGCGTTGAGGTGTACTCGCCGGGGGAGGCGCCGGACGATCCGATGGTGCTGCGCGCCAGCGCTATCGTCAGTGCCGCCGCTGACCGTGAGCGGCAGGCGAACGTGGTGTTGAGCGGTGACGCCACGCCGGTCGATCTCTACGCGGCGTTCCGCGCCGCCGGCCTGAGCCACGGCGCGGCCTTCGCAGGCCTGACCGACGTGCGGCGCCACGACGACGGCTGGATGAGCGCGCGCGTTGCGTCGCCGCTCGCCGCGTTCGGTGGCGAGCAGTATCGCGCCGATCCCGCGCTGCTCGATGCGTGCTTCCAAGCGCTGGCCGCGAGCGGCACGCCGCCGGAAGGGCCGGAGTATGGAGCGGTCCCGTTGGTGGCGGCGAAGATCGGCACGCTCACGCTGCACGGAGATCCGCACCGTGGCGGCCGGGTCCTCGCGCGAATCGACGCCGGCCAGGCGCACGGCACCCAGGTGGGCACCGTGCTGCTGCTCGGCGACGACGGCGAGCTCCTTGCCTCGGCCGAGCGGGTTGAGCTGCGGGCAGTCGCACGCGAAGATCTCCCGGCCGGCGCGGCGACCATCGAACATGCGCTCTCCGCTCGCGAAGGCGCCGGCCGCGAGCTGGTGCTCGAACTCGCGACGACCGATCCGTCGGGGGCCCGCGCGCTGCTCGCCACACGGCTGCTGACGCGGCTGGCGGCGGTGATGTCGCTGGCGCCGGAGGAGCTTGACGTTGACGCGCCGTTGACCGAGATCGGCCTCGATTCGCTGATGGCCAGCCGCGCCAAGTCGGCGGTCGAAAGCGACCTTGGGATCGAGCTTGAGCCGAAGATCCTGCTGGCCGGCGGTTCGCTGGCCGACATGGAGGAGGCGATCGCCGCCGAGTTCGGGCTCGACGGTGCCGGGCCGCGGCGCGTATCGCTGATCCCGCGCGAGCAGCGATACATCGAGCCGCGCGACCCCACGGAGCGGTACATCGCCGCGATCTGGGAGGCGGTGCTCGGGCAGTCGCCGCTGAGCGCGACCACGGTGTTCGACGATCTCGGTGGCACGCCGGAGCAGGCTGACGCGATCGTCGCGAAGATGCGCGAGCGGCTCGGCCCCGACCTCGAAGTCAGCGAGGTGTTCGCGCACCGCTCGATCGAGCATCAGGCCGACCTGCTGCGCGAACTCGTCGAAGGCAACGGCGGCAACCCGGTGCGCGTACTGCGCCAGGGCGAACGCCAGCGGCTGCCGCTCTTCCTCTTCCATCCGGCCGGCGGGCCGACGAGCGTGTACCAGAACCTCGTCGAACTGCTCGACGACGACCAGCCGGTGTACGGCTTTGAACGGCTCGAAGGGGTTCGCACGCTGGAGGAGAAGGCGTCGCATTACATCGCGATGCTGCGCGACATCGCGCCGCATGGCCCGTACCGCCTCGGCGGCTGGTCGCTGGGAGGCTGCCTGGCGTACGAGGTCGCTCAGCAGCTCAAAGCCGACGGCGAGGAGGTTGACTTCGTCGCGATGATCGACACCACGATCCCTAAGCCGACCCCTGGCGTGACCGAACGCGAACTGCTGCGCGACCGCTTCGAGCGCTGGTTTGCGTACATGAGCGAGACGTACGACGTGCCGATCGACATCGATGTCGACGCGCTCGTCGAACTCGACGAAGATGCGCAGGTGCAGCTGATGCTCGATCTGCTCAAGGACTCGGGAATCCGCATGGGCGCCGGTGTGATCGAGCATCAGCGCACCTCGTACATCGATTCGCGGATCGCGGAGCGGTACGTGCCTGAACCGTACGACGGCAAGATCGTGCTGTATCGCGCGAGCGACCGGGGACTGACGACCTCGCTCGACCCGCGTTACGCCCGCGACGAGGATGCGCTCGGCTGGGACCAGTTCACCAGCGACCTGGAGATCGTCCACGTCGAGGGCACGCATATCACCGTCATCGACCATCCGGGGGTTGCGACGATGGCGGCGCATATGCGCACCGTGTTGGCACGCGCCGCCGCCCTGACGCCGCGTGGAGAGCGAGCATGAGCCACCTGACGATGTCCGATGCGATCGGCGAGCTGCGCCGCCGCCGCGAAGCGTCGCTGACGCCCGGCTCCGAGCGTTCGATCGCCAAGCAACGCGAGCGCGGGAAGATGACCGCCCGCGAGCGCGTCGAAACGCTGCTTGACCCCGACTCCTTCATGGAGGTCGGCCAGCTGCGCCGCGCGATCCGCCGCACCGACGACCCCGATGAACGCCGCCCGTTCGGCGACGGGGTGATCACCGGTCGCGGCACGATCGACGGTCGCCCGGTGTGCGTCTTCTCGCAGGACTACACCGTCTTCGGCGGTTCGGTTGGTGAGGTGTACGCGCAGAAGATGGCGGCGATCATGGATCTCGCGGCGAAGACCGGCTGCCCGATCATCGGCCTGTCGGACTCCGGCGGCGCGCGCATCCAGGAGGGCATCCTGGCGCTCTCCAACTACGCGAAGGTTGGCCTGCGCAACGTCAACCTCTCCGGGGTGGTGCCGCAGATCTCGGTGATTATGGGCACCTGTGCGGGGGGCGCCGTGTACTCCCCGGCGATGACCGACTTCACCTTCATGGTCAACGGCACGTCGCACATGTTCGTCACCGGCCCGGAGGTCGTGCAGGAGGTCACCGGCCAAGCGACGACCATGGAAGAGCTTGGCGGCGCAACCGTCAACGCCGAGGTTGGCAACTGTCACCTCGTCGAGGAGGACGACGCCTCGGCGCTCGCGGCCGTGCGCGAGCTGATGTCGTACCTGCCGAGCAACAACGTTGCCGAGCCGCCGCGCCTGCCGTCCGACCCGGAGATCGACGTGATCGACGGGCGCGCACTGGAACTCGACGCGATCGTGCCGGTCGAAGCGAACAAGGGCTACGACGTGCTCGGCGTGATCGAGCGGATCGTCGATGAGGACAGCTTTTTCGAGTTGCACGCGCGGTGGGCGCGCAGCATCGTGATCGGCTTCGCGCGGATCGATGGCCGTGCGGTTGGGATCATCGCGAACCAGCCGAACCACAACGCGGGCGTGATGACTTACGACTCGACCGAGAAGGCGGCGCGCTTCCTGCGTACCTGCGACGCCTACAACGTCCCGATCGTGACGCTCGCCGACGTGCCGGGCTACATGCCCGGCATCGAACAGGAGCGCGGCGGCGTGATCCGTCGCGGTGCGAAGCTGTTCTATGCGTACGTTGAGGCGAAGGTGCCGACGATCACCGTCTATTTGCGCAAGGCGTATGGCGGCGCGTACGCGACGATGGGCTGCAAGCAGGGGGACAACGACATCAACCTCGCGTGGCCGACTGCCGAGATCGCCGTGATGGGTGCGCCGGCTGCCGTGAAGGTGCTGCACGGCCCGCACCTGATGAAGGTCATCCAAGAGGGCGGCGACGTTGCCGCCGAGTACGGCCGCCTCGTTGAGGAGTACAAGGCCGAACATCTCACGCCGTACCCTGCCGCCGAGCATGGTTGGGTCGATCGGGTGATCGCCCCGCACGAGACGCGACGCGAGATCGCCCGCGGGCTGCGGCTGATGGAGGGGCGCCGCGCCGACGCTCCGCTGCGCGCCCACGGCAATATCCCGCTGTGACCGTGCCGCCAAGGGAACTCCGGTGAGCGTCGCTTCGCCGCCCGCTGCGGCCGGTGGGCGGCGCGACGAACGGCGGTGGGTGTTGCTGGCGGCGGTCGGCTTCGCGGCGTTCATCACTGGGTTGGACAACACCATCCTGAATATCGCGCTGCCGGCGCTCCAGGACGATTTCGGACTTTCGCTGACCGGCCTGCAATGGGTTGGCACCAGCTACATCCTGGCCTTCTCAAGCTTGCTGCTCGTCGGCGGGCGGCTGACCGACATCTTCGGCCGGCGGCGCGTGCTGGAAGCTGGTCTGCTGGCCTTCATCGGCGCATCGGTGCTCGTCGGCGTCGCCCCGAACGAGCAGGTGCTGATCGCCGCGCGCGTGCTCCAGGGCGTCGGCGGCGCGATGGTGCTCCCCGCGACGCTGGCGGTGATCGGCACCGATCTCGTAGGGGAGGACCGCCACCTCGGGATCGGCGTGTGGACGGCCTGCATCGCCAGTGCGATCGCGCTCGGCCCGATCGTCGGCGGCGCGATCATCTCCGTCGCCCACTGGAGCTGGGTGTTCTTCATCAACCTGCCGCTCGGAGTGATCTGCATTGCGCTGGTGCGCCGCTGCGTCGGCCGCGATCAGCTTGCGTTGCCGCCGCGCCCGGAGCTGATCGCCAGGCTCGACATCCCCGGGCTGAGCTTCGCGTCGATCGCGCTGTTCGGCATCACCTTCTACCTCGTCCACGGCCAGGATTACGGCTTCGGTTCGGTCGTTGGGCTGGCGGCGCTGGGGATCAGTGCGATTTGCTCGTTGATCTTCGTGCAGACCGAGCGCCGCACCGATCATCCGCTGCTTGATCTGGAGCTGTTCCGCAACCGGATCTTTAGCGGCGGCACGCTGGCGCAGGTGATCTGGGGGCTGGGCATCAACGGCATCCTCTTTTTCATGAGCCCGTTTTTGCAGGACATCGTCGGCTTTGATCCGTTGACCGCCGCGCTGTACTACGTGCCGCTGGCGATCTCGATCGCGGTCGCAGTGCCGATCGGCGCGAAGCTCGCGACGCGCATCGGCGTCAACTACACGGTGGCATTTGGGATGTTGCTGATCGCGATCGGCATGCTGCACGGCGTCTTCGTCGACCATCACCACGAACCGGCGCGCTTCATAATCGGCCTGGTGATCGTCGGCATCGGGTCGGGACTGACGACGCCGATGACCTCGGCGGTGATGGAGGTGGTGCCGACCGAACATGTTGGGCAGGGCGCGGCGGTCGTCAGCACGGCCCGGGAGCTCTCGGGGATCGTCGGGATCGTTGGGATCGGCGCGGTGCTCGTCGTACGCCGGGCCGCAGCGCTCGATGCCGGCGCGCCACCGGACGACGCCTTCGTCGCCGGCTTTCATTTGGCGTTGATCGCGGCGACGGTCATCATGGCGTTCGGCGCGCTCGTCTCGTGGCTGACGCTCACCACGAAAGCCGAGGCGCTGGCGCTCGCGGCGCAGAAGGCGG
>JASGGQ010000074.1:0-13767 GCA_047604965.1 Patulibacter sp. | reverse complement strand
GCGCGCGGCCGAGCCGCCGGCCGGCGACGCACCGGCCCGCAAGCGGCTGCGTCAGATCACCCATGAGCGGCTCGCTGAGTTCGGGCTCTCGCCGCGCAAGTCGCTCGGCCAGAACTTCCTGGTTTCCGACCACGTGATGGAGCAGATCCAGCGGCTGGCAGCCGTCAGCGCGGACGAGATCGTGCTGGAAGTTGGCGGGGGCCTCGGCGTCTTGACCGAGTACCTCGCGCGCGCGGCCAGGTACCTACACGTGATCGAACTCGACTCACGACTCGCCGATCTCCTGCAACAGCTCTGCAACGGGCAGCCGGTCGCGATTCACCGGGGCGACGCGGTGCAGCTCGATCTCGCCGCGCTCGACCCGGCACCGAACGCGCTGATCGCGAACCTGCCGTATTCGGTCGCCGCGACCGTTGTGTTGCGTGCGCTGCACGACACGACGACGATCGAGCGCGGCCTCGTGATGGTGCAGAAAGAGGTTGGTGTGCGCTTTGCAGCGCGCCCCGGCACTAAGGAATACGGCTTGCCGAGCTTGCTTGCGCAGCTCAGTGCGCAGATCAAGCTGGAGAAGAACGTGCCGCCGTCAGCCTTCCTGCCGGCGCCGCGCGTCGAGTCGGTCTTGATGCGCTTTACCCGCACCGGACCGCCAGCACCGGCCGGATTGCGCCGGCTCGCGCAGGCCGGCTTCGCGCACCGCCGTAAGGCGCTGCCGAAATCGCTGGCGATCAGCATCGGGGACCCGCAGATCCGCGAGGCGACGCGCACCGCGCTCATCGCACTTGGGCTCGCCGACGATACCCGCGCCGAGCAGCTCTCCGCCGACCAGTTCCGCGCGCTGCACCAGCAGTTGCTGGCCGCCGGCATCGGGGGGATCGGGTGAGTACCGTCACGCGACTGAGCTGCTCGGCTCCGGCGAAGCTCAATGTCGCGCTGTTCGTCGGCCCGGTGCGCGCACAGGATGGCCGCCACGAACTCGTGACCGTCTTCCAGCCGATCGACCTTGTTGACCAGCTCGCCGCGACGCTCGACCCGCAGGCGCCCGGCGACGAGGTTCGCTGCCCCGGCGTGACCGGCGATAACCTCGCCACCGCCGCGCTGGCGGCGTACCGCGCGACGACCGGGTGGGATGGGCCGCCGGTGATCCTGGAGATCGAGAAGCGCATTCCGATCGCCGGTGGGATGGCCGGCGGTTCGGCCGACGCCGCCGCGGCGCTGCGGCTCGCCGCCGCGTTCGCGCAGGACACCGACATCGCCCGCCTGGAAGCGATCGCCGCGACGCTCGGCGCTGACGTTCCCAGCCAGGTCCAGGGGCGCCGCGTGATCGGTGGCGGCGCGGGGGAGCAGCTACGCCCCAGCCCCGCCAAGCCGGACTGGGAGGCGGTGATCGTGCCGCTCGACGCGCAGCTTTCCGCTGGCGCCGTCTACGCCGAGGCCGACCGGCTCTCGCCGCCGCGCGACGCCGACGAGATCGCGCAACTCCGCGTCGCCGTTCAGCAGGCCGAGCGACACGGCGGCGTCGAGCGGGCGGGCCTGGTCATCAACGATCTTCAGCGTGCCGCACAGCGGCTCTGCCCGCAGATCGACGATGCGCTGGCACGGTTGCGTGCCGAAGGCGCCGAGCACGTGATCGTCTCCGGTTCCGGCCCGACCGTCGTCGGATTGTTCGCGCCGACCGAGGGCGAAGCGGCGGCCGTGCGAATCGGGGTCGATCGACCAGTGTGGCTCGCATACCCCGAACATCGGGCTACGCTTGAGCGACCGCGATGGCCGTAAAGCCGCTCTGGATCGTTGTGGCGGCCGCGCTGGCGGTCGCCGTTGTCAAGCTCCGTTCGTCGGGGTGGCTGCTGCGCGGCGTGTTGGCGGTGCTCACGATCCTGGCTGCGCTGATGGGGGCTGGCGTGCTGCACCCGCCGAGCATCGAAGAGCTCGTGACGCAGATCGGTGGGCATCTCGGCAAATGGACCTACCTGCTGGTCGGCGTCAACGCCTTCCTGGAAACCGGGGCGTTCCTCGGGTTCGTCGCGCCGGGCGAGACGGTCGTGTTGTTCGGCGGCGTGCTTGCTGGTGCCGGCACGATCGACCTTGTGACGCTGATCCTCGTCACCTGGATCAGCGCAATGGCCGGAGATCTCAGCGCGTACGCGATCGGGCGCCGCTACGGCCGTGCCTTCCTGGTTCGTCACGGCGCGCGAGTGAAGGTCGGTGAGCCGCAGGTCGCGTTCGTCGAGGGCTTCTTCACCCGCCACGGGAAACTGACGATCCTGCTCGGCCGCTGGGTGGGCGTGGTGCGGCCGCTGGTCCCGTTCCTGGCCGGTTCCTCGCGGATGCGCTTCTGGGAGTTCTTGGTCTTCGACCTCGTCGCGACCGCCGCGTGGGCGTCCGGCCTTGCGGTGCTGGGCTCGATCTTCTGGCAGAACTTCGATCAGTTGGTCAGCCTCGTTGGCCGTGCGCTGTTCATCGTCGGCACGTTGATCGTCGTCGGCGTGTTTGTCGCGGTTGCCGTCAACGCCCGCCGCGATCCGGGCCGCCGCGACCACGTTGACCGCTGGATCGCACAGCAGCAGGAGCGGCCGCTGGTCGCGCGGCCCGCTGCCGCGCTGTGGGCGCTGATCGCACGGATCGAGCCGCGACTTCCCGGCCGCTCGCACTCGCGCGCAGCCGCTGCGGACGGTACCGTTGCCGGCGACGGACACGCTGCCGGCGATCGCGACGCGGCGCAACGACCGACCGTATGACTCCTGAAACGACTTCGATTCTTGTGGGCGCGATCTGCGCGGTCACCGGCATTGGCTTTTGGCTGTGGCTCGTCGCGTTCCCGGTGGTTCGTAGCTTCGATGGGGCGCTTCAGCGCTCCATCGCGATCCTGCTGAGCTGTTACACGCTGCTGGTCGGCGTGGGAATCGGCACGGCGATCGGGCTGCTGGTGGCCTACGAGTGGGATGTGCTCGCGAGGTGATCGGGCCTGGACGGACGTCGCTGAGCGCCGCTCCCCGCGCAGCGAATTGCTCAGTGGATCCCTAAGCTTGCGGCACTGATGGCTGACGCTCCCGAGATCGAAGCGCTCGCGAAAGCGGCCGAGCGCCTCGCGATCGCTGGAAGCCCGCCGGCGGTGGCACGCGCGATCGGCGCGGCGCTGCGGTGTAGCGCCGTCGTGCGCGATGCGAGCGGTGCAACGGTGGCACTGGTTGCGCGCTCGACGCTTGAGGAGCGTACGTTGCGCACACGCGACAACTTGGATGTCCACGACTTGCAGGTCGGCGGCCAGTCGGTCGGCTCGGTCGCGCTGGGGTGGCATGACGGCCCGGCGAGTCCGGCGCTGCTCGGGATTGCGGTGGCGTTGCTGAGTTCGTCGATCGCCCTGTCGCACGATCCGGCCGGCAACGACAGCGCAGAGTTGGCGCGGCTGCTCGCCGAGGTGCTCGGCGGTTCCGGTAGTCCGTCCGCCGATCTCCTGGAGCGATTCGCGACGTTGGAGCCGACGCCGGTGCCGCGTTCGGTGCTCGTGATTCGCGCGCAGGCGGTGACCCCACTCGACGAAGGCTGGCGCGACGGGTTGCTGGAATCGGTCGGTGCGGCGGCCTCCGAGGCTGAGCCGCGCAGCACGGTGCTGCCGGTCGAACTTCAGCGGGTTGGGGCAGCGCCGGTGGTCGTGGTGCCCGGTGATGAAGGGGTCGCGCAGCGGGTCGCTGAGCAGCTCGGTCGCCGGCTGGAGCCGCAGGGCACCAAGCTCCGCGCGACAGTCGGTCGCAGCCGTCCCGCCGCGACGGTTGACGATCTCGTGCGTGCGCGCGACGAGGCGTTGCTGGCTGCGAATGTCGCGTTTGCGGGCGGCGACCCACTGCTGGCGTTCGAGGAGACTGGCTCGTACCGCTTGCTGCTGCCGGCGATGACGACCGACGTCGGCGAACTGGAACGCTTTTACGAGGAGACGGTTGCGCCGCTGATGGCGTACGACCGCCAGTACGAAACCGAGCTGGTGCGAACGGTCGAAGCGTTCCTGGAGAACGACGGCAACGTCGCCGGTACGGCGCAGGCGCTCTTTACGCATCGTCACACGGTGCGCTACCGGTTGGAGCGGGTGCGGGAGCTGGCCGGCCTTGATGTTGGCTCCAGCGACGGCCGCGAACGCCTGTCACTCGGCCTCAAAGCGATGCGCGTGCTTGGGATCGCGCGCCAGCAAGGCGCCGAAGGTACCGGCACCGCGCTTCCGGCATCGCGGCTGCGAGCAACCTCCCGGTAACCGGGGTTTCCGCCACTCGCCGTTCACGAACAGGGCCGAGGTGGCCTGGCGTGGGCGGCAACGGCTCGATCGGGCCACTCAGCTGTCCGTCCACGTGGCGCATATCCGCTCTCAAGTGCTGCGGGCTGCCTGCCGATCGCAGGGGGGCGCGTGTGGTTTGCGCGCTCACCGCTCAATTTCATGAACGCTCGTCGTGACATCTTGGCCCGCGTGAGCGTGGCTCGTTCGCGTTGGAGTCCTTTTGTGGCTCCGACCGTCGTCGTCCTTGCTGGCGGCGCATTGGTCGCTGGCGCCGTCGCGACGCTCGACACGGCCGTGCTGTCGGTACCGAGCCAAACGGCGTCGCAGCCAAACGTGGCCGTTCAGGTGTGGCGGCCGGATCGCTCCGGCGTCGCCAGCACGCAGCGCACGGCGATCTTCACTGGAGGCATTGTCGGCGCGACCGCGCGATCTGGCGCTACTGGTGCGCTGGCGACTGCGGGCGGGCAGAGCGTGACCGTTGGTGGCGTCGCAGCCCAGGTGCCGGTGACGAACGTCTCTGCCGGCAGTTCGTCGCAGGATCGCAGCGACACGCGCCGCACGAGGACTGGCGGTTCGACGCGCCGCAGTAGCTCGTCCTCGTTGTCGACGTCGAAAGGTTCGACCGGCGCGACGAAAACGCCGACATCGACGAGCGCACTCGACAGCGACGGCGATGGCCTGCCCGACGAACAGGAAGTGGCGGTCGGCACCAACCCGAAGGTGGCCGACACCGACGGCGACGGCCTCCCGGACGGTTGGGAAGTGCGGTATCGCCGCAACCCGCTGGTTGCCGAGCAGCCGGACGTGGACTCTGACGGCGATGGTGTCCCAGACAGCTTGGAATACGCGCTTGGATACGACCCGACAAAGGTCGACACGGGCGCCTCGGGTGTCGATGACGGCTCAGGCGACGCCGATGGCGACGGCGTGCCGAACGCGGTGGAGGTCCTGCTCGGCAGCGACCCCGGCGATCCGGCAAGCATCCCTGACGCGTACAAGCCGAAAACGCCGGTGGCAACACCCGAGCCGGTCGCGTCGCCGGAGCCGTCGGCGAGCGACCCGGTGTCGGACACTCCGGCTGTCGATACGCCCAGCACCGCTGCCGACGATGCGCAGCCCAGCGACGACTCAGCGACGACTCCCGCCGACGAGACGCCAGCAGAGTCGACGACCCCTGAGGTCGATCCGGTGCCCTCCGAGAGCACCGGCAGCGCTCCGGTGCTTGCTGAGCCGCCGACGGCCGACGTGGAACCGGCGACGCCTGAACCGGTGGAGGAGGAATCGCCCAGCGCGGACGAGACGACCACGCCTGACGCGACGACCGACGCGACGACCGACGACACTTCCGCCACCACCGAGCCGGCATCGACCACCGGCGCGCCGTAGCCGGCGCGCGGCAGCTTCTTGAGCAGGTGCGCTGGGCCGCGACGTGCCACGCGCGGCCGGCCCCTCTCATCTATTGTGCGCGGAGCGCGGCGTACGCCCGCTGCGGACTGGTGTAACGGCAGCACAGCGGCCTTTGGAGCCGTCAAGTCTAGGTTCGAATCCTAGGTCCGCAATCGACTCGACCGGTCGGTAGCCTGGGCGCGTGAGTTTCGCCGTTGTCGTTCTGGCCGCCGGGCGTGGAACCCGCATGCGTTCCCGCACTCCGAAGGTGCTCCACCCACTGGCCGGCCGCCCGCTGGTGGCGTGGCCGATCGCGGCCGCTCAGGAGGCCGGCGCGGCGCAGGTCGTCGTCGTGCATTCGCCGGATGGCGCGCTCGACCTGCTGCTGGCGCAGGCACCGCAGGGAGTGGTCGGCGCGGTGCAACAGGAGGCCGATGGAACGGCCGGTGCGGTGCTCGCCGCACTTCCGGCGCTCGCTCCGGTCGACACGGTGGTCGTCGTCCCCGGTGATGCGCCACTCGTCGATGGCGACACGATCCGCGAGCTGGTCGAGCGCCACGAGGGGCGCGGTGCTGCGGCGACGGTGCTCGGCGCCGAACTGGCCGAGCCGGCCGGCTACGGCCGGCTCGTACGCGACTCGGCCGGCGATCTGCTGAACATCGTCGAGACCAAGGCCGCCGGTGACGCGACCGACGCGGAGCTCGCGATTCGCGAGGTCAACGCCGGGGTCTACGCCTTCGACGCCGGTCGGTTGCCGGCTGCGCTGGCGCAGATCGGGACCGACAACGCGCAGGGCGAACGCTACCTGCCCGATGTGCTTGCGGTGCTGCGTGCCGGCGGCGGCGCGATCGGCGCGGTCACGGCCGCCGATGCCGACGTGGTGCTCGGCGTCAACGACCGCTGGCAGCTCGCGCAGGTCGCCGAACTCGCGCGGCTGCGGTTGCTGCGCCGCCACGCCGAAGCGGGCGTGACCTTCCTGGATGTGTCGTCGGTGCTGATCGACGTCGATGTGACGATCGGCCAGGACACCGTGATCGAGCCGGCGGTGCAGCTGCGTGCCGGCACCGTCGTCGGCCGCGACTGCCTGATCGGGCAGGGCACGATCGCGACCGGCAGCGAGATCGCCGATGGCGCCGTCGTACGCGCCAGTACGCTCGACGGCGCGTATGTCGGAGAGGGCGCGACGGTCGGGCCGTACGCCTATCTGCGGCCCGGCGCGCAGCTGGCGGCGGGTGCGAAGGCCGGCACCTTCGTGGAGATCAAGAATTCGGTGATCGGCGAGGGCGCGAAAGTGCCGCACCTTTCGTACATCGGGGATGCCGACGTTGGCGCCGGCTCCAACCTCGGGGCGGCGACGATCACCGCGAACTACAACGCCAAGACGAAGGTCAAATCGCGCACCGTGCTCGGCGAGCAGGTGCGCACCAGCGTCGACACGACGCTCGTAGCACCGGTCACGCTCGGCGACCGCGCGTACACGGCGGCCGGGTCGGTGGTGACCGATGACGTGCCGGAAGGTGGGCTGGCGGTCGCCCGCGCCCATCAGCGCAACATCGACGGATACGCCGAGCGCTGACGATCTGCCAGCGGCGCCCCGCACGCGCGCTGCCGCCTGCGCCGGCCGCGCTTTACAATCGCCGCGTGACGAACCCTGAGACTGGGCCGCAGACATCGACGCGGCTCCCGATCGGCTACGACAAGCACCTGATGCTGTTTGGTGGCCGCGCGAACCCCGAGCTGGCGCTGCGTATCGCCGAGGATCTTGGAGTCGATCTGGGGCCCGTCACGTTGAAGACCTTCACCAGCGGCGAGGTGTACTGCCGCTACGAGGAGTCGATTCGCGGAGCCGACGTGTTCTTGGTGCAGTCGATCTGCGCGAACCCGCAGACGGGGCTCACGCCGAACGACGCGCTGATGGAGCTGATGCTGATGGTCGATGCGGCCGTCGGCGCGTCGGCCCACCGGGTGATCTGCGTGACGCCCTTCTTCGGCTATTCGCGGCAGGATAAGAAGTCGGCGCCGCGCGAACCAATCAGTTCCCGGATGGTGGCGCGGATGCTGGAGTCGGCGGGCGCCGACCGGGTCGTCACGATGGATCTGCATGCCGGTCAGATCCAGGGCTTCTTCCAGCGCCCCGTCGATCACATGACGGCACTGTTCATGCTCACCCAGTACTTCCAGGATCTGGCCCTGGAGGACGTGGTGATCGTCGCCCCGGACGCCGGCCGCGTCAAGCTCAACAAGAAGTTCGCGAGCAAGCTCGGTGCCGGGCTTGCGATCCTCGACAAGGATCGTCCGGCGCAGCAGGTCGCGGAGATCGGATACGTGATCGGCGACGTGAAGGACAAAACGGCGATCATCGTCGACGACATGATCGACACTGCGGGCACGCTCGCCGCCGCCGGCCGGACGGTCGCGGAGGCCGGTGCCAAGAAGGTGTACGCCGCTGCGACGCACGCGGTGTTCTCCGGCAAGGCGTACGAGAATCTCAAGCAGTCGCCATTCGAGCAGATCGTCGTGACCGACACGATCCCGCTGCGGCCCGGCGCGCCGGACAACATCCGCGTCGTCTCCGCCGCCGATCTGCTGACCGACTCGATCCGCCGGATCTTCACCGACGACTCCGTCAGCGAAGTGTTCGGCGGCGAGAACCAGCTGTTCTGAGGGCCGCCGCTGCGGCGCTCGCGGCCGCCTCGCTGGCCGGATGCGCACCGTATCGGAATCAAGGCGCGCCAGCGTTCCGCCGGGGCCGCAGGGTAGGGTATCGGAATGACCCTTCCGGATTCGTTGGATGGTGCGGTTGTCGCCCCGCCGCGCTGGATCGACCTGTCGCCTGAGCAGAAGCGCGCGAAGGTCATTCGCGTTGCCGGTGAGCTGTTTGCGCGCGAAGGCGTCGAATTTCCGATGCCGGCGCTGGCGCGCGCGGTCGGCGTTGGCGTCGGCAGCCTGTACCGCCAAATCGGCAAGAAGGACGACGTGATCGCCGCGCTCGTGATCGACCGGCTGCGCGGCCTCAGCGACCGCTACGAACGCGCCGCTTGCAGCGAAGATCCGCTCGGCGCGCTGCGCGACGTGATCCGGGAAACGGTTGACGAATGCGTCAGCGATCGCGTGACCCAGGCCGCGTGGACCTACGGTCGCGGGCGCCCTGACGTCGAAGCTGCCGCCGCTCGCAGCCGCGCCGCGCTGCAACATCTCGTCGACAGCGCGATCAACGCCGGCACGGTTCGCGCCGACGCCACCGGCGACGACCTGCGCTTCCTCTTTCGCGCCGCGCCTGGGGCCGAGGTCGTCGCGCCCGGCGGTGCGCAGCGCCTCGGGCATCTTGTGCTCGCCGGCTTGGCAACACCGCCAAACCGCTGAACGGCGCCGCTTCGGGGTGCGAGGCGGCCGACCCCCGACCGACCGACCGGCCGCCCGACGGCCCGGCGGCACGCGCGCCGTCGTTCGGCTACCGGCTGGCGCGAATCACGAAGCCGCGCTCAAGCAGCGTTTCCAGCGCCTGCTCAAAGGCACGGTAATCGTGGGCGAGGAGGTGGTCGAGCGGCCGCCCCGCTGGTCCGGTCACACGCAGCCAGCGCCACAACGCCTGCGGCTGGACCTGTCCCAGTGCATCGCGCAGCAGGGCGTCGAGCACGCCGGTGTGCGGCAGTAGATCGCCCTCACCTGCCAGCAGCGCCGTCGGCGCGAGGCCCAGCACGTCGCACAGTTCATCGTCGGCGAGGGCCAGCGCCGCTTGGATGCGCTCGCAGGCCCCGGAGGTCACGAGCGCGATGTCGGCGAGCCGCCACCGAGCAGGTTCTGCGAAATCCGTGCCGCGCCGCGATCGGCGAGCGTTTTGGTGATCGTGAACGCGGCCGCTTCAACGAGCGCTGCGACCAGCACCCAGCGCAACTGCACCGAGAGATCCTTCGCATCCGGGCGCTCATCGCCTGGGACGCTTTGCATCCGGTTGATCGTCGCGCCGGTCACGCGCTCCGCGCCTTTGCGGGCAAGCAAACCGAGAGCGATCGAAAGAGGGGCGCGCACGACGAACACGGCATCAGCGTACCGGCGCCGGTCGTCGCAATGCTTCGCTGGCGTCCCTCGGCGGCGCCAACCTCCCCGCCGCATGCCCGTTCGCGAAGGCGGTGGTGCCCCCGGTGGCCGTGGGGGCAACGCACCGCGTGCCACCGAGCCGCTAGGATGCTCCGCCGGTATGGCCAACGAAACGCTTACGCTCGCACTTACATCCCGCGAGGCCGGCAGCTCCCGCGATGCTCGTCGCCTGCGCCGCGCTGGCCAGATCCCAGGGGTGCTCTACGGACTCAATCAGGAGCCGCAGACGGTCGCCGTCGCACCGGCCGACCTGCGCACCGTCCTGATCTCCGGCTCCGCGCTGTTCGACGTCGATCTCGACGGCTCCAAGCAGCCGGTCCTGATCAAGTCGACCGACCGCCACCCGGTGCGCGGCGAAGTGACGCACGTCGACTTCCTGCGCGTCGATCTGACGCAGGAGACGACCGCGATCGTGCCGATCGAACTGACCGGCGTCGACGCGGCACCGGGCGTGATCAACCGTGGCATCCTCGACCACCAGCTGCGCGAGGTCACGATCTCCGCGCTGCCGACCAACATCCCTGAATCGCTCGTGATCGATGTCTCGTGGATGGATCTCGGCGATACCTTCCTGCTGAACCGCATCACGCCGCCGGAGGGCGTCAGCATCGTCGCTGAGCGCGCCGACGAGATCGCGGTTGTGACGCTCGCCGCTTCGCGTGGCTCGGTTGCGCAGGCGCGTGCCGAAGAGGCCGACGACGACGCGGCCGGCGAAGACGCTTAACCGGCGATGCGGCTCGGCGGCACGCCGCCGCCCGCCGACTGGCTGCTCGTCGGGCTCGGCAATCCCGGCGCCCGCTACGAGCGGACCCGGCACAACATCGGCTTCATGGTGCTCGACGAGCTTCAGCGCCGATGGAATCTTCCCTGCGGCAAAGATCGCTTCAAGTCGCGCGTGGCGGAGGGACGCACCGGGCCCGGCGGCCCGCGCGTTGTCCTGCTGTGGCCGCAGACGTATATGAACCTCGTCGGCCAAGCTGCGTCGCCAGCGCGCGGGGCGTATCGCGTCGACCTCGACCACGTGCTGGCCCTGCACGACGAGATCGACCTGCCGTTTGGTGTGTTGCGCCCGCGCCTCGGCGGCGGGCTCGCCGGGCACAACGGACTCAAGTCGATGAACGCCGAACTGGGCAGTCGCGACTTCGGTCGCCTGCGGATCGGCGTCTCCCGCCCTGACACCACCGACCCTGAGATCGTCTCGGCGTGGGTGCTCGGCCGCTTCACCGAGCCCCCGGCCGAGGTTGCGCGGCTGATCGGCGACGCCGCCGATCTCGTCGAAGCGATCGTCGGCGGCACCCGCGAGCTGGAACCCGGCGGCCAGCGCCGGCGCTGACCCTACTGCCGCGCACGATCCACCGCTCGCCATGACCGCAGTCAATTGATCGGCGAATCCTTAGACTGCCGTGCGGATGACCTTGCGTCCGCTGCTCGACCACCTCTCGCGTGCGGCTGTCGGCCGGCAGGTGCTGTCCGGCGGCCGGGTGGTCGTCAGCCAGGGCCTGCGGCCGTACGTGATTGCCGCGCTGGCCGCCGAACGCCGCGACCCGCTGGTCGTCGTCTGCGCCGGTGAAGACGAAGCGCGCGAACTTGCGCACGAACTGGCCGCGTGGCTGGTACCGCAGCGTGTGCGTTGGTACCCGAGCCGGGGGGTCGCCTACCGCAGCCACCTGGCGCCACCGCCGCACCTGATCGGCCTGCGGATCGCTGCGATCGATGCGCTGGTCGACGCGACGCAGCGCGAGCTGGCGAGCGCCGGCCACGCACCGCCGGTGATCGTCGCCAGCGCCGCCGCGCTCGCCGAACGGATCCCCGACCCGGAGCTGCGCCCCCACGGCCTGACGCTCAAGACCGGCGATCTGATCGACCTCGACGAGTTCGCGGTCGAACTGATCGATCGTGGCTACGAACGGGTCGAGCAGGTCGAGGATCGCGCCCAGTTCGCGATTCGCGGCGGCCTGCTCGATCTCTTCCCGGCGACCTGCGAGCATGCGGTGCGCGTCGACCTGTTCGACATCGAAGTCGAGTCGCTGCGTAGCTTCTCAACCTTCACCCAGCGTTCGATCGCTGAACTCCACGAAATCGAGATCGCGCCGGCCGCCGAACTCAAAGCGGAGTTGCGGGTCGCTCCAGAGCTGGTCGCCGACGAGGGCGAACGTCCCGATATCGCCGAACTGCTGCCGCTGGACCGCTTCCTCAGCCCACTCGATCTGCTCGGCGACGCCGAGCTGGTGCTGCTCTCCCAGCAGGAGCTCGAAGCGGCGATCGCCGATCATGCCCACGAAGTCAGCGGCATGATCCACGCCGACGATGCCGCGCAGCTCTACACCCCCGCCGATGAGCTGCTGGCGCGGCTCACTGAACGTCCGGTCCTGCAACTCGAACTGACCGGCGATGGTCCCGAACTGCGTGCCCAAGCGCCCGATGCGATGGCCGCCACGCTCAGCGAAGCGGAGGGGCAGCTCGAACAGTTGCTGCGCGGCGGGTACCGCGTCATCGTGACTTGGCCGCAGCGCGGGGAGGGAGAGCGAGCCGCCTTCAACCTGGCGCGCGTCAAGCATCATTGGATCGGGGAGCAAGCCGGTGGCGGCGACGCCCAGCGCGAGGTGGAGTTCACCGTCAGCTCGCTGTCCGACGGCTTCGTCGCGGCCGGCCTGCGGCTCGCGGTGATCCCCAGCCGGCGGCTGCTGCGCCGCCGCCGCGCCCAGGCCGAACATGCGCGCCGTGGACGTGGCGTGCTGCGGTCGTTTGCCGATCTGCGGCTCGGCGACATCGTCGTCCACGAAGACCACGGCATCGCGCGCTTCGCCGGCTTCGACACGAAAACGGTGGCCGGTGTGACGCGCGACTACCTGGAGCTTGAGTTCCAGGGCAGCGACCGGGTTTTCCTGCCGACCGAGCAGCTCGCGAAGATCAGCCGGTACGTCGGCGCCGATGGCGCCCACCCGCCGCTCTCCAAACTCGGCGGCAAGAGCTGGGAGACGATGCGTGCCCGCGCACGCAAGGCCGCCCAGCAGCTCGCTGGCGAGCTGCTGAACCTGTACGCCGAACGCCGTCGCCGGCTCGGCCATCGCTTCCCGGCCGATGGCGACTGGCAGCGCGAGTTTGAGGAGCGCTTCCCGCACCGCGAAACGCCCGATCAGCTCGAAGCGATCGATCTCGTCAAAGCGGACATGGAGAGCGAACGGCCAATGGATCGCCTGCTCTGCGGCGACGTTGGCTTCGGGAAGACCGAGGTCGCGATCCGCGCCGCATTCAAAGCGGTCGGTGACGGCAAACAGGTGATGATCCTCGCGCCGACGACGATCCTCGCCCAGCAGCACTTCGGCACCTTCTCCGAGCGGCTGCGCGACTACCCCTTCTCGGTCGATCTCGTCAGCCGCTTCCGCAGCCAGGCCGAGCAGAGTGCCGCGATCGACGGCTTCGCGGCCGGCAAGGTTGACATTTTGATCGGCACGCACCGGCTGCTGGGCAAGGATGTCCACCCGAAGGACCTCGGCCTGCTGATCCTCGATGAGGAGCAGCGCTTTGGCGTCAAGCAGAAGGAGCTGATGCGCCAGCTGCGGCTGAAGGTCGATGTGCTCGCGATGAGTGCCACTCCGATTCCGCGGACGCTGCAAATGAGCCTCGCCGGGATTCGCGACATCTCCGTGATCGCGACGCCGCCGGAGGGCCGTCGCGCCGTCAAGACGATCGTTGGCGAATACGACGAAGAGCAGGTGAAGTTCGCGATCGCTCGCGAGCTGGGCCGCGACGGGCAGGTCTTCTTCCTGCACAACCGCGTCGAGTCGATCGACGAAACGGCGGAACGGCTGCGCGGCTTGGTGCCGGACGCCACGATCGTCGTTGCGCACGGGCAGATGGACGAGAAGCAGCTGGAAGAGAAGATGATGAGCTTCGTGCGCGGCGAAGCCGACGTGCTCGTCTCCACCTCGATCATCGAAACCGGCATCGACGTGCCGAGCGCGAACACGTTGATTATCGACCGCGCCGACCTCTTCGGCCTCTCGCAGCTGCATCAGATA
>JASGGQ010000073.1:0-14480 GCA_047604965.1 Patulibacter sp. | reverse complement strand
CTGACGCGACAGGGCACCCGGCCGGCGACGTGCAGCCGCCGGAGTCGCAGCAGCGCGAACACAAGCGCACGATGGCTGAGCTGGCCGCGTTGCGGAAGCTCGTCGCGCGCGAGGCGCACGAAGCCGAACGTGCTCGCGGCGATCATCTCGGCGGCAGCCGTGGCTGGACGATCGCGATCGTTGCGCTGCTACTGCTCGGCGCCGGGCTGCGCCTCTACGGCATCGAGCAAGGGCTGCCATTCGCGTACAACGTCGACGAGCAGGCGCACTTCCTGCCACGCGCGATCGGGATGTTCGGGCATGGCGGCAACCCCGACTACTTCGTCAACCCGCCGGCCTTCACGTACGTCGTGCATCTCGTGCTGTCGATTTGGTTCGGCGGGCGCAACGGGGTCTACCAGGCATACATCGAAGATCCGATCGCGGTGTGGGCGGTCGCCCGCGTGACTTGCGCGCTGCTCGGTGTGCTCGGGCTGTGGCTGCTGTGGCGCGCCGGGGTGCGGCTGCTTGGACGGCCGACCGCGTTCCTGGCGACTGCGGCGATGACCTTTTGCTTCCTCGCCGTGTTCTATAGCCACCAGGCGCTCAACGACGTCCCCACGCTGGCGCCGATCTGCCTTTCGCTGTGGGGCACCGCCGGCTTGCTGATTGGCGATCGGCGGCGCGACTGGGTGTTGGCCGGCATCGGCCTCGGCCTGGCGTGCGCGACCAAGTACACCGGAGGGATCGTCGCGCTGCCCTTGGTGGCCGTCGCGCTGCACCGTTGGCGCGCCGATGGCCTCGGACCGGTGATCGTGGGCCTGCTGTGGTCGGGCTTCGCCGCCGCGCTGTTGTTCGTGGTCGCCAACCCGTACGCGCTGCTCACCCCGGGCGACTTCATCGACGACCTGATCCACCAGCAGACGGCCTCCGGCGATGATGTCGGCAAGCTCGGCCTGACCCAAACCAACGGCTGGAAGTACTACCTCACCGCGAGCGGCTGGGGGATCGGCTGGGTTCCGTCGGTGCTGGCGGTCGCCGGCGCGGCGTACCTCTTCCTCCGCGACCGGATGCGCTTCTGGCTGCTGGTCCCGGCCCCCGTCGTCTACATCCTCTTCATGGGCTCGCAGGTGCGCTTCTTCGGCCGCTGGCTGCTGCCGATCGCGCCGTTCGTCGTGCTGCTCGCGGCGGTCGGGGCGCTCGCGCTCGCGACCTGGTTGCTGCGCTCACCGGTCAGAGCGCGGCGCCCCGTCACGCTCGCGGTGCTGTTCGCGATCATCTGCGCGCAAGGGATCGTCTACTCCACGCACTCGACGGTGATCCTTGGCCGCGACGACACCCGCACGCAGGCTCGGGAATGGATGTTCAAGACGGTGCCGCCAGGTGTCAAGATCGTGCTTGAGCCGATCGTTCCGTCGGCTTGGATTCAGCCGATCGGCAAGAACGAAAAGCAAGGCCGGTTCGGTGGCGACCAGTGGGTCAAGTACGCGGTCGGCAAGTCGCAGATCGACCCGAAGACCGGCTCCTTCACGCCCGACGGCAAAGCGGTGCTCGTTTCCGTCGAGGATTTCGAACGGGTGCTGCGCGACGATCTCGTCGGCAAGTACGCCTCGGGCGGTTTTTGCCTGGTGGTCGTCGGCTCCACGCAGCGTGGTCGCGCCGAGGCCGAACCGAACGAAGTGCCCGACGCGCTGCGCTACTACGAAAAGCTCGAACAGAGCAGTTCGGTGATCGCGCGCTTCTCGCCATTCAAGCAGGGCAAACACGTCCCATTCTCGTTCGACTGGAGCTTCCTGTACTTCCCGCTCAAGTACGAGCGTCCCGGCCCGGAGATCACGATCTACCGGTTGCGCGGCGGCAAGTGCGGCACCGGCAAGGGCCCACTCTCCTCGCTCGTGTCGCCGGAGGTCGCCGCCGAGATCGCCAAGGAAGGCTCGCTCGAAGATGCCACCAAGCAGAGCGGCACGCCGGCCGGTGGCGGCACCGATGCCGCGCTGAGCGGCGCATCGAGCGGCAGCGCCCATAGCGGCGAACCGGTCGCCGATCAGTAGTTCACCGACCAAAGTTCGGGGTGTCGGGTGGCGCTGGCGGCGCGCCATCTACACTCCCCGGTGATGGTGATCGACGATGCTGACCGCGCCCACCTTGCGCGGGCGGTCGAACTCGCGGAGCTTGGTCGCGGTTCGGTTCACCCCAACCCGATGGTCGGCTGTGTGATCGTCGGCGGTGGCGGCGACCTCGTCGCCGAAGGCTGGCACGCTCGCTTCGGTGGCCCGCATGCCGAAGCAGCGGCGTTGGCCGAAGCCGGCCAACGGGCACGCGGCGGCACCGCGTACGTCTCGCTGGAGCCCTGTGCGCATACCGGGAAAACCGGTCCGTGCGCCGTCGCGTTGGCGCAGGCCGGCGTGGTGCGCGTCGTGGTGGCCAGCGACGACCCGTCGGAGAAGGCGAACGGCCGCGGACTTGGGTATCTGCGCGACGAAGGGGTACAGGTCGATGTGCTCGACGCCGCCGACCCGCTCGCGAGGCAAGCGCGGCTGCTCAACCAGCCGTTTCGCAAGCACAGCCGCACCGGGCTTCCGTGGGTACTGCACAAGGCGGCCGCCACGCTCGACGGCAAGATCGCCAGCCGCACCGGCGATTCGAAATGGGTCACCAGTGAGGTCAGCCGCGAACGCGGACACAAATGGCGCGCGACGCTCGACGCCGTCGTTGTGGGGATCGGCACGGCCCTCGCCGACGATCCGCAGCTCACCGCGCGCATCCCCGGCGTCGTTCGTCAGCCGCGCCGGATCGTCTTCGACACCGAAGGGCGGCTGCCGCTCGACTCCAAGTTGATGCAGGACGCGCCCGAGGTGCCACTGACGATCGTCGTCAGCCGCGCTGCGCCGCGCGGCTCGGTGGCGGCGCTCAGTAGCTCCGGCGCCGAGGTGATCGTCGCAACCGGCGAACACGAGCAGGCGCGGGTGAAATCGGCGCTCGAACAGCTTGGGCAGGCCGGCGTCACCTCGCTGCTGCTTGAAGGTGGCCCACATCTGGCCGGTTCGTTCTACGACGCCGGTGCCGTCGACGAGCTGCGGCTGTTCATTGCGCCGAAGGTGCTCGGTGGACGCGCCGCGCGCGGAATCGTCGAAGGGGTCGGCATCGAATCGGTCGTCGATGCGCTCACGCCGGTGCAGTGGTCGTGGGAGCCCAGCGGCGACGACCTCCTCGTCCGTGCGCGTCTGCGAGAGTGGTGAACGTGTTCACCGGTTTGATCCAGGATCTCGGCCGCGTCGAAACGACCGAACGGATTGGCGGCGCAGCACGGCTCGTGATCGCCACGCCGCTTGCGGCGCAACTGGCGCCGGGCGACTCGATCGCGGTCAACGGCGTGTGTTTGACGGCGATCGCCCCGGCGCCGGGGCGCTTCGCCGCCGACGCGATCCCGCAGACGCTCGACAACTCGACGACCGGCGAGCTCGCCGCTGGCAGCGCCGTCAATCTTGAGTTGGCGATGCGCGCCGAAGATCGGCTCGGCGGACACCTCGTGCAAGGGCATGTCGACGCCGTCGGGACGGTCGCCTGGGTGCGCGACGAGGATCTCGGTCGGCGCGTCGCCATTGACCTGCCCGAGCACCTCAAGGACTTCGTCGTCGATCGCGGCTCGATCACGCTCAACGGCGTGTCGCTGACGGTCGCTCGCGTTGACGGCGTGCGCGTCGAAGTGGCGCTGATCCCCGAGACGCTGGAGCGTACGACCTTTGGCGGCACCGAACCGGGGGCGCGCATCAACGTCGAGGTTGACGCGATCGCCAAACAGATCGCCGTGCTCGTCGAACGGTACCTCGACCGGCGCCAGCAGGAGGTTTCATGAGTAGCTTCGCAACGATCGACGAGGCGCTAGAGGAGCTTCGCGCCGGCCGCATGATCATCGTGGTCGACGACGAAGATCGCGAAAACGAAGGCGACCTCGTGATGGCCGCCGAGTTCGTCACCGCCGAGGCGATCAACTTCATGGCGACGCAGGCCCGAGGCTGGATCTGCCTCTCGCTCACCCCGGAGCGCTGCGACGAACTGGGGCTTGAGCTGATGACGCTCAAGAACGAAGCGCCGCTGGAGACCGCCTTCACCGTCACGATCGAGGCCCGCGAAGGCGTGACGACCGGCATCTCGGCCGCCGACCGCGCCCACACGATCCGCGTGGCGGCCGACCCCGCAAAGGGGCGCCGCGACATCGTCGTCCCCGGTCATGTCTCGCCGCTCAAAGCGAAGGCGGGCGGTGTACTGGAGCGCACCGGCCACACCGAAGCGTCGGTCGATCTCGCCCGGATCGCCGGTCTCACGCCGGCCGGGGTGATCTGCGAAATCATGAACGACGACGGCACGATGGCGCGCGTTCCGGATTTGGAGCCCTACGCCGCGAAGCACGGGCTGAAGATGATCACGATCGCCGATCTGATCGCGTACCGCCGCAAGAACGACCAGTTGGTCGAACGAGTTGTCGATATCAACTTGCCGACCGCGCACGGCGACTTCACCGCCATCGGCTACCGCGAACTTGCCAACGGCAAGCATCACGTCGCGCTCGTCAAAGGCCACGTCGACGGGGAGCAGGACGTGCTCGTTCGCGTCCACTCCGAATGCCTCACCGGCGACGTGTTCCACTCGTTGCGCTGCGACTGCGGCGAACAGCTCGACGCCGCGCTCGCGCAAATCCAGGCGGCCGGGCGTGGCGTGCTGCTGTATCTCTCGCAGGAGGGGCGCGGCATCGGCCTGCTCAACAAGCTGCGCGCGTACAAACTGCAAGAGCAGGGGTACGACACCGTCGACGCCAACCTCAAGCTCGGGCTGCCGGCCGATCTGCGCGACTACGGGATCGGCGCACAGATCCTCGTCGACCTCGGCCTCTCAAGCTTGCGGATCATGACCAACAACCCGAAGAAGATCCGCGGTCTTGAGGGGTACGGGTTGAGCGTGACGGCGCAGGTGCCGATCGAGGTTCCGGCGGGCGATCACAATCGCGACTATCTGCGGACCAAGCGCGACCGGATGGAGCACCTGCTGCACCACCAGGGCCTCGCGCTCGACGAAGAGCTTGACTTCCAGGAACGTCAGCGTGACGCGGCGCGCGCAGCAGAGGGGCAGGCATGACTAAGGTCGCGATCGGCGTTGCCACCTTCTACACCGATCTGGCCGAGCGCTTGGAGCGCTCTGCGGTCGCCGCGCTGCGCACCGCCGGGATTGAGCAGCTCGATCGATTCGAAGTTCCGGGCGCGTTCGAGCTGCCGGTGATCGCGAAATACGCGGCCGACGCGGGGTACGACGCGGTGGTGCTGCTCGGTGCCGTGATCCGCGGGCAAACCTCGCACTACGATCATGTTTGCGAAGAGGTGGCGCGCGGGATCATGGAAGTGCAGCTGACGACCGGCGTTCCTTGCGGTTTCGGTGTGTTGACGGTCGAAAATCAGGAGCAGGCGATCGCTCGCTCCGGGGGTGGCAAGCGCGATAGCGGCGAGCATGCTGTTGCCGCCGTCTTGGCCTTGCTTTCCGCCAAACGGACGCTCCTCACGCGGTAGAGTAGGCCCGTGGTTACCGTCGCGATCATCTTCACGATCGTCATTCACACGCTCGGCATCCCCGTGATGATCTGGGCGGTCCGCGGTGAAGAGGGGCTGCGCGGCATCTGGAACTGGAGGCCGGACGACCACGATGACGGTGATGGTGGCAGCCGCCTGCCGGGTGCCGGCCGTCCGGACGCCCCGCGTGGCGGCGGGGGACTGCCGTTGCCGGCCTGCGGTCCGGCGCGCACTCGCCTGCGTGAACATGGCGATCGCGTCGCCGATCCGGGCCGCCCGCCACGGCGCCGCGTCCGGCCGCAGCAGCCGATGCCCGAGCCACAGCGCACCCGCCGGTAGGCGCGCTGGCGGAGGCGCGCCGCGCCGAGAGGCCGCTTCCCGCTATCGTGGGCGGCCGTATGTCGAAGGTCTGTCATTCCTGTGGCAAGGGGCCGGCGTTCGGTCAGAGCCGCTCGCACTCCATGGTCGCGACGAAACGTCGCTTTAACCCGAACCTCCAGAAGGTTCGCGTGCTCGTCAACGGCGCCCCGCGCCGCGAGTACACCTGCACCCGTTGCCTGAAAGCCGGCAAGGTCGTCAAGGCCATCTAGGCCCGGCATCCTGCTGGTTCTTCTGCTCGGAACTCTCCCCGAACTCAACGCGCCGCCCACGTCGGGCGCCGTGGATCACGTCCAGTGACCGATCCAAACTTGCTCCGCCTGCGCGCGCTCGTCGCCGCCGGTCTTGCCGAACTCGAAGCACGTCGCCAAGAGGTCAACGACCTCAACGTGTTCCCCGTTGCCGATGGCGATACCGGCGACAACATGGCACTCACGCTGCGCTCCGTGCTCGAAGAACTCGACCGGCTGGCGCAAAGCGATCAGAGCCTTGATGAGATCGGCCGCGATCAGATCGTCGAATCGGTCGGGCGTGCCGCGCTGCTCGGTGCGCGCGGCAACAGTGGCGTGATCCTCTCGCAGCTGATCCGTGGTGCAACGGAGGAGTTGATCGCGCGCCCCGGCGAGCTGATCGGTCCGGCGCTGGTCGCGGCCGGCATGGCGCGCGCCGCCGATCGCGCGTACGGCTCCGTTCGCCAGCCGGCGGAGGGCACGATGCTGACCGTCGCGCGGGAGATGGCGGCGCGGCTCTCCAGCGAGGTCGCGAACCTTGACGATGCGCGGATGCAGCCCGGTACCCCGCAAGAGGAGCAGGACCGGCGTATCGCCGACGTCCTCGAACACGCGCTGGAAACCGGCCGTGATTCGGTGCGCCGCGGACCGCAACTGCTGCCGGCACTGCGCGAAGCGGGCGTCGTCGATAGCGGTGCGCACGCGATCACGATCATCCTGTCCGGGGTGCTCGGTCAACTGCGCGGTCAACCGCCCGCCGAGGTCGACCGCTATGCCGCTCCGGCGCGCACGCACCGCCCCGAGCATCACTCCGAAACGTTCCGCTATTGCACGAACTTCGCAGTGACCGGCCAGGGGCTCGACCCTGCCGTGTGGCGTGAGCGGCTCGAGCAGCACGGCGATTCGTTGCTGGTCGTTGGCGATGATCACACGCTGAAGGTGCATATCCACACCGACGATCCCGAGCTCGCGACCGGGCTGTTCGACGGCGTTGCGCAGGTCTCGCGGCTCGATATCGCCGACATGCACCAGCAGGTCGTCGAGCGGGCCGATCGGCTCGCCGTCGACCGTCGACCGGCGGCGCGCTGCGGACTGGTGGCCGTCTACACCGGCGATGGCGCCGGCGCACTGTTCCGCGATCAGGGCGCGGTGCTTGTCGACGGCGGTCCGACGATGAACCCGGCAACCGCCGATCTGCTCTCGGCGATCCACGCCTGCGCCTGCGAAGAGGTCGTCGTGCTGCCGAACTCCCCGAACGTACACATGGCGGCGGAGCGTGCCGCGCAGCTCTCCGACAAGCCGACTCGCGTGATCCCGACCCGCTCGCAAGCGGAAGGTATCTCGATCGCGGCGCTGCTCGACAGCGATGCCAGCGCCGCAGAGAACGCGGCCACAGGCGAGCAGCAGCTGGCGGGGCTGCACTCCGGCGGGATCGCCGAGGCCGCCAAAGATGATGCCTCGGGACGGTTCCGCAAGGGCGACACGCTTGGCTACGTTGGCGATGAACTGGTCGCGTGGGGTGAGCGAGAGGCGACCGTCCGTGCAACGCTTGCCAAGCTCGCCGATGGTGCCGAGTTGGTGACCTGCCTCGTTGGTGCCGGCGCGCCGCTGGAAGCCGACGTGATGCGCCGCCTGGCTCCTGACGCCGTTGAACTCGAACTGCTCGACGGCGGCCAGCAAGCATGGTGGTGGCTGCTCGCCGCCGAGTAGCGGGGCGAGCCGGCGTGGAGTTGAGACCGGGATTCGCCGGGGCGCCGCCGCTTGATCGCGGGCAGCTGCTTCGCGCGCCGCTCCGCTGGCCGCGCCCGTCACGGTTGGAGCAGCGCGTCCACGGTCCGGGCGCCAAAGCGCAGGCCGCGCTACAAAACCTCGGCGCCGACACGATCGGCGGTCTGCTCGCGCACTTGCCGCGTACGGCGTCGGTGGCGCGGACGATTGACGAACTCGCGATCGGGGAGAGCGCGACGATCGTCGTCGCGGTCGAGTCGATTCGCAGCCGGCCGGTGCGGCGGCGCGGCATGCGGCCGATGGTGGAGGCGACCGTCAGCGACGGCACCGGCAGGCTGAAGGTCGCGTTCTTCAACCAGCCGTGGCTCGTCGACCGGTACCGGCCGGGAACGCGGCTGCTGGTCCAAGGGGTTGTCCAAACCGGTGGCAAGCTGCGGCTCTCCGGCCACGCGCCAACCCAGCTCCAGCCTGGTTCGGCCGAAGGCGCAGCGACCTACCCGGCGACCGACGGCATCACCTCCACGCAGATCGCCGCACTGGTGCAGGAGCACCTGCCGCGCGCGCGTGATCTCCCCGAGCTGCTGCCGGCCGGCGTGCGCGCGCACGTGCGGCTCGGCGGGGTCGCAGATGCGGTCGTCGCGATGCACGCCGGAGCGATGGAAGATGGCCGCCGCCGGCTCGCATTCGAGGAGTTGCTGATCGAACAGCTGGTGCAGCGGCGCCTGCGCGACCTGCCCCGTGCGGGATTGATGGCGACGCCGCTGGCCGAAGCGCCGACCCTCACCCGCCGCTGGCATGAGGAGCTGCTGCCGTTTCCGCTGACCGACGACCAGGCCGCAGCGATCGCCGAACTCGACGCCGAACTTGCGCGCGACGTGCCGATGCAGCGGCTGCTGCTCGGCGATGTCGGTGCCGGCAAAACGGTCGTCGCCGTTCACGCGATGCTGCGCGCCGCCGAACATGGACGCCAAGCCGCGTTGATGGCGCCGACCGAGACGCTCGCCCGCCAGCACTTCCGCACGCTGCAAGCGCTGGTGCCGGGAGAACTGTTGCCGATGGCGCTGCTGACGGCCTCGACCAAAACGGCTGAGCGCAGGCGCGTGCTCTACGACCTCGCGGCCGGCCAGCTCGGGATCGTGATCGGGACCCACGCGCTGCTGGAAGATCCGGTTCGGTTCCACGCGCTCTCGGTGGTCGTGATTGATGAGCAGCATCGCTTCGGCGTGCGCCAGCGCGCGCGCTTGGAAGCCAAAGCGCCCGAAGGTCGCACGCCGCATGTGCTGCATCTCACGGCGACACCGATTCCGCGCACGCAGCGGCTGCTGGAGTTCGGCGCGGTCGACGTCACCGAATTGCGCGCACTGCCGCGTGGGCGCCAGCCAGTCGACACGCGCATCGCGGAGAGCGCCGAGGATCGCGAGCAGGCGTACGCACTGCTGCGCGAGCAGGTCGCGCAGGGGCGCCAGGCATTCGTCGTTTGCCCGCTCGTTGCCGACTCCGAGGAACTCGAAGCGCGCTCGGCGATCGCCGAGTTCGAGCGCCTGAGTGCCGGCCCGTTGCGTGGTCTGCGGCTTGAACTGCTGCACGGCCAAATGCCCGCCCCCGACAAGGAAGCGGCGATGGCGCGCTTTGTTTCCGGCGCGGTGCAGGTGCTCGTGGCGACCACGGTGATTGAGGTCGGGATCGACGTGCCGAATGCGACCGTCATGTTGATCGAGGATGCCGGGCGCTTCGGCATCTCGCAGCTGCATCAGCTGCGCGGACGAGTGGGGCGCGGCGCGCACGGTGGCAGCTGTGTGTTGTTCGGGCAGGCGCGTTCACCGAGGCTCAAAGCGCTCGTCGAGCATCGCGACGGCTTCACGCTCGCGGAGATCGACCTGCGACTGCGCGGAGAAGGCGAACTGACGGGGGTGCGGCAGTCCGGCATGGCGCGCTACCGCGCCGCCCGGCTGCCCGACGATCAGGAACTGCTGGAGCACGCGCATGCCGTCGCCGACGCGCTGCTGGCGGCAGACCCGGCGCTCGGTCAGCCCGAGCATGTGTTGCTGGGGCGTGCGGTCGAGGAGATCAGGAATGCAAGGATCGCCGCATGAGCCTGCGCATCACCGGTGGTGAACTCCGTGGGCGCCCGGTCGCCACCCCGCCCGGTAGCGCCACACGCCCGACTGCCGCGCGGGTGCGCGAAGCGGTGTTTTCGATGCTCGGCCCGATGCACGGTGCTGCCGTGCTCGATCTCTGTAGCGGCGCCGGCACGCTTGGCTTCGAAGCGCTGTCGCGCGGTGCCGGTTCGGTCGTGCTGATCGACGATGCGCAGGCGGCAGTCGAGTGCGCACGGCACAACGCGCAGTCGTACGGGGTACAGGATCGCGTCACCGTGTTGCAGGTCGACGCGATCATCGGCGCGCGGCGCCTGATCGAAGCTGGCGCGCGGTTCGACGTGATCTTCCTCGACGCCCCGTATTCGCACGCGCCGCGACTGGCATCCCGGCTCGACGCTCCGTTGCCGGAGCTGCTGGCGCCGGGCGGGCGTGTCGTGCTCGAAGGCAGCCGTAAAGATCCGCCACGTCTGTCGTTGCCACTCGATCGCGAGCGCAGGTATCGCGACGTGCTTGTGCAGATCCACCACGCGCCGCAAGCGATCGACCGAACACTTCCGGGGTTCGCCGCGTAGGCTTGCGAACTACCGATGACCGACTCGCCGCGAATCGCCGTCTGCCCGGGTACCTATGACCCGATCACCAACGGCCACCTCGACATCATCACCCGCGCCGCCAGCACCTTTGACGAGGTTGTCGTTGCGGTCGTACACCGGCCTCACCGCAAAGTGACGACGCTCTTCGATATCACGGAGCGCCTGTCGTTCATCGAGCAGGCCACCGCCGACCTGCCGAATGTGCGCGTGCAAACCTTCCGCACGCTGATCGTCGAATTCGCGCGAGATGTCGGCGCGCAAGCGATCGTCAAGGGGCTGCGGGCGATCTCGGACTTCGAGTACGAACTCGAAATGTTCCAGATGAACCGCCATGTCGCCGAGGAGATCGACACCTTCTACTTGATGGCCAGCCCGCGCTATTCGTTCCTCTCGTCGAGCGGCGTCAAGGAGTTGGCCGCATTCGGCGGTAGTGTCGAGGGACTGGTGTCGCCGACGGTGGCGCAACGATTGAAGGAAGAACTCGATGGATCGCGAAACTGACCACGTGAACTTCGCGTTTGAGTCTTCGTCCTACCCGGGGCGCAGCTAGGAGCAGTATGGACGTACTCGTCCTCATCGAGAAACTCGACGATGTCATTCACGACGCGCGCGGCGTGCCGCTCTCGGGCGACGTGCGGGTCAACAAAGAGGAGATGTACGACCTCCTCGACCAGATGCGTGCGACGATCCCCGAGGAGATCAAGCAGGCGCGTTGGATCGTCAAAGAACGCCAGGAGATGCTCGCCGAAGCCAAGCGTGAGGCTGAGCGGATCGTCGCCGAGGCGAAGGACAAGCAAGCGCAGCTGGTCTCCCAGGAGGAGGTCGTCAAGCAGGCTGAGCGGCTCGCCGAAGACATTGTCGAAGAGGCGCGCGCCCGCGAGCGCGAGATCCGCCTCGGTGCCGAGGACTACGCCGACGAGATCCTCTCGACGCTCGAAGTCAACCTCCAGAAGTTCATCGGCGCCGTCCAGCGGGGCCGCGACAAGCTGCAAGGTCGCGACGAGATTCGCGACACCGTCTGAGCCCGGTTCCACCGATGCTCGGGTCGCGGCTGCGGCGATGGCTGTCGCGTGGCCGGATCGGCCACGATCACGAGGCCACCGGCCGCACTCACGTGGCCGATCCACCCACGCTCGGCCCTCACCACCGACGCTCAACCGGTCATCGGTGGATCCGGGCTGAGCCCGCCGGGCGGCGTCGCGCCACGCGCCGTGCGTCGCCGTAAAGCACTATTCTTCCGCGCCATGCTCGGCACGGTCGCAGACAAGTTCCACGTCGCACGCATTCTTACGCGCGCGGGTATCGTCGGAACGAGTCTCACGCGGCCCGATCGCGGCGTCCGTGCCGTGCGTTCACTCGGCGAGTGGGGCACCAGTCCGGCCGGCGCGTTCACCGCCGCCGCGATTCGTGCCCCCGGCGCGATCGGCGTGATCGACGAACGCGGCCAGCTGACGTATCGCGAGATCCACCAGCGCAGCAACGCGCTGGCTCGCGCGTGGGCGTCGCAGGGCGTTGCGGCGGGTGATGTTGTGGCGTTGATGGCGCGCAACCACCGTGGGCTGGTCGAAGTGAGCGTCGCGATCGCCAAACTCGGCGCGCACGTGCTGTACCTCAACACGATGTTCGCGGGGCCGCAGATCGAAGCGGTATGCGAACGCGAACACGCGAAGCTGATCGTGCACGACGAGGAGTTCTCGCCGATGTTCGACGGCCTCGCGCTCAACGCGCCGCGCGTGCTGTCCTGGGTCGACGATCCTGGCCATCCGGCGTTCCCGACACTCGATCAGCTGGTCGCCGCCAACGCAGATCACGATCACGAGCCGCCGGCGCGTGCAGGCCGCCAGATCATTCTCACGAGCGGCACGACCGGGATGCCGAAAGGCGCCCAGCGACCACAGCCGAAGAGCATCGAGCCGATCGCCGCGATCCTCGAACAGATCCCGTATCGCTCCGGTGATTCGTGGCTGCTTGCGGCGCCGTTGTTTCATGCGTGGGGCTTCCTGAACTGGGTGCTTTCGACGGCGCTCTCCGGCACGGCCGTGATGCGCCGCCGCTTCGACGCCGAAGGCACGCTCGACTGGATCGCGCGCTACCGCTGCGAGAACCTCGTCGTTGTGCCGGTGATGTTGCAGCGGATGGTTGATCTCGGCCCGGAGGTCATCGAGCGGTACGACCTCAGCTCGCTGCGCTGTATCGCCGTCTCCGGGTCGGCGTTGCCCGGCGACCTCGCGGGCCGCGCAATGGATCTCTTTGGCGACGTGGTCTACAACCTGTACGGCTCGACCGAGGTTGCGATCGCGACGGTCGCCGGCCCGGACGATCTGCGCAAGGCGCCGGGCACTGCGGGGCGCCCGACCCGCTGGACGAACCTGCGGATTCTTGACGACGAAGGCAACGACGTGCCGCAGGGCACCGTCGGTCGCGTCTTCGTCGGTTCGGCACTGTCCTTCTCCGGGTACACCGGCGGCGACGACAAAGAGCGGATCGACGGGCTGCTCAGTAGTGGCGATGTTGGTCACCTTGATGAGGCGGGCCGGCTCTTCATCGACGGCCGCGACGACGACATGATCATCACCGGCGGCGAAAACGTCTTTCCCCGCGAGATCGAGGATCTGCTCGCCGATCACGAGTCGGTCAGCGAAGCCTGCGTCATCGGCATGCCCGACGACAGGTGGGGCCAGAGCCTCAAGGCGTTCGTCGTACTGCGCGCCGGGTGCACCTTCGACGCGCAGAGCGTCAAGGATTACGTCAAGGAACATCTCGCCGGCTACAAGGTGCCGCGCGAGGTGGTGTTCCTCGACCAGCTGCCGCGCAACGCGACCGGCAAGATTCTCAAGCGCGAACTGCGCAGCGAGTAGCTTGGTCGTCATGGAACCCGCGCCTGGCCGCTTTGAGCTTGGTGCTTTGCATCTCGCCACCGGCGAGGGCACGCGCGCCGAGGTGACCGTCCACGTCGAGCCGATCACGATCGGAACCGAGCAGTATGAGATCGGCGAGGTGCCGGTGATGCTCGACGTTTCGCGGATGGTCGGCGGCGGCTACAGCCTGCGCGTGCGCGGAGCGGCGACGGTCCGCGGCACCTGCCTACGCTGCCTTGGTGACATCGCGCTCGATCGCACGCTCGACGTACGCGAGATCGACCGCCCGGGCGGCGAGGACGAAGGCGTCGCCGAGGAGGAGGACGACCTGCTCAGCCCGTACGTCGATGGCGACATCCTCGCGCTTGGCGACTGGGTGCGCGACGCGCTCGTGCTCGACCTGCCGGCGACGATGGCGCCCCCGACCGATCGGGCAGGGCGGTGCGTGCAATGCCATCGCACGCTCCAGGATCTTGGCGCTCCACCTGTCGAGGCGAGCGGTGAGCAGCCCGACCCACGCTGGGCGAAGCTGCGCGAGCTCGACCTCGGCGACCCGACACAGAACTAGGGTGTCGATTCCGTGGAGTCGTCGTCTCAGCATGAGCTGGGCGCGGCCCCACGCCGTGCCGCCCGCACGCTGCCGCACTCCCCGTGGCCGCAGCCAATAGATCAGCGAATCCTTAGCCGATCGAGCCATTCGGCAGATGCAGCGGGCTGAGTGGCCGATCGGCGAAGACCGGCCCCTCGGGGCTGAACGCCAGCCCAGCGGCGAGCGCTTCCTGGACGGCCCAGTCCATGCCGCCGCGCAGCTGATTCAGGTGGATGGTGGCGCCGGGCGGCGCGGCGGCAAGCGCTCCGCGCAGCGCGTCGCGAGCCGCAGCCTCGTCGCGCGCGAGCGCCAGTCGGATCACGCCGCCCTGTCGCACGACCGCGGCGCGGGCCTCGACGCCGCATCCGCCGACCAGGTGCACCACGTCGCCCTGCTGCTCCATCACCCGCACGTCGCCGGGCGGCACCGGCGCGCCGCGCACGGCGAGGCCGAGCGCCGTCAGCGCGG
>JASGGQ010000072.1:0-14653 GCA_047604965.1 Patulibacter sp. | reverse complement strand
GCGCCGCGAGGCGCGTGCAGACGCGGTGCCAGGCCGTGGAATCAATCATCTAGACCGCTCAGTCGGCGATCGTGACCTTGCGAGCGATCCAGTAGAAGCTCGACGAGCTGGTCCCGGCGACGTATCGCGCGTTGGTGTCGTATTGCAACAGCCAAGTGCCGCTCTGGGCCTGGAACGGGAAGAGCTTGCGCGGCGAGGTGCGCAGCACGCCGCACGGCCCGCGCAGCAGCCCGAGCCGGACCGTCTTGACGCCCGGCGGTTCGCTGATCGCGACGGTCGACCCGCCGGTCTTGACGCTCGCGAGCGTCGCACCGGCCGCTGCGCGCGACGCGGCCGCAGACTGCTTCTTGGCGGCAAGTTGCGCGACCGGCGAGACGTAGTGCAGGTACACCGAAGGGCTACTTTCCGAGAGGCCAAAGCCACTGATGAGGTGCCGTACCCGCAACGTGCGCAGGTCGCCGTCGGTCGGGTCGAAGGTCGCAACGGTCCGCGTCACGTTGAGATACGCGCGCGCCGTCGAGCTGCCATCGCTGGCGGCAACTTCAATCTGCGTTTCGATCGTGTCGTCGGGGATCTCCGGCACCAGCAGCTGCCGGCGGAAGGCGCCGCTGTTGTCGGTCGCGACACCGGTGATCGCGTCGCTGCCGCGCGTCAGCGTGAGGTTCGCGGCGGAAAGAAAGCCGCTGCCGGAAAGCGCGGCCTGCTCGCCGCTGACATAACAGCGCTGATCGAGCCCGAGCGTCGCGCCGGATGCGCCAGCCGGTGCGGCGACACTTGGCGCGAGCGCGACGGTCAGCGCGAGGCAGCGTTGGACGGTACGTCGTGGATAGACCACGGAGCGACCGTAACGGGTGCGGTGGACGGCTACTGCCGGCGCGCCCGCCAGCCGGCGCCCAACCCCTTCGCCACGCATCGGATAGAACGAGAAGCGTCCACGATGCGAAGGAACCGCCATGGCGACCTATCTCATGCTCTGCAAGCTCACGCCCCAAGGAACGGCGACGATCAAGAACAACCCCGAGCGGATCCTTGAGGTCAACCACGAGATCGAGAGTCTCGGCGCGAAGGTCACGGCGCAGTGGGCGACGCTCGGCGAGTTTGATTTCGTGAGCGTCGTCGAAGCACCCGACACGCAAACGATCGCGCGCGTCTCGCTAGAGCTTGGCTCGCGCGGCACGACGACGTACCACACGCTGTCGGCAATCCCCGTCGAAGAGTTCGTCGCGCAGCTGTAACTCGTGGCCACGACGCCCCAGGGTCGTGCGTTGCGCCTGCGACTGGTTGACTTCACGGCGTGAAGATCTTGGTCGTCGGTTCCGGAGGGCGCGAACATGCGATCGCGCACGCCCTCGCACGCTCCCCTCAGCGGCCTGAGTTGCTCTGCGCGCCCGGCAATCCCGGGATCCGCCGTCTTGCGCGGCAGGTCGCCGAGTCGCAGGAGGTCGATGCGGTGGTCGCCGCCGCACGGGCCGAGCAGGTTGACCTCGTGGTCGTCGGCCCGGAAGCGCCGCTGGTCGCCGGGTTGGTCGACGCGCTCACGGGCGCGGGGATCGCGGCGTTCGGGCCAACTTCTGCGGCCGCGCGGCTGGAGGAATCGAAGACCTTCGCGAAGGAGATCATGCTCGCGGCGGGCGTACCGACCGGTGGCCATGCCGTCGTATCGAGCGTCGCGGAGGGACTGGCGGCGATCACCAGGTACCCGGCGGTCGTGAAGTTCGATGGTTTGGCGGCCGGCAAGGGCGTCGTGATCGCCGCCGACGAAGCGCAGGCGCGCGCAGCGCTGACGGAGATGTTGGAGGCAAAGGTCTTCGGCGACGGCGAGGTGTTCGTGGAGGAGTTCCTCGACGGCGACGAGGTGAGCCTGCTCGCGCTGTGCGACGGCGTGCGCGCGATCCCACTCGCGCCGGCCCGCGACTTCAAGCGTGCGCTCGACGGCGACGCCGGCCCGAACACCGGCGGGATGGGGGCCTTTAGTCCCGTTCCAGGAGTCGATCCGCAGACCCTTGCGCAATACAGCGCGACCGTTCACCAGCCGATCGTCGATGAGCTAGCGCGGCGCGGCACGCCGTTTCATGGCGTGCTGTACGCCGGGTTGATGTTGACGGCAGACGGCCCGAAGGTGCTGGAATACAACACGCGCTTCGGTGATCCCGAGACGCAGGTGGTGCTACCACGGCTGCGCAGCGACCTCGCGGCGCTCATGCTTGCCGCAGCGACGCCCGGCGGCCTTGAGGGCGCGCAGCTCGATGTCGATCCGCGCGCAGCGGTGACGGTGGTGCTCGCCAGCGCCGGCTATCCGGCATCGGCCAGCAAGGGCGACGCGATCAGCGGCGTCGAGGCGGCGGGCGCGCTGGAGGATGTGGTGGTGTTTCATGCCGGGACCGACGGCGGCGCGGCAGGCCGGCCGCTGGTGACGGCCGGCGGCAGGGTGTTGGCGGTCACGGCACTCGGCGAGGATCTGAGCCGCGCGCGGGAGCGGGCCTATGCTGGTGCTGAAGCGATCACGTTCGATGGTCGCCAGCTTCGCGGCGACATTGCGCTCGCCGCCTCTCAGCAGTCCGCATGACCGACGATTCAGAGCACCGAACGCCCCACGCGCTGTTTGGCACGCCGATGCCGGACGATCCGACGCTCCCGGGAGGCGCGATCCCGCAGACCGAGGTCGCTACGGCGCTCGTGCCCGACCCGGAGATCGGGCCGCTTGTCGGGATCATCGTCGGCGACAACACCGATTTGGCGGTGATGAGCATTGCCGAGGAGGTGCTGCGCGACGCTGGTGTGCCGTTTGAGGTCAGCGTGATGAGCGCACATCTCGATCCAGGCAAGCTCGCCAACTACTGCAAGGGGGCACGGGAGCGCGGCCTGCGGGTGCTGATCGCCGGGGCGGGCTTGTCGGCGGCGCTGCCGGGCGTCGCCGCCGCATACACCGATCTGCCGGTGATTGGCGTGCCGCTCACCAGCCACCTCTCAGCGGCCGGCGGGCTTGACGCGCTGCTGTCGATCGCGCAGATGCCACCGGGCGTGCCGGTCGCGACCGTCGGCATCGACAACGCGAAAAACGCCGCGCATCTCGCGCTGCGCATCCTGTCGATCTAGGGAATCGCCCGCTGCCGCCCAGGCGGCATGCAACACGCGGCGGGGATGATCGGAGCGGCGCGTTGGGGTGCGCTGGCCACATCGGCAGCGCGCCTTCAGGTCGATCTGAGCCTGCCGATAGTTGGAGGAAAGGGCGCCTCCGCCGTCTCGGGGCGCCATGCCGTTATGCCCAGGAGACTGTTGATGACCCCGATGTTGCTGCCGCGCCCGGTGCGCGCGCTGCTGGCTGCGGTGTGCGCGCTGTTGATCGCCGGCACCGGCGCCGCATACGCCGACAGCCAGGTCAGTCAGGTCAGCGCCGGCGGCGACCACACCTGCGTCGCGAAGGTCGACGGCACCGTCTGGTGCTGGGGCGACAACGGCTCCGGCCAGCTCGGCAACGGCCTCACGACCAGCTCCACGACACCGGTCATCGCGACCGGCATGACCGACATCTCCGCCGTCTCCACGAGCGAAGATCACACCTGCGCCGTCAAGAGCGACGGCACCGTTTGGTGCTGGGGGCAGGGCACGAGCGGCCAGCTTGGCAACGGCCAAACCAGCAACTCGCTCACCCCAGTCAAGGCGTATGGGCTCACCGACGCGACCGGCGTCACTGCCGGCGACGGCTACACCTGCGCGACCCGCACCGGCGGCACCGTCTCCTGCTGGGGCGACAACACCAACGGCAAACTCGGCAACTGCGTCGACTACCCGCTGGTCGAAGTGGTCGACGGCGAGACGACGACCACGCATCGGTACTGGTGCCTGAGCGACGGCAAGCTGCGGCGCACCTACAACGACCCAGCAGCGTTGAAGTGGGCGATTCCGGTGACGGTCCTCGACGATATCGATCCCGAAGACGACCTGGGACTCAGCAGCACCAACCTGCCCAGCACGATCGCCGACGACGACTCCTACCACCTCACCGACGTCAGCAGCGTGAGCGTCGGCTCTGACCGCACCTGCGCGCTCAAGGACGACACCGACAAAACCGTCTGGTGCTGGGGGGCCTACGCCCTCACCTTCGACGACGAGACCGGCGAGGTGACCGGCACCGAGTTCTCAACGACCCCGCAGCAGATCACCGTCGGCGATGACCCGCTGACCGGCGTGACGCGGATCACGACCGGCGCGACCCACTCGTGCGCCATCAGCGACGACTTCGGGCTGATGTGCTGGGGCCAAAACAGCGCGTGGCAGCTTGGCACCGGCTCCACCGAGGACTCGCAGCTTCAGCCGCGCGCGATCTTGGGTCTCAGCGACGGCACCGATATCTCAACGAGCGCCGAGCACGCGTGCGTCGTGCGCACCGATAGCGGCGTCTCCTGCTGGGGCACCGGCACCGCCGGGCAGCTCGGCAACGGCGCGACCGACAGCTGGTCGATCCCGGTCTCCGTCTCGGATCTCACCGGCGCGCAGCAGGTCGCCGTCGGCGCGAGCCACTCATGTGCCGTCACGACCACCCACACCGTCTGGTGCTGGGGCGAAGGCAGCAGCGGCCAGCTCGGCAACGGCACCGACAGCAACTCTTCCGTGCCGGTGACGGCCAGCTTCCCGGCCGATCCCACGCCCCGCCCGTCGCCGCGCGCAACAGTCGAGCCGACGGTCGAGCCGGCCTCCGCCCAGACCGATGCCGTCGCCCAAGTCAGCGCCGGCGGCAACCACACCTGCGCCGTGAAAACCGACGGCACCGTCTGGTGCTGGGGCGAAGGCAGCAGCGGCCAGCTCGGCAACGGATCGACCGACGCATCGGCAACCCCGGTCGCCGCGACCGGCCTGAGCGGCGTCGCCAGCGTCTCGACCGGCGCAAGCCACAGCTGCGCCGTGAAAACCGACGGCACCGTCTGGTGCTGGGGCGAAGGCAGCAGCGGCCAGCTCGGCAACGGCCAAACGAGCACCGCGCTGACGCCGGTCGCCGTGCGTGATCTCTCGGGCGCGGAGAGCGTCGCTGTCGGCGACAACTCCACCTGCGCCGTCAAGCGCGACGGCACCCTCTGGTGCTGGGGCGACAACACCTCCGGCAAGCTCGGCAACGGCAAACAGGTCGCGTGGGCGCTCCCGGTCGAAGTGCTCGACCCATCGGCGACCGGCGGCGTACTGCTGGACGTCACCGAGGTGATTCCCAGCGCCGATCACACCTGCGCGATCAAGAGCGACGGCAGCGTGTGGTGCTGGGGCGCCCTCGGCAGCGACCTCACCTCGCTCTCTCCTCAAGCGGTCGCCGCGCTGGATCTGTTGACCAGCATCTCGCCGAGCACCGCGCACTCCTGCGCCATCACCTACGAGCAGGCGGTCGCGTGCTGGGGTGCCGGCGACGAGTGGCGCCTGGGCAACGGCTCCCAACAAGAGTGGCTGGCACCGCACCTGGTGGCCGGCATCGGGACGGCCGCAAGCGTTGCCACCAACGACGATCACAGCTGCGCGCTGACCGTCAGTGGAACGGTCTCCTGCTGGGGCACCGGCGACTCCGGGCAGCTCGGCAACGGCGCGACCGACAGCTGGTCGATCCCGGTCTCCGTCTCGAACCTGACCGACGCGATCGCGATCGCCTCCGGCGCCACGCATGCCTGCGCACTCAAGCGCGACGCGACGCTCTGGTGCTGGGGCGAGAACAGCTCCGGCCAGCTCGGCAACGGGACCGACAGCAACTCCTCCGTGCCGGCCCGGGTGCAATTCGCGGCTGCGGCCACGCCAACGCCGGCCGCCGACGCGAGCGGCACCGATGCCAGCGCCGACGCCAGCAGCACCGATGCCAGCGCGGCTGCGGCCACACCGACGCCAACGCCAACGATCGCCGCGCCGGTCGTCACGCTCACGTCGGCGGTCAAGCGCGCCTCGCTCGGCAAAGGCGTGGTGCTGAAGGTCACCGGCCTGACGGCGAAGTCAAAGGCCACGGTGCGGATCTACGCGACCGGCAAGTCGGCGGTGGCGACCTTCAAGGCGACCGCCAATGCCAGCGGCGCCGTCGCGATCAGGCTCAAGCTCACCGCCAAAGCCCGCAAGAAGATCCGCCGCGTCAAGCGCGTGACGGTCGTCGTCGCCGGCAGCGGCGCCAATGGCCGCTCGCTCAGCGCAATCAAAACGCTCACGATCAAGTAGCGCAGGCGGCCCTGCGGTTGCGATGATCGGCCGGTGCCAGACGAGCAGCCGCCAATCATCACCCGCAGCAGCAGGATTATCTTCCAAAGTCGCTGGACGACGCTGCGCGAAGATGAGATCGAGCGGCCGGGAGGACAGCTCGGCAGCTACGCGGTGATCGAAAAGCGCCGCGCTGCGCTGATCGTGCCGTGGGATGGCACGCACCTGCATCTCGTGCGCCAGTGGCGCTACCCGACGGCGGCGTGGTCGATCGAGTTCCCGCAGGGCACACTCAACGGCCCGGCTGGGGCGACCGCTCAGCCCGAGCAGGACGAAGCGCCAGAGGTCGTCGCCCGCACCGAACTCAAAGAGGAGCTTGGCTTTGCGGCCGGCAGCCTCGCGCACCTCGGGGTGCTGGCCTTCGCGCCCGGCATCTCCAGCCAGCTGTGCGACGTGTTCCTGGCGACCGACCTCCAGCCCGGCGAAGCGACCCCCGAACCCGAAGAGCAGGGGCTGCTGACTGCGCTGCCGGCCACACCTGAAGCCTTCACCGCGCTGATGGCCGACGGCGCGATCACCGACGCCGCGACGCTTGCCGCCTGGGCCATGCTGCAACGCGGCGCACATCTCGCGTGATCGCAGTGACGGCCGGTCGCGCCGTCGCGCTCGCCACCAAGACCAGAGCGCTCCGGGTTCAGTGAGTGCGGTCACACAGCGGCCGAGTTTGTCCCCCAAACAGATGACGCGCCGCGACACATGGCCGACCGCGATCACACAGCGATTCCCCCGCAGCTCGTAGTGGTACTCGTGGTTTCCCGCGTCGGTCGCCGTGACTGACGTGGGAACAACCTGCCGCTGCGTGCGTCAGTATGCCGAGCGTGATCGAGCGCTACACGCGCCCCGAGCTGGGCGCCATCTGGAGCGATCAGGCCAAGATGGAGGCCTGGCGCAAGGTCGAAGTCGCAGCCTGCGAGGAGATGGATGGGCCGACTCCCGCAGAGCTTGAGGCGATCCGCGCGGCCACGTTTACCGTCGAGGCGGCCAAGGAACGCGAAAAGGTCACCGACCACGACGTCGCAGCGTTCGTCGACGTACTCTCCGACGGCCTCGGTGCAGCCGGCCGCTGGATCCACTTCGGCCTGACGAGCAGCGACGTGCTCGACACCGCGCTCGCGCTCCAGCTCAACGACGCCGGCAAGCTGCTGATCGCCGGCGCCAAGGAGTACCGCGACGCACTGATCGCACAGGCCCGCACGCACACCACGACGCTCTGCACCGGCCGCACGCACGGCGTCCACGCCGAACCGACCACCTTCGGGATCAAGCTCGCCGGCTACGCGCTGGAGGCCGACCGCAACCTCAAAAGGCTTCAGGCAGCGTTCGCGCAGGTCGCAACCGGCGCGATCTCCGGTGCCGTCGGCACCTACGCCGCCACCAGCCCCGAGTACGAGGCGGCGGTCCTCGCGCGCCTGGGGCTGCACGCCGAACCGGTCTCCACGCAGGTCGTCCCACGTGATCGCCACGCCGAGCTGCTGCAAGCGATCTCGCTCGCCGGTGCCGGCCTGGAACGCTTCGCGACCGAGTTCCGCCACCTCCAACGAACCGAGGTGCGCGAAATCGAGGAGCCGTTCAAGCCCGGCCAAAAGGGCTCGTCGGCGATGCCGCACAAGCGCAACCCGATCACCAGCGAACGCATCACCGGCCTGGCACGCGTGCTGCGCGGCTACGCGCAAGCCGGCGTCGAAAACGTCGCACTGTGGCACGAGCGCGACATCTCACATTCCGGCGCTGAGCGCGTCATCCTCCCAGACGCCACCATTACTCTGGATTACATGCAGGCCCTCGCCACCCGGTTGGCGAAGGGGATGGTCGTCCACGCCGACCGGATGCTCGAAAACCTTGAGCTGACCTACGGCGCACTGTTCTCCCAACGTCTGCTGCTCGCACTGATCGACAATCCCACCAAGCCGCTCGTGCGCGATGAGGCGTACCGCGTCGCGCAGGAACTCGCGCAACGCGCCTGGGACACGCGCACCCCGTTGCGCGAGCTCGCCGAGCAGGACGAGCGCTGCGCCGGACTGGATATCGATCGCGTCTTTGACATGACCTTCTACACCCGCCACGCCGACGTGATCGTCGGGCGGCTCGACGACCTGACATGAAGCGCCAAGCCCTCGCCATCGCCGGAGTCGCGACCCTCGCCGCTCCCGCCGCTCTCACGGCCGCCAGCAAAACCTCCAGCGTCCAGAGCAACGCGCGTACCACGGCGGCGGCCGGCGGCACGATCCTCTCGGCCGTCAACTACGAGCGCCAGATGGCCGGCATCGCGGCCCTCAAGGAAGACACCGATCTCAGCCGCTCGTGTGAGCTGCACGCGCGGTACATGTCGGGCAACAACACGCTGACGCACACCGAAACGACCGGCAACGCCTTCTACACCAGCGAAGGCGCGTGGGGCGGCGCGCACTCGGTGCTGGCCCGCAACTCCGCCGGCTTCACCGGCAATCCGTGGCACGACGCACCATTCCACGAGTTCCAGGCGCTGCACCCGTGGCTGCGAACGACCGGCGTCGGCGTCGCCGGCAACTACGCCTGCCTGGTCACGCTCGGCACGCGCGACGGCGGCAGCTCCGACGAGGTGCGACTGATCACGGTGCCCGGCGCCGGGCAGTACGTCGCTCCGGCACAGGTCGCGCACGAATCGCCGTCGGTGCCGGGCGACGAAGTCGGACTACCGGAAGGCACGACGACCGGCCCACACATCTACGCCTACGCCGTCGGACCGGAGCGCTTTGACAAGGTGACGGTGCAGGCCGCCACGCTGACCGACACCTCCACCGGCGCGCAGGTCCCGGTGCGCTGGGTCGACGGCAGCAGCTCCCGTTCGGCGAGCTACGTGCAGGGCGGCCTGATCCTCATCCCGGTCCAGCCGCTGCGCGAAAACGCGACCTACACCGTGCGGATCGAAGCGGCGACCTTCAATGACGCCGGCACGCGCCTGTTGATCTCCCGCACCTCCTCCTTCATCACCGGGCCGGACGAGCGCGGCCTGACGCAGCAGTCCGATGCCGGTGACCTCGGCACCGCCGCCTCCGCCGGCTCCAGTTCCAAGCGCAAATCCTCGGCGGCGCCGGTCACGCTCGGAGACATTGGCGACGCGCGGCTCAGCGTGTCGCTGCGCTGGAGCAACACCGGCGTGCGAGCCCGGCTGCACTGCGAAGCAACTGAGGTGCGCTGCGACGGCCCGCTGCGCGTGCTCGTCAAGCGCAAGGGCGGCCGCCTGGAGAAGCTGCGGTTCGTCGCCGGGCCCGGCCCGCTGAAGGTCAAACTCAAGCCGGGCCGCACCGTGATTCGCCGCCTGGAGCTGACGCCCCGCCAGGTCGCCAGCGGCCACAAGCGCGGATTTGCCGTGCGCTTCGGCGGGATCACACCGGTCAAGCTCCAGGCGATCGGCAACTGAGCGGCCGGCGCGCCGGCGCGCGCCGCCCGTATGCTCGGGCCCATGCCGCTTCTGACGGATCTCCCGCTGCTCGCCGCCGGCAAGGTCCGCGAGATCTACGACCTCGGTGACGACCGGCTGCTGCTGGTCGCGACCGACCGCATCTCGACGTACGACTGCATCCACCCAAATCCGGTGCCGGGCAAGGGCTCGGTACTGACCGGCATCTCGGTCTTTTGGTTTGGGCTCACCGAAGGGCTGGTACCCAACCACTTCCTCTCCGACGACGAGGGGGTACCGCCGGAGGTCAAGGGCCGCGCGATCGTCGTGCGCAAACTGAAGATCGTGCCGATCGAAGCGGTGGTTCGCGGATACATCACCGGCTCCGGCTGGAGCGACTACCAGGCAACCGGGTGCGTCAGCGGCCACCGGTTGCCGGCCGGGCTGCGCGAAAGCGAGCAGCTCCCCACACCGCTCTTTACGCCCTCCACCAAGGCGGAGCTTGGCGAGCACGACGAAGCGATCGATCTGGAGCGCGCCGCCGAGATCGTCGGCGATCCGGCGCTCCTCAACGAGATCGAGCAGGCGTCGATCGCGCTGTACACGCACGCCGCCGAGCATGCGCGCCAGCGCGGCCTGGTCCTCGCCGATACGAAGTTCGAGTTCGGGATCGACGCCGATGGCGTGCTGCGCGTCGGCGACGAGGTGCTCACGCCCGACTCCTCGCGCTACTGGCCGCTGGATGGGTATGAGGCCGGCCACGGGCAGCCAAGCTTCGACAAGCAGTACGTCCGCGATTGGGCAAGCCGATCGGGGTGGGACAAGACCGATCCGGCGCCAGAGATCCCCGCCGAGGTCGTTGCCGGCACTCGCGAACGCTACTTCGACGCCTACCAGCGGATCACCGGCGCGCCGCTCTCGGCATGGCTCGAGCGGATCGGCGGACAAATGCCACGCTAGGCGCTCCGGCACGCTAGGCTGGAAGCACTTCATGGCACTCGCTCGCGTCCTCATCCGCCCGAAGTCCGGCATCCTCGATCCTCAGGGCGAGGCCGTTCGGCGTGCTCTGCCGGCACTCGGTTTCGATGGTGCCTCCGAGGTACGTGTCGGCCGGATGGTGGAGCTGGAGATCGACGATCACGCTTCGTCGGACGAGCTCGATCAGATCTGCGAGCAGCTGCTCGCGAATCCGCTGATCGAGGAATACGAGATCGAGCTGCTCGGTCAGACGGCCTAGCGGCCGAACCTGCCATCCTGAAGCCATGCGCTTCGGAGTCGTCCGCTTTCCCGGCACCTGCGACGAGATCGATGCGCTCCGCGCCTGTGCGGCGGTCGGCGACGCGGAGCTGCTGTGGCATGGCGACGCCGATCTGCGCGGCGTCGATGCGGTGGTCGTCCCCGGTGGCTTCTCGTACGGCGATTACCTGCGGGTCGGTGCGCTCGCGCGGTTTTCCCCTGTGATGGGTGAGGTCATGAGGTTCGCGCAAGCCGGCGGCCCGGTGCTGGGGATCTGCAACGGCTTCCAGATTTTGTGTGAGGCCGGACTGCTGCCCGGCGCACTGCTGCCGAATCTCTCGATGCGCTTCGTGTGCCGCGATGTCGAGTTGGTCGTCGCGACCGATCGCACGCCGTTTACGCGCGGGATCGAGGTCGGCAGCCGGCTCGCAATCCCCGCCAAGCACAAGTGCGGCCGTTACTACGTGCCGGAGGCGCAGCTGGCCGAGCTGCGCGCCGCCGATCAGGTACTGCTGCGGTACGCGCCGGGGCAGAACCCGAACGGTTCGATCGACGATATTGCGGGCGTCTGCAACGCCGCCGGGAACGTCGCCGGCCTGATGCCGCATCCCGAGCATGCCGTCGACGCGCTGCTCGGCTCGATCGACGGACTGCGGCTCTTCGCCAGCGCCGCGTAGCGCCGCCCGTTCTGCTTGCGGAGCGCGCCGGGAGCTCGCGCTACTGGCCTTCGAGCGCGCCAAGGTCGGGAGCGCTGCCACCGGTGGTACGCGGCACGACGCCTGCGGGGAGCGCCGGCTCATGGTCGACCAGCAGGTTCGCTGCCGTCACGCCGTCCGGCGTCATGCTCGGCTCGGCGATGCCACGATCGCGGACGACCGCCCCTGTGGTCGGGCGCAGCGTCTGCGGATCCAGGCCGGGCGGCACGCTGCCCACGTGCTGTGGGGTGAGGTCGCCGAAGAGCCGCAGCGCCCCGGCATCGCGCTGGACGATCGTCTTGCCCGGCACGAGATCCCAGATCGGCTGGCCGTCGCCGCCGAGCAGCCACTGCCGGTCCGACCCCGTCCGCCGCGCGAACTGGAGTGGCGTCTGCGTCTCCAGCTGCGGGTAGTCGTTGAGCTGCTCCGGCTCGTAGTTGGCGCCACGGAGCACCACCTGCCCTGCCCGTGAGCTGGCGTTGTAGCGCCAGTAGGTGTCGTTCCAGCCGTCGAGATCGCTGCCGTAGCCGGTGTCAACCAGGAAGATGTTCCCGGACGCTTCGACCTTCTGTTCCTCGTACGGCACGTCATCGTCGTTGCCTCCGAGCTGAAACATCGAAGTCCAGTACTGCGACTGCGAGCTGCGGTGGAGGTAGGTGTTGCCGTAGTAGAAGAGCGTCTTGCCGCGCGAGCGGGACGGATCGGCCTTGTCGTGGCCGAAGTGAACCGGCCGCACCGCGAGCTGGTCGGGATCGTCTGGCGGCGCGAGTGCCTCCTCGCTGCGGAGAACGTTGCCGTACACCCAGGCGTAGTCCTTCAGCGGGTCGGCGACGATATACGGTGCGCTCTCCTCCTCGGTCTCGACGAGATCGATCGCGCGCCGGCTCGACTGGATCGTGTTGAAGCGGACGACCGTGCCCGATCCGCGATCCTTCAGCGACGAGCCACCCCAGACCGCCCCGAAGAAATTCCCCTCGTAGAGCGATCGGCGGCTCTGGATGTAGGCGTTGTGCTCGGTCTCATATCCCGTGCCCATTCCAGAGAAGCGGTTGCCGCGCAGGATCGTAAAGTCGCTGTGGTCGTGCGCGCCGGAGATCATCCGCGTATTGGTGAAGACGCCCTGGTCGCCGTCTGAGAACACGCAGTTCTCGACGGTGAGGTGGCTGGCGCGCACCGCGTAGATCGCGGCCGCACCGCGATCCCACTGCTGCTCGCGGCCGCGGCTGTCGTAGAAGGTGGCCGCGTCGCTGGCCGGCTTGCCTTGCCGCTGGCTGCGCGCGCCGCGCACCTCCAGGTTCTGGATCGTGATGTAGCTCGGCACCCAGTCGTGACGCGAGGTCTGCGCGTCACCGATCGGCGCCAGCAGGAAGACACCGTACGCCTGCGCGCCGATATCGCCCTCGCTGCCGTACGAGCCGTAGTCAGCCGCTGCCGCGTCGTCGGCGGTGCGCGCGCCGTCGGCGTCGATCACCGGCCGGCGGCACTGCGCGTCGGTCACGCCGTTGATGTACACCGGCTGCGCGGCCGTCCCGCGTGCCTGAAGCCCAACCTTCGTGCGGTACGGGCGCGGCGAGCCGTCGGCCTCGAACCGCGCGTAGATGTTCACCACGTCGCCAGCGCCAAGCGACAGCCACGGCACCGTCTGCAAGTCCTCGTACTGGCGCCCGGGCCCGACGTCGAACGTGCGGGCGCTGCCGATCAGCGGCACCGCGCAGCCGCCGGGAGCAGAGGCGCGCACCGGCGGCGGCCACACCGCATCGCTCTCCATCGCCGGGGCAGGACGGGGCACGAGCGCGCCTGGGGTCGCGGTCGGTCGGCGTCGGGGCTCATGGCGTTCGCTTGCCGTCGGCGTCGGCGCGGCGGTGGGGGTCGGCACGGGCGACGGGGAAGGCGTTGGGACCGGGCTGAACGTCGGCGACGGCGACGCGGTTGGCCGCGGCGTCGGGGTCGCCGTCGGCGTGGGCGTGGGCGTGGGAGTCGGGGTTGCCGTGGGCGACGGCGCGGCGGTCGGTGCGGGCGACGGGGAAGGCGTCGGCGCCGGGCTGAACGTCGGCGTCGGCACCGCGGTCGGCGTCGGCGTCGCGCCAGACCCGGATGGCTGGTCATCCGGCAGCGTCGGCCCCTGTACGTCCACCTTCAGCGTGCGCCATGTGCCGCACCGCGCTCCAACGCAAAGCCGCAGCTCCACGCGCATACTGCGCCGCAACCTGCTGGCCGCCACCGCCACCCGCCCCTTGCGCGCCGAGACGCCCAGGCGCTTGCCGTTCCGCAACCGCAGCTCCACCATGCCTTGCGACGCAGGCTCCCAGCGGATCACGACCGTGCCGGCCGCCAGCACCGCTCTCGGCTTCGCCACCGCCAGCGTCACCTGCTGCGCAGTTCGCGCGTGCGGCGCCGCCACCGCCGCAGCGCCGCCACCTGCGGCGATCGTGATTGCAGCCAGGCTGATCACGGCAAGTGCCGTGCGAAGAGAAGCAAGCATCGAGGTGAACTTACGGCGTATGAAGCCGGTATCGGCAACCTCGCCAACAAGTGTTCTGGTGTGCGCACCGGATGCCGCCCAGCGCGATGCACCAGATCTCGGTGGCGGCATTCGCGTTCGCTGGAACGCTTTTCCCCTCACCGAGATTCAGTGCATCGGAGCAGCGCGCCGCCGCACGGCAGACCACCCGCACGCCCCGCGCGCCGGTACCATCGGCCGCGATGCCCGCCAGCACGCTGCTCCCCGAGTTCCCGGATGTCGCGCCAGATGCGCTGCCGGAAGGGGCGCCTCCCGGCGAGGCGCAGGCGATCGCGCTCGGGCTGACCATCGCCGAGTACCGCCTCGTGACCGAGCAGATGGGCCGCGAGCCCACCCAGGTCGAGCTGGCGATGTTCTCGCTGATGTGGAGCGAGCACTGCGCCTACAAGCACTCCAAGAACCTCCTCAAGACGCTCCCGACCGAGGGCCCAGATCTCGTCCTCGGGCCGGGCGAGAACGCCGGGGCGGTGCAGGCAGCCAACGGCTGGATCGCCGCGTTCAAGGTCGAGTCGCATAACCATCCGTCGGCGGTCGAGCCGTTCCAGGGCGCGGCGACCGGCGTCGGCGGGATCCTGCGCGACATCTTCGCGCTCGGCGCCCGCCCCG
>JASGGQ010000071.1:0-14697 GCA_047604965.1 Patulibacter sp. | reverse complement strand
GGCTCGAACCCCCGACCCCCTGTGTGTAAAACAGGTGCTCTGACCAACTGAGCTAACCGCCCGCGCGTCGCCCTGATTCCGGGGTGGCGGCAGGGTGACGTGCCGTGCAAGCCTACCCGCCGGCCGGCATCTGCGGCGCGACGCCCGCGCCTACGGGCACCTGCGACGATCCGCGCGTGGTCGCACTTGTCTTCTGGGAGCCGCGCATCCCGCAGAACACCGGCAACGCAATCCGGCTCTCCGCCGTGACCGGCGCGCACCTGCACCTCATCGAACCGCTTGGCTTCGACCTCAGCGACAGCAAACTGCGTCGCGCCGGCCTGGACTACCACGACCTCGCGCACGTCAGCGTTCACCCAAACTTCGACGCCTGCGTGGAAGCAATCGGCCCCGCACGGGTCTTCGCGTTCACCAGCACCGGTCGCCGGCAATTCACCGAGATCGACTACGCCGCCGGGGACATCCTGCTGTTCGGCCCCGAGCCCGACGGCCTACCAAGCCGCATCCTCGAACACCCGCGCATCACCGAACAGGTGCGCATCCCGATGCTGCCGGCGCGCCGCTCGCTGAACCTCAGCAACTCCGCTGCGATCGCCGTCTATGAAGCGTGGCGCCAACACGGCTTCGCCGGCGCCGGCGAACGACCGCAGGCCCAGGCGCGAACTACGGACCAGCCTCCGCTGCCGTGAGCTCGCCGGCGGCACGCTCTTCCTTCCACGCCGCCATCGTGCGGTTGAGTTGGAAGTACGCGACGGCCTGAAGCAGCGTCGGCAACCAGTAGCCGACGAGCCGGTACGCGAGCACCGCGACGACCACCTGGGCACCCGGCTGCTCGAACGCGAGCAACGCACCGATCAGGCCGGCCTCGACCGAGCCGACACCACCCGGCAGCAATGGCAGCAAGTTCGCGGCCGAACCGATGAAGAACGCCTGCACCAGCCCGGGAATGTTCGCGTGATTGCCGAACGCTTCAAAGCATGCGACGAGGATTGCGATGTTGAACACCCAGTAGAGCACGGCGGCCACCATGATCCGAGACCCGTGACCGCCGGGCCGGAACAACTCGCGAGCGTGCCGGACCCCGGCAGCGATCGCCGTCGGGACACTCACGAGCCGCCGCGCGAGCCGCCCCTCGCGCCCCTCGTGCGCCGACATGCGCTCCACGCGCGCCTCAACGACCGCCGGCACCATCGCGGCGAGCCCCACCAGCGCGAGCAGCCCAAGACAGACCAGCGCGGGGATCAGTGTGAGGCTCACCGGGGCCGCACCGGGCAACACGCCGAAGTACAGGCCGAACCCGAAGATCACGATCGCACCGAGGTAGATCACGTAGTGGAACGCGAGGAACGCGATCGTCCGCGCGACCGATTCGGTCTTCGAAAATCCGGCGCGTGCAAGCACCCACAGAAATAGGGCGATCCCGCCCGCTCCGGCCGCAGTTACCAGTGTGCTCGCGGCCTGGCTGGCCATCGTCACTTCGTACGATTCGCGCCAGCCGAGCTTGCGCTCCACCTCACCCCGCGTGCCGCCGACCGAGTAGCGGAACACAACGATGTACATCGCCTGCGTAAGCAGCGAGCAGACCACCGCGGCGCCGATCCACCACAGGTTGGCGTCCTTGACGACCTCCAGCGACCGCTTGACGCCGGCGAGCGCCGGGAACGCAAAGTGGATGATCAGGAGGATCACGACGGCGAAGACGACGAGCTTCACCGAGTGGCGCCCGATCGTCAGCCAGGTCGACTGATCGGTCTCCTGCGCGGCGTCGTCCACGCGCTCAGGTTCAGCAGGGGCAGGCGGTTGAGTCATGGGGCGGACGCGCCACGCGCGCCGATCAACCCGGGCACGGACCTCCCCATCGTCCCAGGCTGCGAGGCGGCGCGACGGCAGACCATCGAAATTGCGTGATGTCGGACACCCCGGCCGGCTTCGGTGACGAAGCACACCAAACTCCAGGAAATTCGCGTTACTGTGTCTTCGGGTCGTCCATCTCGTAACCGGGACGGGTCCACGAGCACGTCGATCCTCTTGTGCCGGCTCCCAGCCGAACACCATCCCCACGGGGGCCGTCTGCATCAGGGAGCGGGCGGCCCCTCTGGCGTTCCTGGGCGGAGCCCGGCGCTTGCGGCGGCCGACCACCGGCATCGCGTGGCGCAAGCGCGCCGATCAGGCGCAGAGCACCGGGACATCGTAGTGCGCAAGGGCTGCATCCGCCGTTACCAGCGTCAGGCCCTCGGCTCGCGCCTGAGCGATCAGCAGCCGATCGAACGGATCCCGATGGTGCAGCGGCAGGCCGGCAACGGCAAGGCCGTGCTCGGCCCGTAGGCTCAGCAGCCGAACTCCGATCACGTCGAGGGCGGCACGAATGTCTCCGACGACGTCGAGTTTGCCGATCGCCACTTTCACGCCGATCTCTGCGCAGGAGACGGCGCTAAACCACAGCTCCTCAGCAGCGCCGATGGCATCGAGCGCCTCGTCACTGAGCGTGCGCGCCCCACCGAGGTGCCAGAGGACGATGTGCGTGTCAAGCAGCAGCCTCACGCGCGGCAATCGAGCAGGTCATCCAACTCGTCGTCGCTGAACTCGAAGTCGTCGCCGATCCGAACCTGGCCGGCGAGCAGGCCGCGCGCCGCGAGAAAGCGTGCCCCCGGCTTGGTTGGGGCGTCGGCACGCACGAGCTTGGCGACCGGTACGCCATTGCGGGCGATCTCCACCTCGTCGCCTGCCTCCACTCGCGCCAGGAGCTTCGACAGTTCCGTCTTCGCTTGGCCGACGTTGACACGCATAGCGCCCATTCTAACCTCTTGACCAAGCTTAGCCAAGAGGCGGCGCCTATTTCCGCAGGCGAATCGTCTTGGTGACGACGCTCGACGCCCCGGCTCGCGACAGCGTGACGCGGAGCGTCACATCGACCGTCTTGGTGGTCGATGTGCGGCGTCCTAGGCGCGCGAACGCCTGCTTGGCAGCGGCCGTGAGTTTGATGGTGACGGCTGCCGTCCCGGCAGCGCCGGTCGTGACGGTGCCGCCACCGAGCACCACCGATTGCTGCTTGCGGGCGGGGTGCAGCGCGAGTTTGCGGCTCTGCGTGGCATTCGCCTCCAGTTGCACGGCGACCGTCACTCCCGGCTCCCGCACCGGCAGTTTGAGTTTCGCGCGGCCGGCGGTGCCAAGTCCCGCGAAGGTCGGCTGCGTGCCGGCAAAGGCGATCTTGGCGGCCGCCGGTGCGCTGGGCGGGGCCGGCGACGACGGGGTTGGCGTCGGCGTCGGTTCGGACGCGGTGGGCGTCGGGGTGGGCGTCGGGGTCGCGCTCAGGGTGGCGTCGTCGGTGAAGAGGTCGCTCGACGCGCCGGAGCCGTCGGCTTCGACGATCGTGACCGTCCGATTGTGGGTGGCGCTGATGGTGCGGTCGATCGCGTCTTTGCCGATCAGCAGGGTCGAGAGCTTGACCGTGCCGGGCGCAGCGGCGCGCACATGGATCGTCTGGACGTTGCCGTCGCCTGGGGCGATCGTGAAGGGCGGGATCGCGGCGGTGGTGTAGTCGATGATCCCGGCGGTGTCGCTGGTGAAGATGCCGCCTTGGTAGGCGAGGTCGCGCAAATCGCCGACGCCGTCGGCGGTGGCGGTGGCGCCGATGACCACGTCGAAGGTGGTGCCGACGGTGATCGTCCCGGTGTCGTGGCCGGGGAGCGTGATGCCAACGCCGAGCCGTGGAGCACCGATCGTGATCGTCGTCGTCTTGCTCTCCGTCGTGGTGTCCGCGCGGGTGACGGTGACTTTCGCGGTGAAGGTGCCGGGCTTGGTGTAGCGCTTGCGCGGCGCCCGCTGCGTGGAGGTCGTTCCGTCGCCGAAGTCCCATGTGGCGCTGGTGATCTGCACGCTCGACGCCGTTCCGGTCGAGGTGACGGTGAAGTCGTATTCGCCGGGCTGCTCCGCCGGTGTGGCGGTGATCGTGAGGGTTGACGGGTACTGCGGCGTGAGCAGGACCGCCGTCTCCGGGCCGTAGCCGGTTTTGTTGGCGACGGCCGCGATCTGCCCGAGTTCGTTGAGCGACGGCCGGCCGCAGCACGAACCGATCGAGGGGAACTTCCAGCCGGTGTTGCCATCGGGCAGCACGTCGGAGACGCGGTAGCACACGCCTTCATGCCAGATCCGCAGGCCGTCGGTGTCGGCGGTGTAGGCGAGGATGTCGCCGGCGTCGTTGGCGTCGTACACGTAGTAGCCGCACGCGATGGTGTTGTCGACCGTGCCGCTCGGGCGGCGGACGCGAATGCCACCGCTGCCTCCCGCGTCACCGACGATCGTGCCGTCGGTGAGGATCGCGCGCGGGTTGAGGCCGATCAGCGTTGGCGTACCACCGGTGAAGAGCACGCCGTGGCTGTTGCTGAGCAGTCCGCCGTCCCAGGTGCCGACCGCTTGGCCGGAGTTGTTGATCGCGTACACGCTGCTGTTGTTGGTGGTGTCGGCCGCGAACGCGCCGTCGGCTGTGGCGTACGTGCCGGAGCAGCCGTTGTAGTACGGGTACGGATTCGTGGCGCCGTCGCAGCGGGTCGCGAACCCTCCGAAGTGACTGCCGTTCGGGCTGACGGCGTTGATGCGGCCGCCGCCTCGATCGTCGGGGGCGTTGAGGATCGGGACGGCGGCGCCGGTGCCACCGCCGTGCCAAAGCGTGGGGCGTGACGGGTTCCATTTGCCGTCGGTGAAGCTGGTTTGCCCGCCGACCGTGCCGTTGTTGCCGATGCCGCCACTCGGTGCGCTGGCTCCGTCGGTCAACGCGCCGAGCGTCGCGGCGGACAACGCGGTGAAGGTGCCCGGTCCGGTGCCGCCTACGGAGGGCTTCCAGATCGCGCCGTTCGGGTACGCGCTGCTCCCCCCGATGATCCAGCCGGAGTCGTTGACGCCCCACACCGAGAATGCCGATTCGATCGGAACGATCGAGGGTGCCGGCGCGGCACCGGCCGTCGCGGGGAGCAGCAGCACGCAGCCGGCGACCGCCAGTACGCGGATCGCCGCGAGCGCTCGGCGCCGCAGGACCATCAGGTTTACCTTCACGCGGCCATCATGCCGTTTTGTCCCCCGAATCGCAATCTTCGGGCGACTGGCGATGACTGCTGCCCCTCCAGTACACCTCCGTAGAGAGTTTGAGAACCCTTCCCCGCCACAGGAAGCCCTTGTAAAGTGCCGGAAAGCCGGGCGATCACCGGGACGCCGGAGTCCCGGTGATCGGGCGGTAAGCGACGTTCGGGGCCCGATCGTGCGCTCACTTGGGAAGACTCAAACCCTTTTGAAGCCCTCCGAGATTGACGAGCTGATCGCCGCGTATCGCGCCGGAGCGAGCATGGTCGAACTCGGCCGCAAGCACGGCATCCACCACCAAACCGTCCGCGCGCACCTGCGGCGCCGCGGCGAGCCGGTCCGCACCCGCGGGCTCGAAGCCAAGTACCTCGACGAGGCGATCCGGCTCTACGAAGACGACGGCCTGACCCTGCTGGAAATCGGCCAACGATTGGGAGCAAGTCAGAGCGCCGTACGCCGCGCACTCGCGCGAAAGGGAGTGACGATCCGCCCGCAGGGGCGTCGTCCGGTCGCCGCGTAGCATGCACAACGGCGGGGCCCAGCGAAGACTGGCGCCGATGTCTGGGGCTCTCGAAAAGAGAAAACCCCGGTCGCGTCATGGCTCAAGGCCAGAGAGGCGAAACCCGGGGACTTCTGCCGACTACTATAGCCCGCATGGCGAGGGGCGTCCAATGACCGACAGCGAAGAGCCTCGTCCGGTACCTGCTGACGCGCTGACCCAGGCGATTTCCGTAGATCGGATGGGAACGTTCCTGGCCGCTGCTGGCGGTGATCAGAGGTTGGCACGTGAGCTGTACGTCTGGGACCGTGATCTCGCTGCGGCGATGCTGGCTGACATCGCCATCGTTGAGGTTGCGCTGCGCAACGCGATGCACGATGCCCTGGCCGCGGTGTGGGGGCCGCTGTGGTTCGCCGATCCGGCGGTCCGTCTTGATGAACGCTCTGCCGGGCAGCTGGCGAGTGCGTGGAAATCGCTGCCATCCAATCATCGTGGCGATCGCAGCGACCCGCAGCTCCCAGGTCGTCTCGTCGCGCGGTGCATGCTCGGGTTCTGGGTCAATCTCCTTGACGCGGGAGATCACGTCGGAGCACACCCGCGCCGCATGCGCGTCGACTACGAACGCCTCTGGAGACAGGCATTGCACCGCGCCTTCCGCGGCGGGCGCGCCGAAGCACGCGCCCGAGGCGACCGCTACACCCGCGACTGGGCACACGCCATCGCCAAGAACGTCAACACTCTTCGAAACCGAGCCGCGCACCACGAACCACTCGTCAACGGCTTCCCGCTTCCAGGGCAAAACCGCCGTCTCACCGCCGAGCAAGGCCACGCCGAAGTGATGACACTCGCCCGCATGCTCGACCGAGACCTCGCCACCTGGATCAACCAAGACACCGCCGTCCACCGCCTCCTGGCCACACGACCAGCGCCGTAGGCACAACACTGGCTCCGCGTTGATGCCGCGTACACCACGTCGAGCTTCCCGGTCGCCATCCCCAAGCAGCAGGCCCCGTTTACGTGACCTGTCCGGGGTTGACGCTTGAGCAGAGCAACGCCTGCGGTTCCGGTCACCCTCAAACGCTTGCAGCAAGCGCCACAAGGTACCCCCAAGGGGAATCGAACCCCTGCTACCAGCGTGAAAGGCTGACGTGCTAACCGCTACACCATGGGGGCGGGAGCGTCCTTGGATGATAGGGGCGCGAGCGGAATCGTGGCGTGAGACTCGTTGAGGAGGCCCCCGCACCGCGTCGGCAGCCGCGCGGGCACGGCCAATAGGGTGAGGCGTCGATGTCCACCCACCCACCGACAAGCCGCCCCGCTGCACCGGCCGCTCGCGCCAACGATCCCGCGCCGCGCACGCCGCTCGCGATCGAACTGCGGGGCGTCGTAAAGCGGTTCGGGTCGCTGACGGCGGTCGACGGCCTCGATCTCGACGTGCCCGCCGGCACATGCGTCGGCCTGCTCGGCCCCAACGGCGCCGGCAAATCGACGACCATGAAACTCCTCACCGCGCAGGCAATCGCCGATACCGGGACGCTGCGGGTGCTCGGGCACGACCTGCCCGGCGAGAGCAAGCAGGCGCGAGCGCGGTGCGGCGTCGTCCCGCAGCAAGACAACCTCGACATCTCGCTCACCGTCGAGCAAAACCTGCGGATCTTCACGTACCTCTACCGCGTGCCCCGCAGCGAGCGTGCCGCAGCGATCGCGCGGGCCATCGAACTGGCGAGGCTCACCGATCGAGCCGGCGCGAAAGCCGACGAGCTCTCCGGCGGGATGCGCCGGCGACTGCTGATCGCACGCGCGCTCGTCCACCGGCCGCGCCTGGTGATGATGGACGAGCCGACGGTCGGCCTCGACCCGCAGATCCGGCAAGAAATCTGGGCGCTCGTCGATGCGCTGCGCGCCGACGGCACCACGATCCTGATGTCAACGCACTACATCGAAGAAGCCGAACGGCTGTGCGACACCGTCACGATCGTCAGCCACGGACGCGCCGTCGCCACCGGCCGCCCCGCCGAGCTGACGCGCACGCACGCCGGCCGCGAAGCGGTCGAGGTCTACGGCCCACCGGCACAACTCCTGAAGCTCGAAGCGGACGCCCACGCGCGCGGCCTCACGACGCGCCGCACCGGCACCTCCGTCGCGATCCTGCACGCCGAACGCCACGACCACCTCCCAGCAGGCCAACGGCGCACCACCACACTCGAAGATGCCTTCGTGGTCCTCACCGGCGAGGAGATCGAATGAGCGCCACTCCCGCGCACGCACCGGCCTCCGCGCCCGACGCAACGCCCGGCCCGCCGCGCCGCCTCGGCCGGCTGGAGCGCAGCGCGCTGACCGGCGTGCTGATGCGCGACATCATCAACTTCAGCGCGTATTGGCGCGGGTCGGCGTTCTCGTCGATGATGGAGCCAACGACCTACCTTTTGGCGTTCGGATTCGGGTTCGGCTCGATCGTCAGCCAGGTCGCCGGCTACGACTACATCGACTTCGTTGGCACCGGCACCGTCGCGACCGCCGTGCTCTTCTCGACGGCGATGCCGGCGATGTTCAACACATGGGTGCGCCACAAGTTCCAGGGCACCTACGACGCGATCCTCGCCGCGCCGGTCGACACGGAGGAACTGGTCACGGCGGAGGCCGCGTGGATGGCGATCCGGGCTGGCGCGTTCGGCTGCGCGCCGCTGGTCGTCGCGCTTGCGTTCGGGCTTGAGCCACGCGGCTGGATGCTGGTCGTGCCGCTCATCAACCTGATCGCTGGCTTCGGATGGGCGTGCTTCGGCGTGTGCGTCGCCGCCTTCCTGAAGACGATGGAGAGCTTCAGCTACGTCACCAGCGGCTTCATCACGCCGGTGATGCTGACCGCCGGCACCTTCTTCCCGCTGACGAATCTGCCGCACTGGGTGCAGGTCGCCGGCTGGCTGAACCCGCTGCATCACACCGTCGAGCTGGTCCGTCACGCCTCGTTCGGCTGGCAGGGCTGGGTCGATGCGGCGCACCTCGCGATCCTCATCGCCTTTGCGCTGACGCTGTGGCGCGTCGCCGTCTGGGGGATGCAGCGCAAGCTGATCAGCTAACTGACCTCCCTCAACGCCCCCGGGTGGCCCTACTGCACGCGGGCGAGCGTGCCATTCAGGTACGCGGCGCGCGTCGCGCTGCGGGCGATCTTGCCGCTGGAGGTGCGCGGGATCGTGTCCGGCTCGACGAGCACGAAGTCGTGGAGCCCCACCGCGTGATCAAGCGACACCGCCTCGCGGGCCGCGCGCGCAGCCGCGCCGAGCTGCTGCGCGGCATCGTCGCTATGGCGGTACCGCTCGGCCACGACGACGAGCGCCTCTCCATGGTCGGTCGCCACCGAAAACGAGGCAAGCCGTCGCTGCGCGATCACCTCATGCGCCTCTTCGACGGTGAACTCGATGTCATGCGGGTAGATGTTGCGACCGTCGATGATGATCAGATCCTTGATGCGGCCGGTGATGTAGAGGTTGCCATCGACGAACGCGCCAAGGTCCTCCGTGCGCAACCAGCCATCGACCGGCAACTCACCGGCGTTCTCCAACCGCGCGTGGAACAGCGCCTCGTTCTCCGCCGGCTTGTTCCAGTAGCCGACCCCGATATTGTCGCCGCACAGCCAAATCTCGCCGACGGCTCCATCGGTCAGCCGCTCGCGGGTGTCCGGGTCGACGATCGCGACATGCTGGCCGACCGGTTTGCCGCAGGAGACGAGCTGCACCGGCGTTACGCCATCGCGTAGCTCCCGCTCGATCCGCCCGTGCGACAGCTCCTCGCTATCGACCTGCAAGACCGTCGGCGCCTCATTCGCCGGGGAGCAGCCGACAAACACCGTCGCTTCCGCGAGGCCGTACGACGGGCGCATCGCATGCGGCTGCGCGCCGCAGCTCGCAAACGCCTCCTGAAAGCGCTCCAGTGTCGCCGGCAAAATCGGCTCGGCACCGTTGACCCAAGTACGCACCTGCGAGAGATCAAGCTGCTCGCGATCGGCCGGCTTGACGCGCTTGGCGACATAGTCGTACGCGAAGTTCGGTGCGGCCGACACGGCGTTCGGCTGCCCGGAGATCGCCTGGAGCCAGCGGAGCGGCTTGAGAATGAACGCGACCGGATCGAGCAGGATGCTGTGCGCGCCGCCGAACACCGGCACCGCCGCTCCGAGCAGCAACCCCATGTCGTGAAACAGCGGCAGCCAGCTGACAATCGTCGGCTCTTTGAAGTTCAGCGCGGTACCTTCGCGCAACTGCAACACGTTCGCGATCAAATTGCGGTGCGTCAGCACCACGCCGGCCGGGATGCGCGTCGAACCGGAGGTGTATTGCAGATACGCGACATCGTCGAGCGACTGGGCGGGCGGGCGGGCGTAACTGGCCGCCAGATCGTCCGGGTCGTCCCGGAACGGGTCGACGCACAGCACCGTCGCGACGATGCCGTGTTCCGCCAGGAAGCCGTCGACGAGTTCGCGCTTGTCGGAGGTGGTAAGCACGACGCTCGGCGCGGCGTCGACCGACACCGAGGCGAGCCGGTCGGCGTGCCCCGGCAGGTCGGGCGCGAAGAGCGGCACCCCGATCGCCGCCGTATGCAGGCACGCCACGAACCCGGCGACATAGTCGGCGCGTTGGGGTAGCAGCAGCGCGACCCGATCGCCGGGCTGCGTCAGCTCGCCGATGCGGACGGCAAGCGCCTGCGCCCACCGCTGAAGCTCGGCAAAGGTGATCGAGTCGCGAACACCTTCGCGGCTCGCGAAATAGTCCACGAACGTGATCGCGGGACTGGCCGGGATCTCATCGACCCAACGCTGCAAGTAGTCGGCGACGAACGCCAGCTGGCCGGGCTCGAAGTCCGCCGACGTGGCAGGCGGACGAAACGTGGTGCGGGGACTCATGGATTCGGGAACTCCGGGTGGCAGCGACTCGTGGAAGGCGCTCCAAAACCTTGGGGGAGCAAGAAACCGGAGAGGCGGGACAGGCTCCCCAGGCCGTACCAAGCATTACCGAGAGCGCAGGTCGTTACAACGGTGATCGACAAAGAACCGTGCGCTTGGTCCACAGCACGCCCGGAAAACCGAGAGTTTCCCCCATCCACCGGGCCGGCACCCACCCAGAGGTGGCGCACAAACGCTTGCCGTGGGGGTTCGCCGGCCGGCGCTCAGCCAGCCTGGCGCGACCCTGCGGCCACGTCGAGCCGTTCGAGCAGTTGCCGCGCACCCTCAACGGCGTGGAAATCTTCCAGGTGACGTCTGCGATCTTCCTCCGAGGCGTAGTACGAGCGCAGCGTCACGCGACATCGCGGGGCGTCAGTGTCCTGCACCTCGATCGTCACGACCGAGCGCGACGGGGCCAGCCCCCATGCTTGCGACCCCTGGTGGACGTAGACCAGTTCCCGAGCTGGATCGACCGATTCGAAGACGTACACGTTGGCGAAGTCGGTGCCATCGGGAGCGTGCATGACGACCTCAAAACGGCCACCGTCAGAGAGATCGAGCGCAAGCACGGTGCTGGTAAACCCCGCCGGCCCCCACCATTGCGCGATGCTCGCCGGATCGTTCCACGCCGCCCAGATCTCGTCGGGAGATGCCGCCATCACTCGCGACACGTCTACGTCAGGGGCGGCGCCAGCACGATCCATCCCGGCAAGCATATCCGGGGCCGATCCGCGCCCAACCGCCGTTCACCCGGCGTTCCCACCCAGTGCCCCCGGTCGGGCTCGAACCGACGACCTTCGGATTAAAAGTCCGCTGCTCTAACCAACTGAGCTACGGGGGCCTGCCGAGGGTAGCGAACCGGCCGCCTGCGGTGACGGTGGCGGCGCGTACACTGCACCGCCCGTGGCCAGGCTTCCCGACGGCGACCCCGCACCCCGCACCGGCGAGCTGCCGGCCACGGCCCTCGCCAGCCTCAGCGCGCAGCCGTTCGGCGTGTACATCCACGTACCGTTCTGCGCCACACGCTGCGGATACTGCGACTTCAACACGTACGTGCCGGGCGAAGATGGCGCCGCAGCTGCGGGTGGATATGTCGATGCAGTGCTCGCCGAACTGGCACTCGCACGCCGCGTACTCGGCGACGCCGCGCCGCCCGCGCACACCGTCTTCTTCGGCGGCGGCACCCCGACGCTGCTGCCGGCCGCGCAGCTCGCGCGACTGCTCGCCGCCGTGCGCGACACCTTCGGCCTAGCGCCCGGCGCAGAGATCACCACCGAAGCCAACCCCGAATCTGTCAACCCCGCCAAGCTCGCGGCACTGCGCGACGCCGGCTTCACGCGACTCTCGCTCGGGATGCAAAGCGCCGTACCGCACGTCCTCGCGACCCTTGAGCGCACGCACACCCCAGGACGCCCGCAAGCAGCGGTGCGCGAGGCGCGAGCCGCCGGCTTTGCGCAAGTCAGCCTCGACCTGATCTACGGCACCCCCGGCGAATCAGCCAACGACTGGCTCACCAGCCTGCACGGCGCCCTAGACGCCGAACCGAACCACCTCTCCGCCTACTCGCTGATCGTCGAACCGGGCACCCGGCTCGCCGCGCAGGTGCGGCGCGGCGAACTCCAGCCACCCAGCGAAGCGGTGATCGTCGATCGCTTCGAGACCGCCGAACAAGTGCTCACGCAGGCGGGCTTGGCGTGGTACGAAACGTGCTCGTGGGCGGACGACGAGGCAGCGTGGTGCCAGCACAACCTCGGCTACTGGGCCGGCGGGAACTGGTGGGGCGCCGGGCCGGGCGCCCACTCGCACATCGGCGGGGTGCGCTGGTGGAACATGCTGCACCCCGCGCGCTGGGCCGACCGGCTGCGCGCCGGCCAGTCGCCCGCTGCGGCGCGCGAACTCCCAGACGACGACGCGACCCGGCTTGAGCGCGTGATGCTCGGACTGCGGCTGCGCAGCGGCGTCGCCCTGCGGCTGCTCACCGCCGAGGGACGCGCCGCCGCCGCCGAACACCTCGCCGCAGGGCTGCTCGAACCGCAGCCGTACGCCGCCGGCCACGCCGTGCTGACGCTCCGCGGGCGACTGCTCGCCGATCCGGTGACGATCGACCTCGCGGCGTAGACGCGGAGCAGGACGGACCCAAAGAGTCCGCGAAACTCCGAGACGGCGGCGGTCAGCGGCGCTTGCTGAGGCGGTCGAGCAGCAGCGCGATCGAGCGCTCGAGCTGCTCGTTGCTGGCATGTTCGACCTTCGGGATGCCGAGCTTGGCGTTGATCTCCGCGTTGACCTGCGCCTGCGAGCTGCGGGTCGCCCGCGCCAACTCAGAGACCAGCGAGTGGCGACGACGACGCAGTTGCTCCTGATGCTCCCACGCCGGCTTGGCACCGGTCGGGACCGCCGCCCCGGCCGCGCGCCGCTTGGGCTTGGCGCGCTGCCACGAGCGAGCCGGCGCGCTCTCGTGCTCATCGTCGTCGTCGAGCGCCGCCCACGGATCGAGCGGATCGACGGCGGCAGCCTCGGCCGCTTCGCCGGCCCGCTCGGCCGCCGCGCTCGCGGCACCCATGAATCCGGCGTGAACGTCGGTCGCCTCGCTGACAGCTGCGCCCGCATCGGCCGCCTCCCCGCCGTCGAGGCCGGCGAACAGATCCATCTGCGCTTGCACGTCGGCAAGCACCGGCCTGAAGTCGCGCTGCTCACCCGGCTCGCCGCGCCGGCGTTCCTGCGGCTCGTCGAGCTCGCTGCCGTCGCCCTCCTCCTGCGGGATCAGGATGTGCCGCAGGTCGCCCTCCACATCGGTGGCGTGCTGGCGCAGCCGCTGATCGGCGGGGATATACATCCACGAACGGTCGGTCGGCGGACGGCCCGGGATCACGCGCACGAAACGCCCGACGACCTGCCGGAAGATCAGCGGCGTCTTCGCGGCAGCGGCGTACACGCCGACCCGCAAGCGCGGGATGTCAACCCCTTCGCTGACCATGTTCACCGCGACGATCCAGGCGCGGTCGCTGGCACGGAACTCCGCGAGCTTCTTGTGGGCCTGCGCGTCGGTGTGCAGCACGGTGACCGGGTCCTCCCCGTGGTCACGCAAGATGCGCGCGATCCGGCGGGCATGCTCGGAGTCGGCGGCGACGACCAACCCGCCGGCCTGCGGATGGCTGCTGCCGCGCAACGACGCGAGCCGCTGCTGCGCAAGGCCGAGGATGCGTGGCAGCCCGTCGGCGAGTTCAGTGCTGATCGCGGTGCGGTAACGGCGTGCCGCCTCCCCCGCGTTCAATGCGTCGGCGAAGCTGCCCTCAACGACCCGGTCGCCGCTGACCCACTGAAGCGTGCCGTCGAACGGGATGAAGCGGATCGGCCGGCACACGCGGTCGGCCACCGCGTCACCGTAGCTGTAGGAGATGTTCGGCACGACATAGCCGTCGTTGTCGTATTCGGCGCCTGGGATCGGCGTGCGGTCGCTCCGGAAGGGCGTGCCGGAGAGCAGCAGCCAGCGGTCAGCGCGGCTGAAGGCGACATTGAAGCCGTCACCCCAGCTCAGCTCCTCGCCGAGATGGTGCGCCTCGTCGGCGATCACCAACGTGTCGCGCGTGCAAGCGCCCTGCCACTTCTTCGCGGCACTCGCCGCGCGCGCGTAGGTGACCGACACGCCGTCAAAGCCGCTCGGCGGCTCCAGGTGCGGCGAATCGGGCAGCAGCTGCAAGCCGGCCTCGGCGGCGGCCTGCGCCCACTGGCGCGTCAGCGGCGCGGTCGGGCAGACGACGACGACCCGCTTGATTCGTCCGCGCTCAAGCTCCTCGCGGGCGAAGTGCAGCGACGGCCGCGTTTTCCCGGCGCCCGGAGCGGCGGCGATCAGATAGGTGCCCAGCTCCCAGTCGCGCATCTCCAGCACTGCCTTGCGCTGCCACGGGCGCAGCGCGGACAGGTCGGAAAGCGGCGAAACGGACGTCATCGGCGAACCACCGATTCTAGATGAGCGCTGCCCCGGCGCCGTCGTGGCGTTTCGTGGACGCATTGGGTCGGCTTCGCTCCGAGACGCCGCCCCGAGACGCCGCGCCACCGCCGCCGGCGCAACAGGCGCGCACCGGCCGGTCGCTGCGCTACGGTCGGCGGCGCCGATGTCCGGCTCCGATCCGTCCCGCCACGAGCACCGCTCAGCCGATGCGCAGCATGCCGCGCGCCTGGCCGCCGCCGCGCA
>JASGGQ010000070.1:0-14830 GCA_047604965.1 Patulibacter sp. | reverse complement strand
CCCTGCGCCGCGCCAGCCGGCGCAGGGCCTGCCGGCCGCGTGCGAGCTGTGCGACGCGGGCCGGGTTGGCGCCAGCGAGCGGCTCTGGGCCGTCGGGCGCGTAGATTCGCAGCAGTTTCGTGGCGGCGCGCTGTTCGGCGAGTTCGATGGGGTTGGCCGCGTCGAGCTGGGCGTCCGCTGCGTGCTCCACGTATGCGCGCGTGGCGCCGTCGACGTCGGGGCGCAGCGCCGGCCATGCGCCGCGCTCCAGCACGGCCTGGTGTACGGCGAGTGCGAGTGGGGTGGCGACGGCCGGGTATTGCACGAGCACGGCGTCGCCGGGCTGGACGCTCAGGCTCCAGTCGCAGATCAGTGCGGCGTGCGCGGCCGGGTCGTACGTGGTGGTGCTCACGGGGTCGATCTTCGCGCGTCCTCGTGCTTCACCTTGTGTTCCGGGCGCGGAGCGTGACAAGTCGCTCCGGTGCATCGACGTGTTCAAATGACACGCTCCCACCGACGATCGGTGGCGCGACGCGGGAGATGCGGCGCGATGGTGTTCCGGCCGGTCCGGTCGGAGCCGCTCGGGTCGATGCGGCTACGGGCCGAGCAACGCCAGGGGGATTACTGCGACCCCATCCGGGCGGCGGTAGGCGTGTTTGCCGGTCGTCACGACGATCATGTCGACGAGGCGATCGCCGAGCTGCGCTTTGAGCCAGTGCAGGTGGCGCACGTCGTGATCGTCAACAGTGGACGAGAGTTTCACTTCGATCGCGAGGGTGCGGGAGATGCCTCGCTCGACGATGAGGTCGATCTCGTGGCGGGTGTCGCTGGTGCGGAGGTGGCCGACGCGGGCCTCTGCGGCGTCGGCGTATACGCGCACGCTTTGGGCGGTCAGCGACTCAAAGAGCGCGCCGAGCCACGAGCCGGCGGTGCTGTCCGTCGCGCCTCGTCCTCGAAGGAGATCGTCGGGTGTGATGCCGACGAGTTGCGCGGCAAGCGCCGGGTCGACGAGGTGGTGCTTTGGTGCCTGCGAAAGTCGCCGCAATGGCGCGAGTACCGGCGCCCAAGCGGGTATTGGGTCGAGTACGAAGATGCGGGTGAGGTGCTCACGGTAGATCGCGACGGTCTGCCTGGCTGGCTTGTCGACCTCTCCCGCAGTTGCGGCGTTGAGGATCGCGGTGTAGCTGGCGGTGGTCGCCGTCGCTGCGCCGTATGCCGCCAGCCAGGCGCGCAGTGCGGCCGGACGGCGGATGGTGACGCCGCTGTCCGGCAGTTCACGATCGACGATGCGCGCCAGGTAGCTGTCGAGCTGCAAGCGGCGCGTACGCGCCGGGAGGTCGCGGATGCCGGGGAACCCCGATCGCCAGATCTCGTTGGCGTAGTCGTCGAGCGTGACCGGCGAGGTTCCGGTGATGTTTCCTTGCGTGCCGTCGAGCAGCGCCCGAAGCGAGATCGTCGGCTGGGTAAGGTCGCGTTCGGCGAAGGCGAGCGGCCGCATGACGACGCGAACGATGCGCCCGGCGCCAGAGTGGATTGGCGTGCCGGGCGGCACGCTCGCAGACCCTGCGAGGAGGAACCGGCTGCCGCCTGAGGTGTCGTCGACGGCGCGGCGTACGACATCCCACACAGCCGGCTCGAGTTGCCACTCATCGATGAGCACCGGTGGTGGCAGTTTGGTGACCCGTGAGGGATCGGCGGCAAGGAGCGCGCGCTCGTTCGGGTCGGTGAGCGATGTCACCGATTGCGCCCGCTGGGTGCCGGTCGCCGTCTTGCCGACGCCTTTGGCTCCCTCCAGTGCGACGGCGGTCAGGTGCGGGAACACCTCGTCGAGGAGGGCGTCGATGATTCGTCGCCGATACGTCACGAGGCCGAGATTAGCAACGGACCCGCCTCGTATCTAACGATTTCTCCGCATCCTATCTAACATTTCTACCGCAGCGTACCGGCGGCCGGCGCAGCGGTTCGTGGCCGCCGTGCCAGCACCTCGGCGCCAGCGTGTGCGGGCCACGGGAACGCAGGGGCGCGGCTCGATTTGGGGTGATGGCCAGTGACGGTTTGCGAAGTGGTGATGTGGGGCCGGCGTGTCGGCGTGTCCCGCGTCAAGATCTTCCGCACAGTCGTTTGTTGAGGCCTGGGGCTGGTGTTCGCCGGCCGGGCCGGTGCGCTGCCCGGAAACGGCCGTTGCCGGGCCGAAACATGTGCGTTTCGGTAACAGAGATGTTACTATGGGTGTATGGCGTGGGACGTTTGCTTTGGCCCGGAGGCGCGGGAGTGGGTCGAGGGGCTCGGCGACAAGGACTTCAAGGCGATCATGGGTGCTGTGGACGTGTTGGAGCGGGAAGGCCCTGCTCTTGGTCGTCCGATCGTGGACACGATCAAGGGCAGCCGTCACGCGAACATGAAGGAGCTGCGATCGGTCGGCGGTCACCTGCGGGCGTTGTTCGCGTTCGATCCGAGGCGCCAGGCACTTGTGCTGCTCGGTGGCGACAAAACCGACGACTGGCAGGGCTGGTACGAGCGGAACATCCCGATCGCCGACGATCTATTTGATGATTACCTCGCGCATCTGCGCGACGAGAACCCGGAGGGGTGATGACGATGAAGCTCACGAGTGCTCAGGAGGTCCGCGATATGCGGCCGCATTTGCGCGCTGAGATCGAGGCGGAGGCCGACGAGGTGCGCGCGGAGTTGGAGCTGCACGCTGTGCGCGAGCGTCGCGGCGTTACGCAGCAGGCGCTTGCCGAGCGGCTGAGCGTGTCCCGGCCGCGCGTGTCCGCGATTGAGCGTGCCGACAAGCTCAACCTCGCCACCATCCAGCGCTACGTCGAAGCGCTCGGCGGCCACCTTAAGGTCACCGCCGTGTTCGACGACGGCGACGAGATCGCCCTGCGATGAAAGCAAGCGACATGGCAACGATGATGAAGAAGCTCGGCGACCTCGCTGGCCACAGCCACGAGGTCGAAGACGCCAAGCTTGCCGCCTAGCGGGCGGCGGGTTTGGCGGGTGCTTCGGTGGGTGCCTCGCTACTGACCGCCGGTGCGCTGCCCGGGAACGGCCGTTGCCGGGCAGCGCCTACCTGCGGATGCTGGCCAGTGGTGTCGTGATGCGCGACGCGATACAGCGGGACCTGTGACCGTCAGCTTTTCGCACAAGGGCTTGAGGGATCTCTACGAGAGCGGTTCCAAGCGTGGCGTGCCCGCCCAGCAGGTTCCGAAGCTCCGGCGCATCCTGACGGTGCTGGACGTGCCAGGGCGCCCGAGGAATCACCAAGGAGGTTTGGCGATGCCAATGTTCGATCCAGTAGCGCCGGGGTGAGCATCAGCCTCACGCTGCGTAGACGAGCATTCGGACGCGCTGGGATACGGTGCTGCTGGTGCTTGGAGTCACCGATCCGCGCTTCCTGATCAGGCGTTCGCGGCTGATCGTCCGCACCTGGTACGGCATCGCGAACGAAGGGACGTCAAGGCCGCCCTCGGGCGGGTCGATCCGTACGTCCATCTTGACGTTCTTGTCTTTGCTGGTGAGCGGGACGACAATCGCGAGGTTCGTGGCGCCCGTTCCGAAGCTGTCGACGGAGATGATGAGGCAGGGCCTCGTTCCTGCTTGTTCGTGGCCGGAGGTGGGGCTCAGGTTGGCGTCCCACACCTCGCCCTGGCGAGCTGCCGGGAGGTTCATGCGGTGAGATCACCGAGTGTGCCGTCCCACGCCGCCGTCTCGGTGAGGTGCTCGTTCCATGCCGCAGCGTCTTGATGTAGCGCCGTGAATGCGGCGTTGAGATCGTTGAGCAGTTCATGCTCTTCGGCTTGGGTGGTGAGATCGTCCAGAAGCGCGGCGGTCGTGGTGTTGCGCTGTCGGCTGAGGCGGTTGAGGCGCTCGCGCGTTTCCGGGCTGACGCGCACCGTTACTGTGGCTGCCATCTGCGGCTCCTTTTTGCTTCGCGTTGCGTATACGCCAGTGTACGCGCCGGCTGTCGCACGCGGGGGAAATGTCGAGTAAGCGTCCAGGTCGGGGTGCGCCGCTGGTTACGGCCGCTCCATCTCGGGGAAGTATTCGGCGAGGTGTTGGCGCAGCGCGTCGCAGACGAACCGCCGTTCGGCTTGGCTGGCCATGCGGTAAAACGCCCGCGCGCGGCCGCCCAGCCACGCGGCTTTGAGTTCGGGGCGGTCTGTGGTGTCGGGCTGGTCGGGCGGGGTGAGGAGGGAGAGTATTGAGGTCTCGCTGGGGTATCGGCGGGCGGTCTGCCCTGGCTTCCTTTCCCGTCTCGGCAGCGAAGACTTGCCGGATCGCGGTCGCCACGAGCGGCTGCTCATGCCGCTTGCGGGGCTCCAGAAACGAAGGGAAATACGAGCCCGGACAAAGCTTCGGAATCGCGACATCGATCAACGCAGAAACCTCCGCCTCGACGAGCTCTCGCACCATGAACGCCACGTACACCGACTTGATCCCCACTCGACGGGTCGCCCTGCGACGGCTACTCTTAGAAGCATGTCGCTGCTGGAGCGGATCACGGTCGATAGCGAAATCGCGCATGGGCGACCGACTGTGCGCGGGACGCGGATGCGCGTTTCCGATGTGCTCTCGCTTCTCGCTGCCGGAGCCGACGAAGCCGAGATCCTTGAGGACTACCCATACCTCGCGCGCGAAGACATCCAGGCGTGCCTCCAGTACGCCGCCGCTCAGGCCGATCACGCTGTCGTGATCGCCGCGTGACTTGCGCTTCCTGATCGACGCGCAGCTTCCGCCCGCGCTCGCTCGACTCCTCACCGCGCACGGACACCACGCCGAGCACGTCACCGACACCGCCAGCGGCGACACCCCAGACCGCGAAATCTGGAACTACGCCTAAGAACACGGCGCGATCCTCGTTACCAAGGACGAAGACTTCTCCGACGCCGTTGGGATCGATGAGCAGCGTGCCTGCGGGATCGCTGCACAGCATCGCACGCTTGGGGTGCGGCGCCGTAGTCCGCGTCGCTGCGAAACTCGGGGCGGCGCTCAGAGTATGTGGCAGTCGATGTCGTAGGCGCTGAGTTGCGCGTCGGTGGTGAGCAGGACAAGCTCTTCGACTTGGGCTTGCGCCACGAGCAGCCGGTCAAACGGGTCGCGGTGCAGCAGTGGCAGGTCGCGAACTCGTTCTGCGTGTGAGAAGCGAACGGCGAGCGGCTCGAAGCCGGCTCGCACCACGATTCCCGAAAGGTCAGCGGGCGCCGGGAGTTTGCCGATTGCGGCATTCGTTGCGATCTCGAAGATTGACACGGCGCTGACCACGGCGGAACCTCGCGAAGCTTCGATCACCGCTGCGGCACGGCGTCCCAGCTTGGCGTTCCCACCGAGATACGCCACGACGACATTCGTGTCGAGCAGCAGGCCGCTCATGCCGCGCCGTCGAGGTTGCGCATGAGTTGTGCGTGTTCCTCTTTCTCCTCGCGCTCAGCATCGCGGAGCAGTTCGGCGTCGAGTTCCGCCATCCGCTGCGGCGTCCATTCGGCGAACTCGGGCACGCTGCCGAAGCCGCTGTGCTGTGCAGCTGGCACCTTGGAGAGCACCGCGACCGGCTTCCCGTGCCGCGCGATCGTGATCTCCTCACCGCGTTCCACTTCTTCAAGGAGACGGGAAAGCTGCGTTTTGGCTTCGTGTACGTTCACTTGCCTCATGACTAAGAGCTTAGCTAGTGCGGTGGTGTGGCGCCGCTGGTTATGGGCGCTGCATTTCGGGGAAGTATTCGGCGAGGTGTTGGCGTAGTGCGTCGCGCACGAACCGCCGTTCGGCTTGGCTGGCCATGCGGTACCGGCCGAGTAGTTCTTTACGTTTGTCGATCGTGGTGCCGTGCGCAGTCCAGCGGGTGCCGAGTTGTTCCCAGAGGAACTCCAGGGCGCGTTGCCAGGAGTCGTCGGTGCTGCGGCGCAGGTCGTGCAGTTCGTCGTGGTAGCGCGCCCGCGCGGGCAGCGGAAGCGACGCGCGCAGTTCGATCGCGAGGCCGTCGGGGCCACCGGCGTACGGGACCGACGGTGCTTTCAACCGCTCGGGCCGGTCGCCACGCTTGGCACGTTTTTTCGCCACGCCCGCAGCGTACCGGTGGGCGCCTGGTCACACCGCGAGTTGCGCCGCTGCTGCCGCCTTTGACTGAGACCGGCCGGGTGCCGCCGTTGCGGGCCGCAGGTTTCGGGCAACGGTTTCTGGCAGCCATCGGCTGGCGATCGGCGGCCGGTCTGGCGAGCCGTCCGTGATCGGTCGTTTGCGGACGGTGCTAGGCGGCGCGTGAGCGGAGGGTGATTTCGTCGCCGTCGTCGAAGGTGGCGATGATTTTGAGTTGTCCGCCGAGCGCTTCGACGTAGCGCTGGACGGTGGAGAGGCGGAGGTCTTCGCCGTCGTGTTCGATGCGTGAGACGCGCGGGCGCGCAATCCCGAGGGCGGCAGCGAGGGCGGTCTGCGTCACGCCACGATGCTCGCGTAGGTCGTGTAGCTCGATCTCGGCGCCCGAGAGGCGACTCCCGACGATGTTTCCGACAACGGGACGGCGCAGTCCAGGGCCGTGTTCCTCAAGTTTGTCGAGCGCGCCGACGGGTGGTCGGCGCGGCGGCACGGGTTAGCTGTTTCGGGGTGTGAGCGTGAGGCTGAGCGTGTTGCCGTTGCCGGCGGTGACGGTGGAGATCACGCCGTTGAAGAGGCCGCAGCCGTTGAGGTCGCTCATGTCGTAGTTGCCTGCGATCGTGCCGCCGCCGATGGGGTCGAACGCGCCGGTGCCGGTGAGCGTGACGGCGGAGAGCTGCTTGGTTTGGCAGCTGTTGCCGGCGGCAAGCGGGATCGCTCCGAAGAGCTTCGCGGAGGTCACCTTGGTACGGAACCGCAGGTCGGCGGTGAGCTGGTCGTCGTTGAGTTGGCCGGTCGTGTCGCCACTGGGTACGAAGCTCAGCGACGCGGTGACGGGCAGGATGCCGACGACGGTCAGGCGGCCTTGCGTCGGGTTGAATTGCGTGGTGGCGGTGTACTTGCCGGTCGCTGCGTCGATGGTCGCGTCGAGCTGCCCGGTGAGCGGCACCGAACCGCGCGTCAGCGTGCGCAGCGTCGCCGTCCCGCGAACCGCGTACGAGAGTCGCGTTGGTGTCGGGGTGGGCGTCGCGGTGTCGGTCGGTGTCGGCTCGGGCGTTGCAGTTGGGGTTGGCGTTGCCTCAGGCGTCGCGGCTGGGGCTGGGGCTGGGGTGAAGGTTGATGTCGGCTCGATGCACGTTTCCCAACTGACCTGTACGTGCTCGTCACCGGTCAGCAGCGGGTCGCTCTCACGCGGCAGCGACTGCCAGTCGGCGTCGTACTGTGTCGGACTCGGCTCGCCGTCGGTTACGAATGTGCCAGCCGGGCCCGTTTCGACGTCGGAGTATCCCGGGAAGGGCGTGCCAACGAGTACGGCTCCGGCGCCACCGTTGAAGGGCAGGAGGGCGGTGGCGGTGCCGTTGAACGGGCTGGTGGACCCGTCGGTCAGGACGAAGTTCGCGTTGACGATGTTTGCGCCGGCGGCTGGACTCTGAACGGCCCAGTGGTTGTACCAACTGCCGTCGGAGTGGTTCTCCCAGATGCGGGCGGTCGCCGGGGAATACGGGTCTTGGGAGGTCGTGCCCCAGGATAGCGGCGTGCTATTGGACCACCAGAACTTCGTTGAGTTGTTTGTTTGAAGCAGGTAGCTGCCGCCCGCCTCACCGCGTTGGGCGAGTGCGACGCTTGGTGTTGTTTCGTCGTAGCCGTCGGTGTTGGTGTTGCATGGCAGCGCGCCGTTGGGCGCGAGCACATGCTCGCGCCACTGGGTGATGCCGAGGACGCGCGGTGCCGCGCCGTTAGCGACGTAGCCGAGTAGCTGGCCCCCGACGCTGGCTTTCGCGTTTCGACCCGCAGGGATCGCGGGGCGCGGCTCGTCGGGGAGCGTGCGCGAGAACACGACTACTTGGCCGTCGGAAGAGGCCTGCTGGAGTTTGGCGTTGGCCAGTACGAGCTTGCTTTGTGTTTCGCCGACCTCGATCGTGAGGATGCGGGTCGGCTGTTCAGCCGTCTCGAAGGTGACTGCTGTCCCGCCGCTGACGAGCGCCGCGTTGGTGGCGGGGACGGCGTCGCCGTCAGGGCTGAGATTTACGCGGATTGGTTGGGCGTCGTCGTTCTTGAGGTCGCGCACGTAGAGGTCGTCGCCGACGTGGTACAGCGCACGGGAGCCGTCGACGCTGAGGCTGACCGACGCGCCGGGCAGCGTGTGCGTGGTGTTGGTGCTGCGGTCGAGCACCGTATTGTCGGAGAAGACGATGTAGCGACCGTCGGGGGTGACCGCAGTCGCAAGCTTGTCGCTCACGCGAGCGCTGGCGGCGTCGGCGGCTGGCGCGTTGATGACCAGCAGTGAGGTGGCGGCAACGGCAAGTGTGGCTGCGCGCGTGAAGATGCCGCGCGGACGGCCTGCAAGATGTGACATGGCTTCTCTGACAAGTGGGTTGAGCGTGGCGAACGCAGCGTGCGTGGGCGGCGAGTCTATCGGCGGGCTTGATCAGACGAGCGTGGCGCCGAGGTAGTCGCGGCGCTGTTGACGGACCGCCAATAGCCGAGGGGTTGCCACGCCATCCTCGATAGAGTGGCGCGTATGGCGCTCCCCGTTTCTGTTCGTGCTTTTCGCGCCGCATGGAAGGTGCGTGACGCTCCGTGGTCTGGCGGTGTCGCGTCGCTTGCGTGGGCCGCATGGCAACTCGGGCGTGGCGCTGCACCGCGCTCATCGCCACCGATGCGCTTGCCAGATGGGTCGACGAAGTCGTTCACGGTGACGGATATCGTTGACCTGTACGTCTTGGCGCAGGTGTTTGGTGAGGAGGAGTATCGCGATCCGAAACTCTGCGATCCGAAGCTGATCATCGACGCCGGGAGTCATATCGGCGGTGCAGTGCGGTACTTCGCCGCGCGGTACCCGTCGGCGAGAATCATCGCGCTCGAAGCCTCGCCGACTACCTTTGCGGCGCTTCAGGCGAACACTGCCGACCTGCCGCAGGTCGAGACACGGCACTGTGCGCTGGCCGCGCAGAGCGGCACGCTGACGTTGTTTGAGTACGACGGGTTGTCCTCGTCTGGCTCGACGTTGACCGGCGGCGACCATTCCCGCGCCGTAGAAGTTCCGGCCATCGGGCTCGACGATTTGCTCGACGAGTTGGATGAGCCCGTCGATCTCCTGAAGTTCGATATCGAAGGCGCCGAGTTCGATGTGTTCTCCGCGTCGCGGCCGACGCCCGACCGCGTGCGGAATCTCGTCGGGGAGATGCATGATTGGCTGCCGCACATCGGGTACACCGAACACGAGTTCTTGGCGTTGCTCTCGCAGTACGGCGTCGAAGTGGACCGTTCCGGGCATGACCCGATCGTGCGAGCTTGCGGGGTCCCAACGTTCGCCGCCTGATGGCCGAAGGCCAAGCGAGTCATGTGAAGGGCGCGGACGTCGCCGCGCGCTGAGAACGACACCCCGCCACGTCGCTGTGGCCTTCGGGGTGGTGTCGTAGGGGTTGCCACCCTTTCCGCCCTGTCTGTCCGCCCTGTCTCGGCGGCGACCGATGGTCGCCGCCGAGACAGGGCGGACACCGTTTGCGAGTTCGCGCTGGCGGTTACGGCGTGTAGATCACGGCACCCTGTCGCGGGTGCAGTGTAATCGACGTGCCGCTGATGGTTTGAAGCGTATTGCTGCCGGTCGGTCGCCACTTCGAGCCAGCTGGGACGGGGACTGTAAAGCTGGTCGTTGGATTGTTGTAACCGGGGTACAGCGGGTCGATCAGGCAAGGCTGCACGACACCGTCCCCGCATGCTGACAAGTTGGAGCTGGTGATCGTCGAGTCGTTGTACGGCGGTGCGACGGCCACGAATCCTCGTTCGAAGGCGCGCGTCTGAACGCCGAGCGGCTTGGCGGAATCCAGGTACTGACGGCCGCCGGTCGGTGCTCCGAGATCGGTTTGGTAGCCATCCCAGCCGCGATGGAACTTCTCGCAGATGTCTCCCACCCAATCGCCCGCCTCGTAGGTCAAGAGTGTCGCCGCGAGGTTGTACTGCGCCGTCTCGTAGTGCGCGGCGTTCTCCGCGTTGGAGATGCCGGAGCGGCACTCATCGAAGAAGAACGCGCCCGAATCGGTTTTCTCCTCCAACACGTTGCCACCGAGCGCATGCACCTGGTCGATGAAGTTCTGCTTGCGCTGGAACGACCACGCGGTCGACGTTGAGCCAGGTTGCAGGCCCCCATCGATCCAGCCGCTCTCCAACTCGACCAGATCGGCGTTTTCGATAATCGTTTGCGCTGCGGACTTTCCGCTTTCGGGGCCGGCCGGCGAATCGTTCGCGATCGATGGGTTGGTGTTCTGGGCAAACCCAAACTCGCTCCACTTGTAATTGACCGCGATCTGGCCCTGGTCACTCGTGAGCGTTCCGGCGGCCTTCAGTGCATTGATGCCTGTTCGGAGGTCAGCGATCATCGTCGCGAGTCCCGCTGCCCATTCGTTGGTGGTGAATGGGAGCACGGATGCGAGTTGGTCATTGGTTACACGGGCACCGGTGACGTAATCAGCGACATGCGACTCGCCGGTACCATCGCCGCCACCCTTGAGATCGGCGAGCACGTCGTCAAGCCAGACGCCCTTCGGGTTGCCGCGCAGAGTGCTCCAGCTCGGTTTGTTGTTCGGGCCGGTCGTGCAGGCGAGAACGTCGAGAACGCCCTCGTTGCGATAGTCGATCCCGTTGGGTTCGTCGTAAAATTGCTGGCAACTCGCGCGTGCGGGCGTACTGGAGTCGACCGTGCCATCAGCGCCATAGAGCCAGTATGTGCGAGCTGCCGCACTCGTGACGTCCAGTAGTGGCTGCGTGCAGCCCTGGTAATGGACGCGGTTGCCGGCAGCGTCGAAGCGTTCGGCAGCGGTGTAGCACTCGTAGTTGACCGCAGCGTAGTGGCCGGCGCCACTGCCTCCGGTGAGCTTGACGAAGTACTGCTTCTTGTCGTCCGGGACCGCAGGACCGTTGGTTTTGGTGTCAGAGTCACCGTCGGCGCCGATGTAGCTGGTGCTCTTGCGGTAGACCCAGGCGTTGCCGTGCCAGTTGCGGACGGCCCAGTCGGAGGCCCAGTCGGTGCCGCGATGGAATACCACGGCCTGGTCGCGGCCGGCGTACCAGCTTGCTTGGGCTGAGGTAGTACCACTTAGCCACCCATCGTGCGCCGCGCCAACCGCTTCCCATTCCGTTGGGTCGAGCCGGTGCATCAGGGGTATCTGGCCGGGACGGACGGGCCATTCGCAGCGGCCGGCGGTCGGGAGGTTCGGCGTGGTGGTCGCGCTCCAGCTGGTGGCCGGGGTGAGGGTGCTGCTGGTGCGCGTGGCGATGCAGCCGTCGTCGGTGCGCCAGAACAGCTCGTAACGTTGCGTGGTGCTGGAGTCCGTTTCGTAAGCGCGGACGGCGGCAGGTGTGTTGGGGATCGTCGATTCGCCTGTGCGCGAGGTGGCTGTCGAGCCGGCGACGGTTCCGCCCATATCGATCGTTGAGCCGCTTGCGCTTCCGGTGCCAGGGACGAGCTGGATGATGTGGCGGCTGGCGCCTCCGCCGATGAAGCGTCCGGCGTCGCCGCTGGTGATGGTGCGTTTGACGCCTGGGCTGGTGCCGAGGATGAACTCCGGGTCGGTCCAGTTATCTTCGCTCTCTGGCGCGCCGGAGCCATCCCAAATAGTCCGGACCGGAGTCGAAAAGCTTGGCGTGAAGTAGTCGATCTCAACGCCAGATCCACTGGGAATCAACGCCGGGCCGGTATCGGCTGCGACGCTCTGCGTACTCAGAAACCCTGAATATCCAGCCCAGGCGGTGCTGCTCTTGTGACGCAGCTGGATGGTGTTGCTGGCACTCCGCCACCCCACAAGGATATTGCCGCTGCCATACGCCGCGATGGCCGGGCCAGCGCTGGCGTTCGTGCCGATCGTGACCCAGCTTCCCCATCCGGTCGTGCTGGTCCACTCGCGTTCGCGGATCGTATTGTCGCTCCAACGCACTGCCACTGCGAGCTTGCCGCTTGTAGGTGAGGTTGCTGCGATCTCGGAATCCTTGTGAACCGATCCACCAAGGTTGACCGGGGTTTGCCAGGCGCCATTGAGGCGTTGCAAGAGCACCAGCGAATCAGCGCTGGAGTCGGTGCCTGTGCCGTCGCCGTCGTGGCGCAGGAAGACATCCAACTCGCCGTTGTGGGATGAGGCCGCGCCGACACCGGCAGCGTCGGCGGAAGATACGAGCAGCGGGCTGGCGAGTGCAGCGGCGCACAGCAAGCGCGTGGCGTAACGCCAGCATGGGAAGGGCATGGAGAGAAGATCTATCACGCGCCGGGCGCCGCTGCGGTGCGCTGACGCCGAGGCGCTGAGGCTGCCGCCGGCACCGCAATCCGGTGCGTCGTGTGTCGTGGGGCGCTCGCCGCCCGTCGTGCGACCGACCCTTGGCGTGTGACAAGCAACACATCGGGTGAACGGTTGCCGGTCGAGCGTGTGCTTGCCGTGACACTGGCCCCGTCAGCTTGCTAGGACATACCGCCATGTACCTGCGTCCCAAAGCTGCCGTCACCCGATTTGTCGCTCGCCGGCTACGCCATGCGCCCGGAGTTGCCGGCAAGGTTGGTGCGAGGATCCAGGACGTGCAGGCTGGGCGGCGCTTCCGGGTCGGCAGGGGTGCGCGGGCACGCTGCATGTGGGGTGGGTCGATCCGCGTCGGCTCCGATGTGAGGCTTGAACCTGGTGCGATGCTCCTGACCTTCGGCGGCGACATCACGATCGGTGATGATGTGTTCGTTGGCCCCTACTCGCTGCTCTATGGCCTCGGCGGCTTGACGATCGGTAGTCATACGATGATCGCGGCGCGCTGCACGATCGTGCCGGCAAACCATCGGTTCGACGACCTCGACCTCCTGATCGCCCGCCAGGGCGAGACGCGCGAAGGTGTGACGATCGGCAGCAACGTGTGGATCGGCGCGGGCGCCACGATCCTCGACGGAGTAACGATCGCCGACGGTGCAGTCGTTGCCGCTGGCGCGGTCGTCACCAAGGACGTGCCGGCAGACACGCTCGTAGCCGGGGTGCCCGCACGGCCCCTGCGCCAACGCGGCGGAGAGCGCTGAGCGGCACCGTCTTGCTTGCCGGGGATGAGCGTTGCCCGATCAGGCCATTGGCGCTACGCCGCAATCGGCGAAGAGGCAAGCCGCTTGGCGACGAGGTTTCCGTCTTCGTAGATGTAGCCACAGACCGGCTGGCCCTGTCCATCAACAGCCAGCAACGTCAGCGTATGTGCAGCCTCCGGCGCTTCTTGCCCCATCTCGGCCATGTCCCGCTTGGCTGTCTCGGCATCATCGCCGTACCAGCCGACGAGGTGACCGTCGCTGTAGATGGAGTACGTCATCGTTGCTTCAGGGTAGCGAGATCAGGGAAGGGTGCCAACAGGCTGGATATCGACGAGGCAGTGGCCGAGTTTAGCCGGCGTTCCCCAGACGGACCAATGACCATGCTCAGCCGTATCGGCGATGCAAATGCCCGTTGCGTGGCTCTTCACCTTGGGCTTCAACGCGACTCGGGCGACAAAGCGCGGGGTGCTGGCATTCAGGGCTACAAGCCCTCGAAGATGCGCGAAGCCAGATTCGTCCCACATCGACAGGGCCATGTAGAGCACTGTCGCCCGCCTTGCGAAAGGATGCGGACTCTCGTCGAGGGCGAACCGTGAGTGAAACAAGCGCTCTCGGTCTCGCTCATCGTCAGGTACGGATGAGGCGGAAACAAGCATCCAGAGCGTTCGAGGTTCCGTGAGAACGTCGACCTTGAAGCTCTGCGGATTGACCGGGGCCACGAGGAAGGAAGATACCGGTGGGAGCGCGTGATCGCCGTAGTCCGGAGCGTGAGTCTTACCGTTCGGGGCGTGTTACCACGCTGAGACGCGCCGCGACGAACCTCGGGGTCCCAGGGCATGTGTTCGCTCTTTCGACGCATCCCCGCGACGTGTTAGGGATTTGGGAAAAACTTAACGTATCGCGCGAACGTGTTCGTTGGTTCAACATGTCGCAACGGGCGCGGTCAGATCCACAGTGCGGAGAGTGGCAGCGCCCAGATGCGGTCGCTGATTGGCAGTGTGGCGGCGCCCGCGTGCAGGACGGCGCCGGCAACGAATCGCTCGCCGAGACGGTCGCGCAGATACCGCAGCCCGCGCATGGTGTGCGCAGATACGTTGATCCAACTGCTCAGCCGGGCTATGCTGCGGGTATGCGAAACGCTTTGCGCGTCGATCCGGCAGCGATGTCGCCTGGCACTTGGGACGAGATCAAGTCGTACATCCAAGCCGCCGAGGCTGCCGGTGAGGTCGTCGAGATCACTTCCCGCATGGAGCTGCTGACGCCAGCCCGGGCAGCGGCACGGCTCGGCGTTTCACGTTCAACGATCGCGCGGCGCATCGACGCAGGCGACATTCACGCGATCAAAGTCGGCACGCACCACCGCATCCCAATGCGCGAGTTCGAACGATTCCGCGACGACCGCATGGCCCGCATGATCTCCGCCACCAGCGACGAGGTCGAAGCTGACCTCTATGGCACGTAACGGCGCGCGGACGGTCTTCCTCGACGCCAACGTCCTCGCCGCCCCGGTCGCCCGCACCCTGCTGCTGATCGGGCTCGAAGCGATCAACATGATCGCCGTCTGGAGCCAGCAGGCCGAAGACGAAGCAAGCCGCCACCTGCGATCACGCGCCATGCGCTTCACCGACGAGGCGTACCAACGTGCTCTTACCCAGCTCGTCACCATGAATCGGCCTGGGGTTCCCGGAGGGCTGTGTTAAGCGGCAGCAGGCTCGCTGA
>JASGGQ010000069.1:0-14860 GCA_047604965.1 Patulibacter sp. | reverse complement strand
GGGCCGTCCAACTCCCTAGGGCCGTGGCCGGCCCGGCCCGAAGCATTCGAGGTCGTCGGGCCATGGGCCGGGCCGTGGCCCGACGGTTGGCCCGCGTGGACTGCGCGCCACTTCCCGCGTGCCGTTCCCTGCGCGATCAGCCCGGCGTCCACCGCTTGGTTTCGGGCACGCTTGGCGGTGCCGTCGTCTGGGCGACGTTCGACCTCGGCGCAGAGCGTGCCCCACGTCAGCTCGCCACGTTCGGCGAGCACGGCGGCCATCTGCTGGGCGAGGTCGCCGGTGGTCGAGGTCACGGTGTCGGTCGGCGTGTACGGGTCGGTGGGCTCGATGCGTAGGCGTCCGTCGTCGCTGGTGATGCGCAGCCACAGCGGCGCCGGCCGTGGCGCGGGGCGGACCTTGCCCCAGCGCAGTTCTCGGCGCTGGGGGTCGGGGTCGCCTTCGTGGGCGATCAGTGCCAGCTCGATGCTGATGCCCGCGCCGATCGCGGACGAGCCTCGGTAGTTGGCTCCGCCGTCGCCCTTGCCGGCGTGGTGGAGCAGGATCACCGCGGTCCCTGTGTCGCGGGCGATGCGCTGCACGACGGCCATCCATGGCGCCATCTGCTCGGCTTCGTTCTCGCGGATTCCCGGTGCGAGCGTGGCGAGCGCGTCGAGAATCACCAGGTCGGGGCGCTCGGCGCCGATCACGTTGCGTAGCTGCTGCTGGTGGGCGGGGTCGCGCAAGTCGAGGCCGACCGCTTCGCGCACGACGTACCCGGTCGGGTCGGTGAGCCCTGCGAAGTGCAGGCGCTGGTGCATGAGCTGCGGCCCGTTCTCGGCATCGACGATCAGCACGCGCCCCGACGTGGCGGTGATGCCATCGGGGAGCGTGACCGACGCCGGTTCTGCAACGGCCATGGCGAGCATCTGCGCGAGCATGCTCTTGCCGCGCCCTTCGCGGCCGACGAGCAGCGTCACCTCTCCGCGTACCGCGATCGGTTCGACGATCCACGGCAGCGGCCGGGGCTGGGTCACCAGCATGCGGGCCACGTCGACGCGCCGAAGGTTCGGCGCCGGGTTCGGCGCCGACGCGGCGGGCTGCTCGGGCATCGTCATGCCGCCTCCAGTCGCCGGGTGGTCGGCCGCGCAAGCTCGATGAGCTGGCGGCGCACGTCGCTGGGGACAACCATCGTCGGTGGGATCTCGCAGAACTCGCAGTCGGCGCCGGGAAAGTTGTGCAGCAGCGGGAACGTCTCCGTCGGCGTGACGCCTTCCACCCCGGCGTGCTCGGTCAGCGCGACGGCCAGGCCGATGAACTCGCAGCCACCGTCGGCCCGCACGGGCTTGCAGGCAGTCAGGTAGTGCCGACGGTGGAGACGATCGACGACGATCCACAGTGAGGGAACGCGGGTCATCGCTCCGCCTTTCGGCCGTACCGATCCCACGAGCGGGCGGCGTCCAAGATTGCGCGGTCGAGCGCCTTGGTCATCGCGCGTGCTCGGGCTGCGCGCGGCCGCGTGGTCACGGGGCCGAGCGCTGGGTCGGTATCCCACTCGTGCGAGGTCATCGGGGCCACCTCGCGCGCTCGATTGCCTGCCAGCCACGAGCGGCGTGGCAGACGGCCTGATTGGCTGCCGAGCGAACCTCGGCGCTGCGCTGCGGGTGCGAGTAGCCGAGCACGGTGGCCCAGCCACCAACGTCCAGCATTTCCTCGGCGATCTCACCGAGCAGGTCGCCTGTGCCACGGCCGGTCACGATCACCAGCCCGCGAGCGTTCAGGCGCTCCTGCACCGCGCTGGCGTACGCCTCCACTGCGGCGGGCCGAATCCTGCGACCGTCGAGCGCCGTGCCCAGCAGGACACGCTCGGCGTCGAGGTCGCGGACGACGACGCCATGCGGTAGCGTCTGGGGCGCTTCGGGCGAGGCCCCCACCTGGGGGCTTCGCGCGTTCACGGGGTCACCTCCCCGCCGGACTGCTCGTGTCGGTCGAGGACGCCTTCGGCGAGGTCGAGCACGGCGCTGCGCCTCGGCACGGCGCCCGACTCGATGTTGCCGAGCTGCGTGAGTCCGCAACCGACGAGCGCGGCGAGCTGCGCACGGGTCATGCCGAGCCGTTCGCGGCGGGCTCGCAGTGCTGCGCCCCGCTCCGTTCGACCGGCGGGGGTGGTGTCATGGGGGGTAGCCATGCGCCGAGTCTGCGTGCGGCGTCCCTCCGAATCTTCCCCCCGCAAGCAAACGCGCAATAAGTGACACACGAAGACGAGCGGTTCGCCGCATTCGAGTGGTGGCCGGTCACCGGCCAGTTGCAGGCGGCCGGTGACAATCCCCCCGACCCGCAGCGGTGGCTCTACGTCCGCGCACTCTCGCCCACCCCAGACCCGCGCGAGCACCGGGGCATCGCGTGGGACGGCATCATCCCCTTGCCACTCCAGGCCAGCGTGACCGACAGTGAGCTGTGGGCTCTCGCGCTGGCGGCACCGCTGCCGAAAGGAAAGCGACGAATAGACCCGCGCGACCGCACCGAAGGACAAAGCGACCTGCTGGCGCTGTGGGACCTATTCGGCGGGCACGCCGACGCGCTCCAGGCTGCGTACGCGCCCGCCGCGACACCGCTCAACGTCGAGCAGGCCCGCGTACTTGGCGCATCGTATCCCGGCAGCCGCACCAACCTGCGCGAGCGACGACGGTGGGCCGAGAGGTTCCGGTCGCCGGCCAGGGCGGCGTTCCCGATGGCACGGGGCGTGTACACCGCTGTGTCCGTGGACCTCGGCGCATGTCCTGTGGGGTGGACGCTCGCACAGCGACGCTTCAACGCCTATGAAGATGTCACGGGGCGCAGGCGACCCCTCGGCACCGGCCGGGAACTGATGCCGCGTAGCATCGTCTCACCGGACCGCCGCGTGCCGGTCGAGGAACTCGATAGAAGACCGGAAGTGCGCGCCGTCGCCGATCAGCAGCGAATCGGGCGAGCACTCCTGCACTACCTCGGTGCATGGCCTTGGCGAGAGCACGAGGCAGGTGAACTCCCCGCCCACTGGCACGCGGGCGCCGACCCCACCGACGCCATCGCACTGGCGATGCAACCGCCGGAGCCGCAGCAGCGCACGCCAGAACCCGACGCGCCACCGCGCCCCACGCCGGGAGGAGACGCGATGGACCAGGACGGGCTGTAGCGCGCGCGAAAGATCCCGCCGATTGGCAGTAGCTTTCCGTGAGCCCTCGCGCGCGCAGGCGCGAAGCACCGTGGAACATCTCTCACGAACACTCACTCCATATTTTTCTGCGCAAGGTGGACCGTGGAGGATGCCGCAGGCGCGCGGCGTTTGCCCGACCTGCCCCCCGGGGAAAGGTCGCGCCGATCGGAGCTGGAAGCGATGGACGCGGGCGCCGCTTACGCTGCTGCTGCGGTGATCTCGGCGCCTGCGACGGTGCCGGTCGTGCCCCGGGTGGTGGCGCGCTTGGTCGTCAGGCGCGCGGGGCGTCCTGCGGGGCGTACGTCGATGATGAACTCGATGTCGAGCGCGGCGGCGACCTTGGCGATGGTGTCGAGGTCGGGGTTACGCTCGCCGCTTTCGAGCTGCGCGACGCGGGCCTGTGAGACGCCGAGCACGCGGCCGAGCGCGGTCTGCGTGAGGTCGTGACGAGAGCGGTAGCGGATCAACTCGACCGAGAGCGCGCGGGCCGGGGCGAGGCGTTCCCACTCGGCGCGGAACGATGGATCGGCCGCAGCTTCGCGTTCCAGTAGTTCATCGGCGGTCACGGTCTTCATCCCGTTCACGTTAGCACTCATGACTTATATTTCGGTTGCGGTTCGGTACGCCTTGAGGCGGGCGGCCGCTCGGTCGATGTCCCGTCCCATGCCCTTGCCGTGGTCGGCCGAGAACGCCAGCACCAGGAACACAGGGCCGACGCGCGCGACGATCGGGCGCACCGCGCTCTGCCCTTGCCGTGGCCGCAGCTCCAGCAGTCCGTCCGCGCCGCTCAGCGTCTTGACGTGCGGCGGCGTGAGCAGCGGGCCGAGCTGCGCAAGCTTGTCCAGCGCCGTCAGCACGGCCCTACGCTCGCCTCGGTTCTTCACCTCTTCCCAGTCGATCAGCGCCTCGGCGACCACGACCACCTGCCACTCGGTCACGGCGCGACCTGCCCGGGCGCCGCGTTCTCGCTACCGGGCACTACGCCGCTCCGTCGCGGGTGTCGCGCTCGCGCTCTGCCGCGTCGAGCATGTCGGCGAGTCGCTTGCAGACCTCGGCGACGCGCGCCGTCTCCAGGCACAGGGCCATTGCGTCGCGGGTGGCAAACGCTCCGATCGGGCCGTACGTCTCCTGCTGCGTGGCGGTATGGCGGGCGTCGGCGGCGATGTCGGCGTGCAGGGCTTTCATGACGCGGTGCGCCTCCCACTCGGTGAGCGTGAGCGTGAACAGCCGCTCGGGGATCGTCTGTGTGGTCATCGGGTCACCTCCTCGGGCGCTGGTGTGGCGCATCTCGTGGAACCGCAACGCGCGCAGCCCGGCGGCGGTCGCCTCTCGTGTGACGGGTCGAGGGTGCCGCGCCCGGGCCGTCGTCAACCAGCCCGGGCGCTGTGGCGCACGCCAAGGTATGGGCCGCCGGGATCGTCGTCAACGGGGCCGAAACGGGCGAAACTCGCGGCGTACGCTGCCATAGCGCTGCCATACGAGCGGGACCGCGCCAACGGGGTGGCATCCCGGATGGCCCCGGAAACGCGAAACGCCCCGCAACCACGGGGCGCAATCAGCAGAAGCCTCCGAGCGGACTTGAACCGCTGACCCCTTCATTACGAGTGAAGTGCTCTACCAACTGAGCTACGGAGGCGAGGCTGCTGGATAGTAGCGGGAACACGCGGCGGGCCGCTGGCAGCTGGCTCGCACGACCCGCCGATGCGCGAAACTGCGGCGGTGGAGCGCCCCGTGCATCGCAGCAAGCTGCCCGCGTCGCTCGGCGTGCTCGCGGTCGTCGGCGCAGTGATCGCCGCCGCCTGGGCCGTCGTCGATGTTCGCGCGCCGAGCCGCGCCGCCCAGCAGGAGTTGCGGGACCTCACGGCCAGCAGCCAGCGGCGCGCCGCCGCCGCAACGACACCCAACCGGCAGGCAACCCCACCGCTCTGCGGCGAACTCACCCGCACCCGCACCGGCACCGTTCACGACTCAACGCTCGACGAACTCTCCGGGCTGGTGCAAAGCCGTCGCGACCCGCACCTGCTGTGGGCGATCGAAGACAGCGGCAATCCGGCGACGCTCACAGCGCTGCGGCCCAGCGGCGCGGTCGTCGGCCGGTGGAACGTCGACGGCGCCACGAACGACGACTGGGAGGACATCGCCACCGCCCCGGGCGGCCCCGGCGGCGTCGCCTGGCTCTACGCGGCCGACATCGGCGACAACAGCGACCGCCGCGACACGCTCACGATCTACCGCGTGCCGGAGCCCGCCAGCCCAGCCGGCGGGGGCACGACCGCACCGGCGCAGCCACTGCAGCTCGCCTACCCCGACGGCGCGCACGACGCCGAATCGTTCATCGTTGACCCCCGGCGGGGCACGCTGATCGTGGTGACCAAGAGCGTGCCCGGAGCGGTCTACGCAGCCGCGCAGCCCAAATCTTGGAGCGGAACCGTTCGCCTGCGCAAAATCCACGACGCCGGGATCGCCTACGCCACGGCGGCCGACATCAGCGCCGACGGCCGCACCGTCGCACTGCGCGGCTACTTCAACGTCAAGCTCTGGGCGCGCCGCGCCGGCGAGCCACTCACGCAAACGCTGCGGCGCGCTGGCTGCACCTCCCCCACGCTGCTCGATGACGGACAAGGCGAAGCGCTCGCGCTGGCAGGCAACGGCCGGTCGGCATGGATCGTCGCCGAAGGCACCGATCCACCGATCCGGCGCCTCACGCCCCGCGACCCGTAGCGGCCGACGGCCAGCCCACCGCCGGCCGCACATCCCGTCACACGTTCGCGGCCACGGTGTGACACGCCGACGGCCACGCCGGTCAGCGCAGGCGCGCCAGCGCGACCGGCCCCCAGGTCAGCGTCGCGTACGCGAGGACGCCAAGCACGCTCGTCGCGCTGATCGCCAGGCCGGCCGACATCGCGATCCCATCGGTCGTCAGCGCCGCGCCACCGGAGGAGAGCGAAGCGATCGTCGCCGCCGGGCCGGTCCCAAGCCCGACCGGCAACGCGCCGATCACCGTGACCGCCGCGATCACCTTCGCGACGCTCGCGACGTCGATCGGCAGGTGGAAGGCGAGCAAAATCAACCACACGCGCGCGGCTGAGAGCAGTACGACCGCCGCCATCACGACGACCAGCCGGCGCAGCGCCGCCGCATCGGCCGCAACCAGCAAGCCGCGCAACGGCGAATCTGGCGGGCGGCGCGGCGCGACGCGACGCGCAACCGACGGCAGTGCCGCCGCGATCACGGCCATCCCCAACAGCATCTCCGGCCTCCACAGCGCCGTGAAGGCAAAGAGGCACGCCAGTTCGACGAGCGCTAGCGGCGCATCAACCATCGCCATCTGCACCGCCGACGGCGCCCGCTGTGGCTCGGCGCGCCGCAGCGCCGCGACCCGCGCCGGCAAGCTCAACTCGCCTTGCACCGTCCCGACCAGGAAGGCGACGCCGTTCGCGCGATGAATCGCCGGGAGCGGCAGCGCGCCGGCGCCGAGCGCACGCAATCCGATTCGCCACGCCTCCGAGCGCAACGCCAGCGTCGCAGCATGCAGCGCCGCCGCGCCCGCGACCGGCCAGACCGATACGTGCCGCAACGTTTCGAGGATTTCGTGCGCGTGGTGGTTGGCGACGACCGCTACCACGACGGCGACCGCGAGCGTGACCGTCCACGTCGCCACCGACCGCGCGGAGACACGCCGCGCTGCCGCAGCCGGCGCTTCGTCGGTCACCGTCACATCAGGCGGATTCACGCCGGAACCGGCGCGCCGCGGCCGAGAGCCGACAGGCGGATCGTCAGCGCGTCGAGCAGCAGCCCTTCGGTCGCGTTGACCGCCAGCGCCGCGCGCGCCTGCTGGACCGCGACGACGCCCTCCGCGATTCGCGCGGCGAACGCGCGGCGCTCCTGCTCGCCGGGTGCAAGTTCGCCGAGCAGCGCCACAAATGCGTCGCGACGATCGACCGCGCGCACCACGTCGCCGGCGCCGAGCGCAACGACCCACAGGTCGCGCAGCCAGGTGCCGGTCAATGCAAGCGCCACATCGAGTTCGGCGGTTCGCGCCTGCCGCGACGCCCGCTTGGCGCGTTCCTCGACAACCTTCTCAAAGGCGCTGCGGTCACGACCCTCCAAATGCTCGAGCGGTTCGGCAGCTTGCTCGGCGACCGCGTCGGCGGCGCGCTGGCCGGCGTCGGTCGCGCGTTCGAGCAACGGCTGCCACGGCGCCGCGACACCACCACGCAGGGCCCCGACCGCGAACGCTTCGGCGGCCTGCCGCAGTGGCACGCCAAGCTCACGATCGGTCAGCAGCGCCGCCAGATCACCGTCGGCTCCGGCGATCGCCGCCGCGCTCTGGGCCTGCGCGGCGTCGACGCCGGCCGCTTGCAGCCGCGCGACCACTTCGTCGTGCGGGCGGCCGTGCATGCGCACGCGCTGGCAGCGGCTGGCGATCGTCGCCATCACCTGCCCCGGCGCGCTGGAGAGCAGCAGCAGGTGAGCGTACGGCGGCGGCTCCTCGATCGTCTTCAGCAGTCGGTTCGCGGCCGACTCGCCAAGCCGGTCGACCTGTTCGATCACGAAAACGCGACGTGACGCGACCAACGGCGTCGAGCCGGCTGCCGCGAGGATCTGCTGCTCGACATCTTCGACGAGGATGCCGGCGCCGCTCGTTGGCACGACCCACGCGAGATCTGGGTGGGTGCGACGGGCCACGCTCGTCCGCGTGACCCCGTCGACGCCGTCCACATGCAGCGGCCCGTTCGCCGACGGCGCCGCGAGAATCGCCGCCGCCAGCTCCGCAGCCAGCGTGCGCTTGCCGGAACCGCCTGGGCCGGTGATCAGGTATGCGTGCGAGAGGTCGTGCGTTCCCGCCGCGACGCCGCCGAACACTGCCTTGGCGTGGGGCTGTGTTTCCAGCAGCGCGCGCAGTCCCTCAGCAGCCATCCCTGCATTCAATCAGGGGACCGCCACCGCGACCCCGCCGCATGTCGCCGTCGCCCGCCTCGATCTCTTCCCCACCCAGCAGGCATCGGTCCGCGACTACGCCCGGCGCTGAGAACGCGCTCCGCTCACGCGCCGGGCCGGTCTCCTACCGGTACGGCTCGCCGGGGTATGGACGGTTGCGACGCGCGGCCAGCTCGCGGGCGCGCTCGCCGAAGCGGCCCTCGGTCTCCGCCGGCGGATCGTAGAAGCGCAGCGCCTCCAGCCCTTCTGGCATCACCGGCATCGGCGAGATGGCGCCTGGGTGATCGTGCGGGTAGTCGTAGCCTGCGCCGCGACCGAGCTTTGTGGCACCGCCGTAATGGGCATCGCGCAGCGAGCCCGGCGGCGGGTGGGCGCCGTGCTCGCGGATATGCCGACGGGCAGCGGTGATCGCCGCGCACGCCGCGTTGCTCTTCGGGGCGAGCGCAAGCCGGATCGTCGCCTGCGCCAGCGCATACTGGCACTCGGGCAGCCCCACCTGCTGCACCGTGTGCGCTGCGGCAACGGCGACCGAGAGCGCCGCCGGATCGGCGTTGCCGACATCTTCGCTGGCGCTGATGAGCAGGCGGCGCACGATGAATCGCGGCTCTTCGCCCCCTTCGAGCATCACGGCGAGGTAGTAGAGCGCGGCGTCTGGGTCGCTGGCACGAACCGATTTGATGAAGGCGCTGATCGTGTCGTAGTGCTGGTCGCGATCTTTGTCGTATCGCACGGCTCGGCGTTGTAGCGCCTCTTCGGCATCCGCCAGTGCGACGACTGGCTCGGAGGTGTCGGCCGCGTCGGTGCCGTCGCCGGAGCGCACCGCAACCACCGCTCGCGCCGCCGATTCCAGTGCGCCGAGCGCGGTCCGTGCGTCGCCGGCACTGCGCACCGCCAGGAAGGCGATCGCGTCGTCGGTTGCGCGCACGTAGTCGAGTGGCCCGTCGAGTGCGCGGCGCAGCAGCGTTTGCAGGTCGTCGCTGGCCAGCGGGCGCAGTTCGTACACCCGCATCCGCGAGAGCAGCGCGGCATTGACTTCAAAGTACGGGTTCTCGGTCGTCGCGCCGATCAGCGTGAGGGTGCCATCTTCGACCGCCGGCAGCAAGGTGTCCTGCTGGGCTTTGTTGAAGCGGTGGATCTCATCGAGGAAGAGCACCGTCCGCGCACCGCGTTGCCGCCGATGCACGGCGCGCGCGAGCACTTCGCGTACCTCTTGACGGCCCGCTTCGACCGCTGAGAGCTCTTCGACGGTCGCCCCGGCATGGCCGCCAACGAGCCGCGCGAGCGTCGTCTTGCCGGTGCCGGGCGGGCCGAACAGCACCATCGATTCCGGGTCGCCAGCGGCGATGCGTGCCCGCAGCGCCGTTGGCTGCTCCGCAGTGCCCAGTAGATGCGTTTGGCCGACGACCTGTTCGATCGTGGCGGGCCGCAGCCGCGCCGCGAGCGGCGCCCCCGGCCCAGGCTCGGCCGGCGCGCCGCCCTGCATCAGCGCCGGCTCGGCGCTGTCGAACGCCGATTCGTCGGCGCCAAACAGCCCCGGTACGCCGCCGTGTGCCACGCCCGAAGCCTACGCGGTTTGGCGCGGCGCGCGCTACTTCTTGATCGTCGCGCTGATCCGCTTGAAGCCGCTACCGGCGATCTTGACCTTGACCTTCTTGCCGTGCTTCTTGGTCTTAATCACACCGGAGATGTGGCAGTACGAGCCGTGAACGCCAACGTCAAGCGTGCCGCTGCCGATCTTCTTCTTGCCGTCGTACACCGTGCCCTTCGCCGTCGCCTTGCAGGTCGTGGCGGTCCGCGCGACGAGCTTGTCGACGACGACGCGCCGGGCGCCGAGCCGCAGCGCCTTCTTGGCGGCGATGCTCAGGCAACCGTTCGCCGTCGAACCGGGCACCGTCGGGCAGGCGTCGGTGACGTCCGGAACGCCGTCCTTGTCCTTGTCGGGCTTGTCGGTCTGCACGATCACCTGGACGACTCCGGCGGTCGTCCCGATCGCGGACGCAGTATCGCCGACGAGGTCGTCGGCGTTGGCGCCGGTCTGCTGGATCGAGACGGTCGCGCAGTCCCAGCTGAACTTCTTCAGCGACGATGCGGTACCGGTCGCTGCGGAGAAGGTGCTGCCACTGAGCGTCGGCGTGTACTGGTGGGTCGCCGACTCGCCGGAGAGCACCCACACACCGAGCGGCGCCGTCGCGTCGAAGGTCGCCAGGAAGCTCATCACCCCGCTGTCGGTGGAGACGCTGCACGATCCGCCGGACGCCTTGCCAAGACCGATCGCGAGCGCCGCGCCGGTGGGCGGTGCGGCGGAGAAGGTCACGGCGGCGGAGATCGCACCGGTCGTGGTGTTGTGGCTGATCGTCGCGCTGCGAATGTCCAAACCGCTGCCGCCGGTGTTGTCACCGGCGGGGTCGGTCAGCTTGAGCGTGACGCCGGTCGCGGCCGAAGCGACGGAGGCCGGCGCCAGCGCGGCAGCGGCACCGAGCGCGAGGATCAGGCGGCGGCGGGACCGCGCGGTGGGCAGGACATGGGACGGAGACACATTAGACATTGTTCCGAACTCCGCGATTCTGTGCGACTCATCACGGTATGCCTGGCGCTTACGCCTCTCACCGGAATCCAGAGTCGGCGTATTCGCAATCAACGCGCCTGTTCGCACGCACCGCTGCGGAGCCCCGATCGCGATGGCCGCAGCGGCCCGCGATAGCGTTCGACCCGTGCCGTACCCGCAACCCGACCCTGCCGGCGATGAGCGACTCGCGCACCAAGCCACCGCGCTGCTGCAGACGCTCATTCGCGCCCGCACCGTCAATCCTCCAGGCGACGAGGCGGTCATTCAGCAGGTGCTCGCACACGAACTGCGCGATGCCGGCTGCCATGTGCAACTGCTCGAAGCGGCGCCAGGCCGGCCGAACCTGATCGCCGAGCTGGGCCGCCCCGACCATCGTCACCCCGGCGAACCGGTCGACGGGCCGATCCTGACGCTCCTCTCGCATGTCGACACGGTGCTCGCCGATCCCGCCGATTGGCAGCACGACCCGTGGGGCGGGGAGATCATCGACGGGGAGCTGTGGGGTCGCGGCGCGATCGACATGAAATCGCAGACCGCTGCGGAGATCGCTGCGGTGACCGGCTTGGCTCGCACCGGCTGGCGGCCACGCACCGGCCTGCTGCGGGTGATCGTGTGCGTCGACGAGGAGGTCGGCGGCACACTTGGGGCACGCTGGCTCTGCGAGCAGCATCCGGCGCTGGTGCGCAGCGACTACGTCATCAACGAGGGCGGCGGCGCGCAACTGCTGATCGGCGACCGCCGCCACTACTCGATCGGCGTCGGCGAAAAGGGCGTCTGCCGCTTTACGGTGCGTGCGCGTGGGCGCGCCGCGCATGCGTCGACGCCGGCCGTCGGCGACAACGCGCTGCTGCGCCTGCTGCCGGTACTTGAGCGGCTGCGCGACGCCGAGCTGCCGCTCGATCTCACCGACGCCCCTCGACGGCTGCTCGACGGGCTCGGGCTGCTTGCCGACGGCCGCACGCCGGAGCAGGCCGTCGCCGCGCTGCGCGAGCAGGCGCCACAGCTCGCACCGCTGATCGAACCGATGCTGCGCGTCACCGCCGCGCCGACGATGGTCCACGCCTCCAGCAAGATCAACGTGATTCCCGCGTGCGCCGAATTGCAGGTCGACTGCCGCATCCCGCCACAGATGGATGAAGCCACGGCGCAGGCGCGGGTGCGGCAACTGATCGATGGGCTCGATGTCGAGCTGGAGTTCACCGAAACGGTGATCGGCAACGGATCACCGGTCGGCGGACCGGTGTACGACGCGATCGACCGATGGCTGCGCCAGCACGATCCGCAAGCCGGCGCCAGCGTCCCGACGATCCTGCCGGGCTTCACCGATTCCCGCTGGTTTCGCGCCGCATTCCCGGAGTGCCAGGCATACGGCTTCTTTCCACACCGGGTCATGCCGCTGACGCAGACCTATCCGCTGATGCACGCTGCCGACGAGCGGATCGACCTCCGCGATCTCGCGTTCGCGGCGCGCGCTTATCGCGACGTAGTACGCACGCTGCTCGGGTAGCGAGAGCGCCTCGGCTGCTTGAGCACCGGGCGCGGCGCGGGCGACGATCCGGCACGCCGCTGCTTGGGCGTGCGGGCCGAGCCCCACACCGAGCAACGATCGTCGCCGCCTACCGCAGCAGGTTGACGATCGCCACGGTGCCGACGACAACGATCACGGCGCGCAGCACAGCCGGCGGGAGCCGGCGCCCAACACGCCCGCCGACACCGCCGCCGATCAGTGCGCCAGCCGCGATCAGCCCGGTCACCGTCCAGTCGATGTGATCGGCTGCGACCGCGAGGAACACCAGCGCGGCCACCGCGTTGACGGTCGTGCCAAGCACGTTCTTGAGACCGTTGATGCGCTGGAGCGGTTCGGAGAGCAGCGCGCTCATGATGCCAAGCAGCAGCACGCCCTGCGCGGCGCCGAAGTAACCGCCGTAGATCCCGGCGCCGAACACGCTGGCGAGCAGTGCGCGACCGCGCCAGTTGCCGGGCGGCGCGCCGGCATGATCGTGCCGGCCGGCCGCCCAACGCTGAAGCCATGGCCCAACGATCACGAGGAGCAGCGCAAGCAGGATCAGCGCCGGGACGATCGCTTTGAAGGCCGACGGCGGCAGCACGAGCAGCAGCAGCGCGCCGGTGATCGAGCCGGTCAGCGATGCCGGGATCAGCCGCAGGATCAACGCTCGCTGGCCGGCAAGCTCCCGGCGGTAGCCGTGGATGCTGCCGAAGCCGCCGGCGACCATCCCGATGTTGTTGCTGACGTTCGCGGTGATCGGCGGATAGCCGAGCAGCAGCAAAGTCGGAAAGGTAATCAACGTGCCGGAGCCAACGATCGCGTTGATCGCGCCGGCCGCAACCCCGGCGCACACGATCGCAAGGGCGTCAAGCAGCGGCACGCCATGCAGGCTAGGCGGTTGCGCGCGAGTACACTCGCCTGCGTGTTCACCCGGATCGACCACATCGGCATCGCCGTCGAGAACCTCGACGACTCGATCGCGCTCTACGACCGCGACTTCGACCTCAAGCTCGTTCACCGTGAAACGGTGGAGGAACAGGGTGTGGAGGCGGTACTGCTGGATGTCGGCGAGAACCACGTCGAGTTGATCGCGCCGCTCGGCCCAGAGACCGGCGTCGCGAAGTTCATCGCCAAGAACGGGCCGGGGCTCCATCACGTCGCCTACCAAGTGCAAGACATCGAGGCGGAGATCGAACGCCTAGTCGCCGCCGGGATTCGCATGATCGACCGGGAACCGCGGACCGGGATTCGCGGTTCGCGCGTCGCATTCATGCATCCCAAGAGCACCGCCGGGGTGCTCACCGAACTCACCGAACCCGCCAAGGGGGCTCACTAATGGAACGCATCTCGATTGGGTTCGCGGCCGGGCAGGTGCTCGGCTTGCGCGTCGATCAGGCCGCACTGGAGGGGCTGACGACCGCGCTCAGCGGCAACGAGCGGTGGCATCAGGTCGAGACGGAGGAAGGCACCGTCAACCTGCGCCTGGATCACATCGTCTACCTGCGAACCGAAAGCAGCGAGACGAAGGTCGGCTTCGGGCTGTAGCCCGCCGCAGCGGCTCGGAGCGGAAACGCGCCAGCCGGTGGCTGGCGGCCGGCGGCCGATCGCGGCCGGCGGACTCAGCCGTCGATGATCTCGGGGCGCCGGCGCAACCCTGGGAGGTTGCGAGCGACCCTCCCGATCGGGTCGACCGCCTTGTGCAGGCTCTCGGCGGCGGCTCGCATTTCGTCGACCGAGTGGCTGAGTTCGGGGAGCGCCTGCGCGGAGGTCGCGAGTCCTTCGAGCGCGCTGGCGACCGAGGCGATCGTGTCGAGCGCCTCACCGAGTTCGCCGAGGCGTCGGATCGAATCTTCGAGCGCGCCGAGGGTGCGCAACGTGTCGTCGAGCGCGGCGAGGCGGGCCAGTGCGTCGCTCAGGTCGGCGAGGCGGGCGAGCGCGTCGGGCAGTTGCGAGAGCTGGCGGACCGCCGCTTCGTCGGACAGCAACTGATCGAGCACGCCATGCTCTTCGAGCAGGCGATCGAGCACGCCTTGGTCGGCGACGAGCCGCTCGAGCAAGCCGCCGTCCTGCATGACGATCGCCAGCGGCCCGCCTGGTGCGGTGACCTTGTCCAGTGCGCCGCCGGGTGCCAGCAACCGGTCGACCGGCCCATCTTCGGCCAGCACGCGATCGAGCGGGCCGTCCGGCGCGAGCGCCCCGCCTTCTGAGAGCAGACGGTCGAGCGGGCCTCCTGGTGCCAGCGCGCGGCCGAGTGGCCGGTCGTCGCCGGTGAGCACGGCGAGCTGTTCGATCCGTGCGAGCGGGCCGTTCGGGTCGCCGAGCAACGCGAGCCGGTCGAGCGCGCCGTCGGGGCGGGTGAGTTCGTCGAGGCGACTGCCGAGACCGTCGGCGCGCCGCACCGGACCATCTGCGTCGACCAAATCTCGAAGTGCGAACAGCACCTCGCAGGCGGCGATCCCCGCTCGCGCCGGCAGCAGCGCGAGCCGTGCCGGCGCGAGCGCGATGTCAATCAGACCCATGCGGGGACGGTACTCCAAGCGTCGAGGGGGGGGAGTTAACCCCCCGAGGGGGGGCAAAAGTTGTGCCGCAGCTGACGAAGAAGCTCGAGCAGCTCGGCGTTTCGCGTGCCGTGGTCGGCCTGGTGCTTCCGACCAGCTATTCGTTCAATCTCGAC
>JASGGQ010000068.1:0-14923 GCA_047604965.1 Patulibacter sp. | reverse complement strand
GCGCTGCGTGCCGATCGGCTGCGGTGCGCGCGCGGCGGTGGCGGCGTCTTCGGCGTGAACGAGGAGCGGGCGATCGAGCTCGGCCATGATCGTCATCGCGGTGACGAGTCCTTCGTCGGTCGCGAGCGCTGGGAACTCCGCGACGCCCGAGTCGAGCATGAAGGCCTTGGCGCCGAGCACGCCGGCGTCGATGAGGTCCGGGAGGTTGCGCAGGCGGCCGCCCACGGCTCCGCCCCACATCCCCACGTCGATCTGAGGCCGCACGCAGGAACGCATCTTCTCTGCGACTGACCAGCGATCGACGGTCGCCGGGATCGAGTTCAGCGGCATGTCGACGACGGTGCCGATGCCGCCCGCCGCCGCAGCGCGCGTCAGCGTCGCGAGCCCTTCCCAGTGGGTGCGGCCCGGCTCGTTGGCGTGGACGTGGGTGTCGACGAGCGCGGGGAGCAGGACCTCGTCGTCGGCGAGGGCGACGGTCTCCCGCGCCACGGGCAGGTCGCCGGGCAGGTCGTGGATCGCCGCGATCCTCCCGCTGCGGACCTCGACGGCGGCCGGCCGCTCGGTCCCGTCGACGATCGCGCGGCCGGCGATCACGAGGAGATCGGCGGGGCGGGTGTCGGAGTCGGCGGAGGGAGAAGGCAATGCGGCGGCGGCGTGATCGCTGCGCTCCAGTATGTCAGCGAGACGCAAACGTTTGCAAGCGATGTTCTGCGCCGGGTTCTCGCGCTCTGAGACGACGGCCATGGCGCAGCAGTCCGCGGTTCAGAAGGTCTTTCAAAATGAGCTGCGCGCGCATGAACGCCGTGCCGTGAGTTGGGGACCGTACCTGCGCCTGCTGTCCGCTTGCGGGGCCTGAGTTTATCGACGGGGCGAGGGCGTTCCTCGATCTGCAAGAGGCGTGGTCGCTGAAGGGCCGGGATCAGGAGGGTCGCGGCAAGCGCTCGCGGCGGCTGCCATTCCGATGAAGCGACGGGAATGGCCTCAGTCACCGGTCTGATCGAGCAACGAGGCTAGGCGGGGTTGCCGGCTCTGAAACGACTTGCACGGTCATGGGGTCTCGCGGGCGCGCGCTTGGTCAGCCGTGTGCCCGCCAGAGTCTTTGAGGTCACCGCTCGTAACCACGCGCAGCCAGGGGCTAGCGGACCCTGTTCTGGATGCTGGCGTCGTGCTGTCGGTGCCTGTGCGAAGGATATAGGTGACCAGCAGCAAAACAAGCAAGCGATCATCAATCACTATCCAGGGCGAATAGTTCCTCGTACCTGACGTTCATCGTGCGGATCGCACGGCGTTCAATCGCACGCTCCTCTTTCTGAAACAAATCCTCAGGATTGGCGGTCGGGGATCGTCCGAGAGCCGTATAGGTAATCAGCGCAGCACAACACGGACAGCGTGATCACGAATCCGAGCCAGGTTAGAACCGTGCCCGCACGCCCCATCGACACGACCCTTGATGTATCCGCTGCGGCGACCACCCTCCACCACAAGATGGCCGCCATTCGCAGTAGCCAGCTTTTGGCCCTGCGCGACACTCAGACCATCGAATATATGACAGGGAGGCACCATGTGTTCGGGCCAGCGTCCAAACTTCGCGGGCCGGCCCGTTGTTGCATCAAGCAGCACCGGAGCAGTCACGCGCCTTGAGGGCAACGACATCACCATTGGTCCTGGACGAACGTACGCTGGATGCATTCCACTCGCCGCGCAGGACCGACTCAGCAATCTCGCCGCGGACCTCGAACTGCTGAGAGGAGACCCGCCTCGCTCCCGCAACAGCCCAGCGGCACTCAATGCCTACATCGCCATTGAGTGACACCCACGCACTTCGCCCATCAGGCCCCGCCCCGAGAAAGACAACCGGCGCAGCCTCAACAACGAGGTCATTTCGGCCACATCCCGAAAGTAGGCACAAAAGGAGCAGGGGTATCGCACTAGTCCGCCCGCGCCGAAGCACCATTATGGCGTCGTTTTCACGTGCACGCCAAGATCATTCGCAAACCCAGACAACCCCTGATATGTCATTCAGCACGTTCGAGTATTCCGTATCCTGCTCCTCGTAATTCGATACTGAGACACAACACCAAGGGCGGTCCCATGTCGAACGACAGGACCGCCACTATCGCCACCCTGAACGCAAAGCCCTTTCACCGTCGCAGCCTGCTTCCCCGAAACACCCCGTAGAGACACGCGGCCACACCGCGTTGACCCCGAGTGGGCCAGCTGCGCGCAGACAGTTCCCCCCTCCTTTGGAGAGCCAGTCTTCAAGACGGAGTACTTCTCATTAAATGCGCCCGTTTCAACATCACGAACAGCAAGAACCGGAAATGTCCGCTGAGACGACACGCGCACAGTCCCAGCGTCAATCCCATGTTTAACATGACGTGCATCGGCAACAGTGCCGAGCGCAGTCCCATCGAGTGGTCCACCAGATTTATAGGGCTTAAGGACATCTACCCGAGACAGATCAGATGGCCCATCTCCCTCACTGCTCCTTAGGCAATGACCTGCGGTGAGAACGACGGTTCGATCGCCACCATCACGACCAATAAATCCAGCCGTACAAACCCCTAGCCCGCGAGTCTTAATAGCCACCCCGCCACGCATCGGCGACGAGCAGTAGTCCCACTTGTCATTCTCATCCTCCAAAAGCATCGGACGACGGCCACAGTTTGCATCTGTGAAGGGCTGTTCGATCTCCATGGGGCTGAGCTTCGCCGCCGTCGTCTTATTAATTTCGCTGGCGACCGCTTCGATCGCGTTAACAACCGCTGTTGGTGCCTCTTCGTCATATTCAAGAACCACAGCCTGCTGACCCACGGAAGCGCCAACATCGACGTAACCCGCAGCAGGCGATGCATCGAGCAAGGCATCGGCTCTCGCAACATCATCGGTCAGCTCTCGCTCCGTAAACGGAACTACTTGCGCGGAGTAGTGGCCCGGGAAACTCGCGGAAACTTCGCGAATCACACGGCTTTCAATCACACTATTTGGCGCCAAGAAACGCACCATCTGCCGATCAACATCGAACCACAGGTCGATGTCTGCAATTAACTCGCTGCCTCAGATCCAAAAGGACGTCGTTAGCGCGAGTTTCCATCTCGATCCAGTTCATCGCCTCGGCGCCCGAAAGTCCCTGTTCACGAAGATACTTCACGGCCGCGGCATCATCAGCAAATCCTTCGCTCGGCGTGCCCGCTCCATTGCCCGACAGGGTGATGTTTCGCACGTTTCCAGCATAGTCCGTGACTCGCAGGTAAGCCACGAACGTCACGGTGCCGGCTGGGTAGTCGACTATATCACCCTCTTCTATTGTTGAAGTCCACGTATTTTCGCCATCACGTCTATACTCACTCGTTGCAACCCCAGACAACTCATCGGTATACATCCCCCAACTAAAGACTGCGTGCCCGCCATCTTCCTCCTCGAAACCTGCATCAAACTTCGCGCCCTCAATGGTTGGCGGAGTCCGGTCAATACGTAGCGTCCAAGGCGCACCAATCGCGGTGTTGCCGACGAGGTCGGTTGCGCGTAGCCGGACGACGGTTTCGCCTTCGGGGATCTGGGTTGTGTCGAGTGAGAGCGTCTTGCTTGCGTCGTTCGGGCACTGGTCATTTGCGCAGTTGAACGTTTCGCTGGCGAGGACGGTGCCGTCGGTCTTCTCGATCTGGAGCGTCTTGACGCCGGAATAGATGTCGCGCGCGGTGGCGGTGATCGTCTTGGTGTCCTCGCCGCGGAACCAGTGGCTGTCGAGGTCGGCGATCTCGCCGGTGCCGGCGATGTCGACCGGCGCGGAACGGTCGATCTTCGCGGGCGGCACGAGCGCAGTGTTCGGACCATCAGCAGGAAGGCTCTGGTTGTCGACGTTGTCGGTGGCTTTGACGCCGAACGGGACGACGCCTTCGGGGAGGTCGTCGGTGTCGTAGGTGAACGACGGCTTGTAGCTGGGTTTGGCGGTGTTCCAGCTCGCGGCGCAGCGGTCGTTGCGATCACCGGAGCACGGAAGGCTCTGCCCCTGGCTTGCGGTGCTGCCGTCGGCCTTGGCGTAGGACAGGTTGATCTTCTTGACGCCAAGTCCGGTGTCGGTCGCGGTTGCGGTGACGGTGACGATGGCGTGACGAACCCAGTTCGGGTGGCTGTTGGTGCCTGCGCCCAGGGTCGGGCGGTCGTAGTCGGTCTGGAAGACGCGGGCACCGGGAAGATAAGCGGCGAACCACGGCTGCGCGAGCCCCATCCGCTGGATACCGAACACGGCCTGGTTGCCGATCGGGCTGCCGGTGCGAACACACGGCGTCGCGGCGTTGCTGCAGAAGACCTGCGCGCCAGGGTTGCCGAGAATCACCTGCGCAGACGCAAGATGCCCGACGAGCACGCCGACGCCGCACGCGGTCGGGTGATAGCTGGAGCGCGGCGTGTGCCCCGGCCAGCTGTTGACCGTGTCCTGCCACGACCCGTCGCTCTTGCGCATCCCCTCGTTGAGACAGCCGAGGAGGTTGAACGTGGACGGCGCGTACTCCGTCTTGTAGATCGTCGACGTGCCCGGTGCGCGGTAGCGCCACTCCGCCGTGCCCGTTCCGCTCAGGAGCGTCAGGTCAGCCTTCGCATACAGGCCACGACCTTCCCACAGCGTCTTGGACTGCGAAAGCTCAAACGACCGGGAATCCGTCGTCACCGGCTCCCACCCCTTCAAATCAAGCGAGCTGTTCGTCTTCAGTTCTTCACCGGAGCCGGACCATTCCAATCCTCCAGCACGAAGTTCGCGGCCGACGCCACAGGAACAACAGCCAGAACACAAAACAGGGCCAGCGGCAACGTACGCAACGAGCGCACGCCGGGTGGAGAACAGGACACTTGACGGAACCTCAAAGACGAGAGCGAGAGCGCTGCGCATCGTTTCGGACCAGCGCCACCACGTCAAGTCCAAAACACCGAAACACGGTGTACAGTGACGCGACCCACACGGGCAATCACTAGACGCTACGTCTTGACTCCCAGACGAACTCTGCGAGGAATGCTCCGGCAGTCACATTGTCTCCGGACACTCCGCCAACGCTTCCAATCGTCTTGCAAGTTGAGGGAGGCTCGCCCGATTCGCCGCGGCAACCGGCCTCGTAAACGGAAAGCAGACGCAGCTACGTTCCCCCGCCTACGCCGCCTCGCACGCACGCTGAAGGACCGCTGATCCCCAACGGGCCCAGAGAGGCCTGCCTGCGGTCAACGCCCCTCCATCGCACGCACGACCCCACACTCCCCGCTCTCCCATCTCATTCTGAAAGACCTTCTCAGGCCACCCGGCGGGCGGCGAGCGCGGCGAGCTGGTCGAAGGCCACGCCCGTCTCGGTCTCGAGCTCGCGCTGCGTCGCCGCGCCGATCGCGACGGCGCGCACGGCTCCAGCGGCAAGCGCCTGCGCGGTCGCCGGCTCGTCGAGCGTGCCGCTTGCCGCGCCGCTCGCCGTCAGATACGCCGCGAGCCGGGGAGCGCCAGCGGCAGCGTCCGCCGCGCGTCGGCGATCACCGCGAGGTGGCGCGTGACGAGCTGCGCGGGATGCAGGTCCCACCCCTGCGGGATGCCGTCGGCGAGCGCCGCGGTCACCAGCTCCGCATGCGCCCGCCACGCCGCGTGCACCGCGTCGCCGTCGCCCACCGGGAGCTGGTTGATCGAGCCGTCGCTGACCTCGACGCCGGTGCCGCGGCGGCGAGGCGCATCACCTCCTTGGCGAGCAGCGCGACGCCGTGGCGAGCGTGCTGGCGGCTCGCCGGGACGCCGAGCGCGGCGGTGTAGTCGTAGGTGCCGAAGTGCAGGCCGGTGCAGCGCCCGGCGGCGGCGTCGAGCATCGGGGCGAGGATCAGGCGGCCGTCGGCGGAGAGGATCGTCTGCGGCGTCTCGACCTGGATCTCGAAGCGCAGCGCGCCGTCGGGGAGGCCGTGCGCCTGCTCCAGCGCTCCGAGCAGCGCCGCGTACGCCTCGACCTGGCGCAGATCGACGACCTTCGGCAGCGTGATGACGAAGCCGCTCGGCAGCCCGCCGCTGTCGAGCAGGTGCCCGAGCAGCCGGTCGAGGGTCCGCACCGCCCGGGCGCGCGTGGAGCGCTCGAGGCTGCGGTGCCGGATGCCGCAGCGCGCGGGGCCGCCCGGCGTGGCGCTCTCGGCGAGCAGCGTCGCCGCGGCCTCGTCGGCATCGGCGTCCTCCTCGGCGTCGCCGCGCGGGCCGTAGCCGTCTTCGAGGTCGATGCGCAGGTCGTGGATCGGGCGCTGCGCGAGCGCCGCGAGCAGCAGCGGCCAGGCGCCGGCGACCTCGCTCTCGGGGAGCCCGGTGGCGCGGGCCAGCAGCTCGGGCGACGGCGCGTGCTGCTCGATCGCCGCCAGCGCCTGCGCGCCCCAGCTCGCGCAGAGCCCAGGACGGGCGCGATCGGCGGGGACGTAGACGGTGTGGAGCGGCTGCCCGGCCTGTGAGCCGCCGGGGTAGCGCTGCTCCGACCAGGCGTCGAAGTCCGCGAGCCGCGCGTCGAGCGCGTCGCGGGCCGCCTCCGGCAGCCGCCCGGGGTCGTCCAGGCGGGGTGCGGTCATCGCGACGACGATCCCCCGGCGGCAGCGGCTGGCTGCCGGCGCGTTCGCCGAAGCCGCGGGCGCTGGAGCCGCGGATGATCAGCCGTGGGGCGAGTGTTTGCGAGCGGGGCGCGGCGCCGTCGATCGCGCCGAGGAGCGCGTCGGTCGCGAGCCACCCGAGTTCCTGCTGTGGGGAGCGGATCGTGGTCAGATCCAGGGCGGCGGCGGAGTCGAGGTCGTTGTAGCCGACCAGCGCGACCTCTTCGCCGACGCGCAGTCCGGCGGCGCGTAGCGCGGTCGCGGCGCCGAGCGCGACGAGGTCGTTGGCGCAGAACACGGCGGTCGGCGCGGTGCGCCGGCTCAGCAAGCGCTCCATTGCATCGCGTCCTTCGCTGATGTGCAGTCCGCCGTATTCGCTGCTGTCGGGGTCGATCTCTAGGCCGTGTGCGGCGAGCCCGTCGCGGAAGCCTTGTGCGCGTCCGTGCGAGGCCGGCGAGTACTGCGGGCCGTAGAGCAGCGCGATGTCGCGGTGGCCGCGTTCGACGAGGTGGTCGGCGACCATGCGCCCGGCGAGCCGGTCGTCGCAGGTCACCGACGGATGCCCGTCGGCGCCGCGCATGACGAGGACGTATGGCAGTCCGAGCGACGCTACCCAGTCGGGGTAGGCAGGGTCGCGGTGGGTGTCGGCGATCAGCAGCCCGTCGACGCGCCGCGAGCAGAGCAACTCGATCCGCTCCCGCTGTGCGGCGGGGTCGTCGTGGGTGAGCGCGACCAGCACATCGAAGCCGCGCTGAAGGCTCTGGCGGTCGACCGCTTCGAAGATCGCTGCCTGCGCGACGTCGGTCAGCGAGTGGGAGGTCATCCCGATCACGCCGCTGCGGCCGCTGCGCAGCCCGGCGGCGAGCGGGTCTGGCCGGAAGCCAAGTTCGGCGGCCGCAGCGTGGACGCGCGCCGCCGTTTCGTCGCTGGCTGGCGCGCGCCGCAATGCGCGGGAGACGGTGGAGACGTGCAGTCCCGTCCGCTCGGCGAGCGTGCGGAGCGTCGGACGGGGGCGTCCTGGGCCGTCGCTGGTGGAACTGACGCGCATGAGATAGCAGCTTCTCAGACCGCTCGGCATCGCGCACCATCGCACGGCAAACGTTTGCGCAAAGGATTGTCCGTCGGGCCATGACTGGCGTGTCGTCGTTGGACAGTTGGCCAACGACGACCGGCCGCCCCATCCATTGAATGCGGGCCATGCCGACCGACCTGCCGCGTTCATGACCAGCTGCTCGACGCATGTGCTCGACGCCGCTGCCGGGGCACCGGCTGCGGGCCTTGGGGCGACGCTCACCGGGCCGGACGTGGAGCTGGCGCTGGCTACCGACGACGACGGGCGGATCGCCTGGGGCGTCGAGCTGGCGCCGGGTGAGTACCGCATCGCGTTCGAGACCGGGAGCTGGTTCGCAGCCGGCGGCCGGAATGCCTTCTACCCACGAGTGGACATCTGCTTCGAGGTGACCGGCGATCAGCCGCATTACCACGTCGCGTTGCTGCTCAGCCCTTACGCCTACACCACCTACCGAGGAAGTTGAATATGGCCACTGGAAACATCGTGCTTGGCCCCAACCAGTACGGCAAAGCCGAGTGTCGCCTGGTGCGAATCACCCGGGACACGCCGGTTCACGAGATCGAAGACTTGAGTGTCACCTCGCAATTGCGCGGCGACTTCACTGCGTGTCATATCGACGGCGATAACAGTCTCGTCGTCGCGACCGACACCCAGAAGAACACGGTCTACGCCTTCGCCAAGGAGTACGGGGTCGGCTCGCCGGAGGCGCTGCTGCTCAAGCTCGGCGAGCACTTCCTCAGCGAGTTCGAATGGGTGACCGGCGGGCGCTGGGAAGCGGAGGCGTACTCGTGGGAGCGGATCGTCAGTGGCGGCGCGCCGCACGATCACTCGTTTGTCCGCAAGGGCCAGGAGGTACGCACCGCCGTCGTGCAGAAAGATGGCGACGAGACCTATGTGATCGCCGGCCTGAAGGACTGCATCGTCCTGAAGTCCACCGGTTCGGAGTTCCACGGCTTCCCGCGCGACAAGTACACGACGCTGGTGGAGACCGACGACCGGATCATGGCGACCTCGGTCACCGCGTGGTGGCGCTACACCTCGCCCGACGTTGACTTCAACGGGTGCTACGACGCGATCAAGGCGCTCTTGTTGGAGACCTTCGCCGACGTTCACTCGCTGGCGCTCCAGCAGACGCTGTTCGCGATGGGCAAGGCCGTTCTTGAGCAGTTCGGCGAAGTGGCGGAGGTCAAGCTCTCCTGCCCGAATAAGCACCACTTCGTCGTCGATCTGGCGCCGTTCGGGTTGGAGAATCCGAACGAGGTCTTCTACGCGGCCGACCGGCCGTACGGGCTGATTCAGGCCACGATCCAGCGTGAGGGTGCCGAGCCGGCGCCCGCAGCGTGGGCGACCGTTCCGGCGTTCGCGTAAACGGAAGGGCAGTGAGATGAGCACAGCTGCGGCGCCGCCACCATCGGCGGCCAAACGTTCCGGCGGCGGAGGGCGGCCGGAAGATGAGATGTTCCCGCCCTTCACGCTGTTCGGCTACGGCCTTCAGCACATCCTGTCGATGTTCGGCGGCGTGATCGCCGTGCCGATCATCGTTGGCGGCGCGGCCGGGCTGGCGCCGGCGCAGCAGGCGATGTTGATTTCCTGCGCGCTCTTCGTTGGCGGTTTGGCGACGCTGGTGCAGACGCTCGGCCTGCCGTACATCGGCGCGCAGCTCCCGCTGGTGCAGGGCATCTCCTTCGCGGCGGTGGCGACGATGACGTCGATCATCGCCGAGGACGGAACGCACGGGCTCAGGACGGTCTTCGGGGCGGTGATGGTCGCGTCGTTGATTTGCTTCCTGCTGGCGCCGTTCTTCTCTTCGGTGATCCGTTTCTTCCCGCCGGTGGTGACCGGTTCGATCATTACGGTGATCGGCCTCTCACTGATGCCGGTTGCGGTCGGGTGGGTCACCGGGCAGGCGACGCTCGGCGGCGAACCGAACCCGGCGTACCTCGACATGGGCAACATGGCGATGGCTGCGGTGACACTGGTGCTCGTGCTGGTGCTGACGAAGATCCCGACCTTGTCGCGCGTTGCGATTCTGCTCGGCCTGTTCGTTGGCACGATCATCGCGTTGATCGTTGGCAAGGCGACAACGGCGAATGTCGGAGGCTCGATCTTCGCGATTCCCTCGCCGTTCCACTTCGGCGCTCCGATCTTCGAGGCTGGCGCGATTATCTCGATGGTCGTCGTGATGCTGGTCATCATGGTCGAGACGACCGCCGATCTGCTCGCCGTCGGCGAGATCGTGGAGACCGACGTCGATTCCAAGCGGATCGCGAACGGCCTGCGTGCCGACATGCTCTCCTCTGCGGTGGCGCCGATCTTCAACTCCTTCCCGGCGAGTGCGTTCGCGCAGAACGTCGGCTTGGTGGCGCTAACCGGCATCAAGAGTCGCTTCGTCGTCGCAGCTGGCGGCGTGACGCTGGCGGTGCTTGGCCTGTCGCCGATGCTCGCCGAACTGGTGCGCGTGATTCCAAACGCGGTGCTTGGTGGCGCGGGGATCGTGCTGTTTGGCACCGTTGCTGCGAGCGGGATCCGTACGCTCAGCAAGGTCGACTACCAGAACAACAACAACATGGTGATCGTCGCGGTGGCGATCGGCTTTGGGTTGTTGCCGATCGCCAACCATGACTTCTGGTCGGTGTTCCCGGAGGCGGTGGCGACGGTGTTCGACTCTGAGATCAGCGCGGCGGCGATCGTTGCCGTCTTGCTGAACCTCTTCTACAACGTGTGGCTGCCGGGCACTCCCGAGGAGCCGACCGATCTCGCCGCTGCTCCGCCGCGGCTGGTGCAGGAGGAGGAAGCGGCCGCGCTCGCAGCTGGCGAGGTGCTCGAAGGTGGCGTGCCAAGCCGGTCGACGACGGTGGATGGCGCCTGATGGCGGTCGCCGAAGGGCTTGACCGGGCGGCGTTCGTCGCGCGTTTCGGCGATGTGGTCGAGTACTCCCCGTGGGTCGCCGAGGCGGCCTACGGGGAGGCCCCGTTTGCTGATCTCGCGGCGCTCCAGGCGGCCTTTGCGGCGGTGCTGCGTGCCGCGCCGCGTGAGCGCCAGCTGGAGGTGCTGCGCGCGCACCCCGATCTGGCGGTGCATGAGCGTGGCGGCCAGGAGTTGACGGCCGAGTCGGCCAGTGAGCAGGCCGGCGCTGGCCTTGACGCATTGCCGGATGCCGAGCGGCTTGCGTTTGCCGCCGAGCTCGATGCGTACCGCGAGCGTTTCGGTTTTCCGTTCATCGCGTGCGTGCGCGATCACGGCGGCAAGGGGCTACGGGAGTTGCTGGCCGAGCGGATTGGCGGCGAACCGGAAGCCGAGCTTGCGCTGGCGCTCAGCGAGGTGTGCGCGATCGCCGGGCACCGCCTCGCTGATCTCGTGGAGTAATGACGGCCGTCGCGCCGCCGGCCGCGGCCGCCGGCGCGACGTGCCGGTTGCTGATCTGCGTGTGGGCGCCCCGCGCAGCAGTGTTGGGTTTGACGTCGGGGTCGAACCCCTGACGCCAACGAGATTCAGGCGCGCAGCAGGGCGGCGGCGTCGGCGAGCGTGGAGACCATCTCGGTCGGCTTTTTGCGCCCTTCGAGCTCCTCGCCGTTGCGGTTGAGCCAGATCACCGGGACCTTCAGCTTCAGCGCCGGCTCAACGTCGTGGTAGTAGCTGGAGCCGATGTGGACCATGCCCTTCTTGGTGCCGATCCGCCGCTCGATCTCCTTGAAATGCGCCGGGTCCGGCTTGTAGGAGCGCACCTGCTGCGCGGTCACCACGAGATCGAAGTCGTGCGGCAAATGGCGGCGCGTCTGCCCAAGCAGCTTGTCATCGATGTTCGACACGAGGCCGGTCTTGTACAGCTTGCCGATCTTCTTGAGCGACGGCGACGCCTCCTTGAACGGCTTCCAATACGGGATCGACTCCGGCAAGAAGCTGCTCTTGGCGCTCTCCAGCTTCCAATCGAGCCGGTTGGCGATCTCCATCGCCGTCCGGCGCAGCACCTCGGCGTACAGCTCATACGAGCCGCCCTGAATCTCGCGCTGCACCTCGTGGAACATCGGCAGCAGCGTCGCCGCGTCAAGCTCGATCCCGTCGGCCTTCGCGGCTTTGCGGAATGCGTCGACGATGCCGGTTTCCCAGTCGATCAGGGTGCCGTACACATCGAACGAGACGAAGGTGATCTGCTTGGGAAGAGGCATCGCCGCCCATTATGCCCCAGCAGCACCGCCCGCTGCGCCCGCGCCCGCCGCACGACCGCAAGCGGGCCTCCGGGCCCGTTGAGGATCAGCGGTCCCTTAGCGTGCGTGCGAGACGGCGTGGGGCGGGAAACGTAGCCGCGTCTGCTGTCGCTTGCGGGGCTGAGTCTGTCGGCGCGTCGGGCAGGCTTTCCTCGATCTGCAAGAGGCGTGGTCGCCGTTGGGGAGCGGCAGGTGTCAGGGACGTGGCTCGTCTTGCACGGCTGCGCGTCCGGCTGGGGTTGCCCGGTACGCCTGCTCCGGGTGACGCGGTTGATCTGGAAAGCGCAGTTCCAGATAACCACGAGCCATGAGCGGCTGGACGAGCTGCCGAGCGACGTAGGAGCGTGACTGGATGGCCAGCCGCTCGCGCAGTTGCGCTGTGGTCGCATAGTCGGCGGCGCACAGCTTGATGACCTCGATTGCGCGGGCGCTCAACGGGGCTTGTTCACCAGCTTGTCCACCATGTTCACCGGCTTGTCCAGTAGACAAGCTCGGCTTGTCCACCTCCGGCCCGAATCGCAGGCGTAGTTCCACGCTGTCGAGTTCGACCTGATCTTCGAGGCGCGGCTGCGCCCAGCCTTTCTCTTGCCACGCGGTGCGAATCAGCGGGAAGCCGCTGCCGAGTTTCTCGCCGTAGCCGACGAGCTGGAACATCTTCTGGAGGTTCAGGTTGCGGCAGTCGCTGCGACCGCCTGCCATCGCCACCTCGACAGGGAGACGGAGCGTGCCGCCGTTGCGGAACATGATCTCGTCGCTGGTTTGCCGCACCACGATGTGCGTGCTGGAGTCGTGGTCGGCGTGGATCAGCGTGTTCACCAGCGCCTCGCGCAGCGCCGCCTGCTCGGGGCCTTCGCCGACACGCTGATCGCCCCTGAGCCGGAACGGCACGCGCAGCTCCTTGGTGATCGCGTTGCTTGCGCGGCGGTAGAAGTCGTAGAGGTTTCCGCTCCAGGTACCGTCGGTCGTGATCCGCTGCGTCCACCGCACCTTCGGATCGTCATCGACAACCAGGTGATAATCCACGTCGTACCTCGGGAAGTTCGGGCGCAACGTGTGCCAGTTCCCGAACATCAGTACCCCGGCGCGACTCGCAACGAGGTGACCGGACTCGGGACTCACAACCAGCGCGCCGATGCTCCTGAGCAGCAGTTCGTTGTCCCCCTTGAGAAACGGGTGCTCGGCATGCTCATTCGCAAGTTCCTGCCGGTACGCAGCGATCGAATCGGCTTCGAGATCGGCAAGCGTGACGCGCTCAACCGGTGTGTCATCGAGCGTGTCGTGCTCAGCCTCCCGGATGATCATCCGCACGCGGTTCGTGTTGAAAGGCCTGCTTACCCGAAGCCGGGCGGCGCGACGCTCCCCTGGCGCTGCTGGGGCGCAGGGAGCGACGCTGGAGTCGCGGCGGGAGCCGGCGGTGGCGGGGCAGGCGTTGCGGCCGGGGGTGGCGGCAGGGCGGTGGTCGCTTCCGGCGTCCACGGGGCCGGTGGCGGTGCCAGTGCGGGCGGGCTCCACGGCAACCGCACTCCGGCGTCGGCCGCCAGCGACGGCGCCAGCGCCGGCGTAGCGCCGGCGCCACTCGGCGATGGTGCCGGCGTCGCGGTCGCGCCCGTTGGCACATGCGCAGCGCCAGCGCTGCGCGAGGCCGGCCGGTGCGCGTCGCCCGCCAGTCGCAGGTACAGCTCGCCGTACGCCAGCCCAGGCAGCGGCGCGACGATCGCGGAGGCGACGAAGGAGGTGAAGACGATCGTCTCCAGCGCAGCGCCGTGGCCGCCGCCAACCATCTCTGCGACCAGCCGGGGCGCGATCCCATTGACGACGATCATCAGTCCCACCAGCTTGAAGGCCGTGCCGGGCGCGGTGCCGGTCAGCTGCATGCTCGTCGTGAAGGCGTCACGAATGCCTTGGCGGCGCAGCAGCAGCGCCGGAATCGCGATCGACCAGCGCACGCCGAAGAACAACCCCACACCGATCAGCGCCAGGCCGGGCAGCGCACCGTAGATCGTGGAGAGTGTGATGAGCGTGACGCCCATGAAGACGAACACCAGGATGCCGTAGCTGTACAGCAGCGCACTGGCGCTCAGTGCCGCCCCGCGGGCTGCCGCGCCGCGCACCAGTTCGCCGATCGTCGGCGCCGCGCCACGCTGCCACAGCCCGGCCATCAGGAGCGTCGCCGCCCCGGTCGTCACCTGCTGGGCGACGAACAAGATCAACAGGTAGAGGACGAAGCCGGCGCTCGTGAGCAGGTTCATCAGCAGCACGCTGAGCAGGAGCGCCGCGCCGTTGATGACCGCTGAGGCGGCCAGCACGACGCCAGCATGCTCGAGGTACGCGCGTAGCGCGGCGCGCGCGATGTCGATGTACTTGACCGGATTCATAAGCTCGCCTGCGCCCAGGCTCCAGCTAGATCGTCGGCACCAGCACCGGCCGATGGAGTGTGCTGGCGCGTTTGCGCTCCGCCGGTGGGCGGTGGTGATGCCGTCATCGCGGGGCGTTCGGTTGGGGCGCGTTGCGGCGCGCCCGGCCCGCACGCCACGCCGCGCTGTGTGATGGGCCACACAGTGTGAGTGTCCGCACTGCCGCCCGGTTGCGCGGGGTACTAGAGTCCAGCGGCGTTGCGCGCGGCGTGTGTTACGTCGATGCGCGACAGCCCAGCCCTGGGCACGCTCGACCAAGCTGCGTCCCGCGCGCCCGCGAACCCCCTTTGATGGGATTTCATGGATCTTCTCGAGTACCAAGGCAAGCTGCTGTTCGGTAAGCACGGCCTCGCCGTTTCCGACGGCAAGGCGGTCACGACGGTCGACGAGGCCGTCGCCGCCGCGAACGAGATCGGCTACCCGGTCGTCGTCAAGGCGCAGGTCTTGATCGGCGGGCGCGGCAAGGCTGGGGGCGTGAAGCTCGCCGCCAGCGAGGCGGAGGCGCGCGAGCACGCGACCAACATCCTCGGGCTCGACATCAAGGGCCACATCACGCGCACCATCTGGATCGAGCACGCCTCCGACATCGCCACCGAGTACTACGCCTCGGTGCTGCTCGACCGCTCGGCCAAGAAGCCGCTCGTGATGTTCTC
>JASGGQ010000067.1:0-14934 GCA_047604965.1 Patulibacter sp. | reverse complement strand
ATTCCTGTGGGCGCTCGACCGGTTGGCGGCCGCGCCGCAAGGCGACGCCGAACGCAAGGTGCGGGTGGTGTATGTCAGTCCGCTGAAGGCACTTTCGTATGACGTGGAACGCAACCTGCGCGCCCCGCTGGCGGGGATCCAGCAGGCCACCGGGGCCGAGCTGGAGGTTGGGCTGCGTACCGGCGATACGTCGCAGCGCGACCGCGAACGGATGCTGCGCCGCGCACCCGACATCCTCGTCACGACGCCGGAGTCGCTGTACCTGCTGCTCACGAGCCGTGCGCAGGCGCTGCTGACGCACGTCGAATCGGTGATCGTCGACGAGATCCACGCCGTCGCCGGCACCAAGCGCGGCGCTCACCTGTCGCTCACGCTGGAGCGACTCGCGGCAAACCAACGGTGGGGCGAAGCCGATCGCGGTGATCCCCGGCTGCCGGGCGGTGCGGCCTTGCCGGGTGGCGCCGCGCGGCTCGCGCGCCTCGCTGGCGAGGGGCCGCAGCGGGTCGGGCTGTCGGCGACGCAGCGCCCGCTGGAGGAGATCGGCCGCTTCCTCGTCGGAGGTGGGCGCGACTGCACGGTGATCGAGACCGGCGAACGCAAGCGGCTCGACCTGCAAATCCAGGTGCCGGTCGAGTCGATGGTCGAGCCTGAACAGGGGCGCGCCGACCTTGGAGGTTTGCCGCTGCCCGAGCTCGCGCACCATCCCGGCGGCGAGCAGACGCGCCGCTCGATCTGGCCGGCGATCTACCCGGAGTTGCTCGATCTCGTCGAGCAGCACCGCTCAACGCTGGTGTTTGTCAACAACCGCCGGCTCGCCGAGCGGGTTGCGCTGCGCATCAACGAGTTGGCGCAGGAGCGGCGCGACGCCGCCGCCGAGCAGGCGACTGCGGGCGAGGCGACCGCAGGCGGTGGGCCGGTGGCCGGAGACGCTGCGGGCAAGCGCCCACCCGGACCGCCGCCGGTGCCGACGATCGAGCTTGCGCGTGCACATCACGGCTCACTGGCGCGGGAGGAACGCGAACTCGTCGAAGAGCTGCTCAAGAGCGGCGAGCTGCCGTGCTTGGTGGCGACCAGTTCGCTGGAGCTGGGGATCGACATGGGAGCCGTCGATCTCGTCGTGCAGATCGAGTCGCCGAAATCGGTGTCGCGTGGCCTTCAGCGCATCGGCCGCGCCGGGCATACCGTCGATCAGGTCGCCAAGGGCCGGATCTTCCCGAAGTTCCGCGCGGATCTGCTGGAGTGCACGGTCGTCGCGGCGCGGATGCGCGACGGCGAGATTGAGCCGACCTCGATCCCACGCAACCCCCTCGACGTGCTCGCCCAGCAGATCGTCGCGATCGTCGGGGCCGCGTCGGTGCCTGGCGGTGCGGTGGGGCGGTACACCGTGCCGGGGCCGGATCCTGCGGAGGGCTTGGAGGGCGATGCGGCGCCGGGCGCTGAGGCGGTGTCGGTCGATCAGCTCGAGGCGATCGTGCGGCGCGCGCATCCCTTTCGCGAACTGCCGCGTTCCTCACTGGAAGCGGTGCTCGATCTGCTCGATGGCCGTTACCCGTCGGCGGAGTTCGGTGAGCTGCGCCCCCGCCTGGTCTGGGATCGCGCGGCCGGTACGTTGCGCGCGCGGCGCGGCGCGCGGCAGCTGGCGATCGTCAACGCCGGCACGATTCCCGACCGCGGGCTCTATCTCGTCACGTTGCCCGACGGGCGGCGTGTCGGCGAGCTTGACGAGGAGATGGTGCATGAGGCACGCGCCGGCCAAACCTTCCTGCTTGGCGCGTCGAGTTGGCGGATCGAGGAGATTCAGCGCGACCGCGTCGTCGTGACGCCGGCTCCGGGCGTACCGGGCGCGATTCCGTTCTGGCGCGGCGATTCGGTGGGGCGCCCACGCGAACTCGGCGAAGCGATCGGGCGTTTCGCGCGGGAGATGGTTGACGCCGACCCGGCGACGCTCGCCCGCGACTACCAACTCGACGAACAGGCCGCGCGCAACCTCGTGGAGTTCCTGCGCGAGCAGCGCGACGCGACGACGGTGGTGCCCTCCGATCGCACGCTCGTGCTCGAACGGTTCCGTGACGAGATCGGCGACTGGCGGCTCGTGCTGCATTCGCCGCTCGGCGGTCGCGTTCACGCCGCGTGGGCGCTGGCGATCGGCGCGCGCGTCCGCGAGGAACTCGGCCTCGAAAGCGACGTGATCTGGAGCGACGAGGGGCTGATCCTGCATCTTCCCGATACCGACGAGCCGCCCGGTAGCGAACTGGTGCTGATCGAACCCGAGCAGCTTGAGGAGCTGGTGGTGCGGGAGCTGGGCGCCAGCGCGCTGTTCGGCGCGCGCTTCCGTGAGAACGCGGCGCGTGCGCTGCTGCTGCCGCGCGCCTATCCGGGGCGCCGCACGCCGCTTTGGCAGCAGCGCCTCAAAGCGCAGTCGCTGCTGGAGGTCGCTCGCCGCCATCCGCAGTTCCCGATCGTCCTGGAGACCTACCGCGAATGCCTGCAAGATGTGCTCGATGTGCCGGGCCTGCGCGAGATTCTCGCCGGGCTGCGCAGCCGCCAGCTCGGGCTCGTCGAGGTTGACACCGATCGGCCGTCGCCGATGGCCAGTTCGCTGCTGTTCGACTACGTCGCGACGTACATGTACGAGGGCGACCAGCCGAACGCCGAACGGCGTGCCGCCGCGCTCTCGCTCGACCGCGATCTGCTCGCCGAACTGCTTGGGCAGGAGGAGCTGCGCGATCTGCTCGACGCCCGTGCCGTGCAGGCCGTCGACGACCAGTTGCAGCACCGGGCCAAACGCACCCGGGCGCGCGACGCCGATGCGCTCCAACAGGTGCTGCGCCGGATCGGCGACCTGACGCTCGACGAGATCGCCGAGCGGGTCGAACCGCCCGGCGTCGCGCAGGCACGCGCACTGACGGCGCAGCTGGCTGGCGAGCGCCGCGCCGTGGAACTGCGTGTCGGTGGGCAGTCGCGCTGGATCGCGGCCGATGATGCCGGGCTGTACCGTGACGCGCTTGGCGCCGTGCCGCCGAGCTTCCTGCCGCAGCGCCTGCTGGAGCCGGTTGAGGGCGCGCTGGAACGGCTCGTCGAGCGCTTCGCTGCGACGCATACGCCGTTCACCACCGCCGAGCTGCACGGTCGCTACCGCGTCGATCCGGCGGCGGTGCTTGCCGGTTTGGAGGCGCGCGGCGCACTGCTGCGCGGCGAACTGCGCCCCGGCGGCACCGACCGCGAATGGTGCGACCCGGAGGTGCTGCGTCGGCTGCGACGCGCCTCGCTGGCGGCGCTGCGGGAGGAGATCGAGCCGAGCGACCAGCGGGCGCTTGCGAGCTTCCTGCCGAGTTGGCATGGCGTCGATCGCCACGCGCCGGCCGGCGCCGGCATCGACCGCCTGCGCGACGTGCTCGTGCCGCTCCAAGGCTTGGCGTTGCCGGCCGTCGCTTGGGAGTCGGCGGTGTTGCCGCGTCGCCTTGGCGCCTATTCACCGGCGTGGCTCGACCAGCTCTGCACCAGCGGCGAAGTGGTGTGGATCGGGGCCGGCGCACTCGGCCGCGATTCGGGGCGGGTCGCCTTCTACTTCCGCGAGGATGCGCCGCTGCTCGGCCGGCCGGTGGTGCCTGGGCAGCCGCGCGCGATCGAGTCGCCGCAGGGCGCCGTTCACGACCTGATCCGCGAGCGGCTGGCCGGCGGTGGTTGCTTCTTCACCGATTTGCTGTCGCTCGCCGACGTGCCGGCCGTCGCGCTGCATGAGGCGCTGTGGGATTTGGTGTGGGCCGGCGAAGCCACCAACGATGCGTTTCAGCCGCTGCGTGGGGGTCGCGCGGATGATCGGCGGCGGCTGGAGCGCGCTGCAAGTGGTGTGGGTAGCGGGTGGTCGTCGCGGCGGCGCTTTGCTGGGCGGCGCGGCGCGCCATCGCAGGCGGTCGGCCGCTGGTCGCTGGCGGCACCGCTGTTGCTGCCCGAGCCGGGGCGGCGCGAGCAGGATCGCGCTCGCGCTGAGCTGCTGCTCGAACGCCACGGACTGCTGACACGCGAACTGGTGTTGGCCGAAGGCGTCCCCGGCGGGTTCAGTGCGCTGTATCCGGCGCTCGCCGATTTGGAGACGCTTGGCGCGTGCCGGCGCGGCTACTTCGTCGAGGGGCTTGGGGGTGCGCAGTTCGCGTTGCCAGGGGCGGTCGAGCGGCTGCGTTCGTTCGATGGTGTGCCGCTAGGGCGACACACACCGGTCGTGCTCGATGCGGTCGATCCGGCGCAGCCGTACGGTGCGGCGCTGCCGTGGCCCAAACGCGATGCGGGCGCGCGCGGCGGCGCGGGGGTGCGTGGCGCGGGCGGTGCGTCGCGAGGCCCGCAGCGGGTCGCGGGCGCCGATGTGGTGCTCGTCGGTGGGGAGCCGGTGCTGTATCTGGAGCGTTCGCTCAAGGGGCTGCTGACGCTGGTCGACGGCAGCGACGAGCGGGTCGTGCCGGCGTTGCGGGCGCTGGTCGATCATGCTCGCAACACCCGCAGGCGGTTGCAGCTCGAACGGATCGATGGCGAGCCGGCGACCGGCCATCGGCTTGCGCCTGCGCTGCAAGAGGCGGGGCTGGTTGTCGGCCCCAAGCGCTTTACGTTGCCGCCGGCCTGAGATGATTGATTCCACGGCCTGGCACCGCGTCTGCACGCGCCTCGCGGCGCCCTCGATGACGTGGCGATCCACCCCAGGCCACCAGCATTGTGGTGGCTCACCCCGTCATCGAGGGCATCCGCGATCCACGCACACCCACGGCACCCCGCCGTGGAATCAATCATCTGAGTCGCGGGCGCGGGCGGTTACGCTTTCGCGCATGATCGTTCTGCGTTCCACGTACACCGGCTCGGCGGAAGCGGTTGGCGCGCTGCGCCCCGCGCATCTGGAGTGGCTGGAGCGCCTGATCGGCGATGGTGTCGTGATCGGCGCGGGCCGCTTTACCGACGGCTCCGGCGCGGGGATTCTTGGTGCCGGCACCGACGCCGCCGCGTTGCTGCGCCTGTTCGACGACGATCCGTATGTCGTCGGCGGGGTCGCGCGGTATGAGGAGGTCGCGAGCTTCCCGGCCGCGATGGGCGGCGACGCGATCAAGCAGCTCGACGCGCGCTGAGCCGCGTCCCGACGCCCGGTTCGCGGACGCAAGAACGTCGGCGTGTCGGCGCCCGAGGGCTGTGCGTTATGCGCGTTTGCGGCCGCGGCCGAACAGGTCGCGGGGGTCGAGTGCGCGCTTGATTGCGTCGTGCGCGGCGACGGCGCCCGGGGACCACTGTCGCGAAAGCTGGCCGCCTTTCAGGCGTCCGATGCCATGTTCGCCGGTGACGGTGCCGCCGAGTACCGCGACGAGCGCAAAGAGCTCCTCTGCCGCCGCCCGCACCGCTTGTCGTTGTGACTCGCTGGAGGGATCGAGCAGGAAGGAGCAGTGCATGTTGCCGTCGCCCGCATGACCCCACGCGGCATATTCGAGGTCGCGCCGCCGCGCGATCGCCTCGCTGCCCTCCAGTAGCTCCGCGAGCCGGTCGGTCGGAACGGCCACATCCTCGCTGAGCTTGCCGCCGCGTCGCGCCGCAACTGCACCGGAGACGCTTGCGCGCCAGGCGGCGAGCGCGGCGCCGGCACCGGCTTCCACTGCGGCCGTCCAGGTCGCCCCGGCCTCCTGCCACGCGGCGGCCAGCGCGTCGCCGCGCGCCGCCGTCGCCTCCGCGAGATCGCCTTCGAGATGTGCGACGAGGAGATGCGCCCGCCCGGGATCGTCCAGGGCGGCGAGTGCCCCCGCCGATCCGGCGACCGGCAACGTCGCCGCTGAGTCTTGCAGCGCGCCGCCGTCGAGCAGTTCCAGCGCGGACGGTACCGCGCCGCTGGTCAACGCGCCGGACACGCCGTCCTGCGCCGCCGCAGCCGACGCAAACACCCCGAGGACGACCTGCTCAGCGCCGGGCGGCGGGACGAGCCGCAGCCACGCCGCCGTGATGATGCCAAGCGTCCCTTCGCTGCCGATCATCAGTGAGGTGAGGTCGTAGCCGGCGACATCTTTGCGCAGCGGACCGCCGAATCGCACCAGCTCGCCGGGTGCGAGTACCGCTTCGATCCCGAGCACCCAGGCGCGCATCGACCCGTGCCCGAACGCACGCGGGCCACCCGCGTTCGTCGCGAGATTGCCCCCAATTTGACTGGATTCGGCGGATCCCGGATCCGGCGGGAAGCGCAGCCCAACCTCAGCGGCACGGCGGTGCAGCGTCGCAGTCGTGACGCCCGCCTCGACTTCGCACCGCCACCATTCGGGGTCAAGCGAGCGGATGCGGGCCAGTCGCGTGAGTGAGAGCACGAGGCCGCCGTCCGGCACGGCGCCGCCGGCCAGGCCGGTGCCGCCGCCCCTCACCGTGATCGGCACGTCGTGTGCCGCGCACCACGCCACGACTGCCGCGACCTCGCCCGCATCGGCCGGCGCTGCTACCGCGTCGGCTTGGCCGCGCAGCCCCGTCCAGCGGGTCGCGTCTTCCAGGTCGGCGGCGACGGGCGCGCGAACGTGTTCGGCGCCGATCAACGCGCCGAGGTCGCGCGCCAGCCCATCGACGACCGTCATGCCGCCACTGTAGAGCGGCACCTGAGACTCGTGGGGCGGTTTTCCTGCATGGCGCGGTGGCACTGCCTGGCGGCGTATCGACGACATCTCGGCCGGTACCGTCGATCATGCCGATGCCCGAAGGAGACACGATCGCGAATGCCGCACAGCGCTTGCGGCCGATCCTGCTCGGGGCGGTGCCGCAGATCGATGCGCGCCATCCGCCGCTGCACAGCTGGCCGCAGCGCCTCGCCGGCCGGTCGGTGACGGCGATCGACACGCACGGCAAGCATCTCTTCGTGCGCTTCGAAGGGGAGCTAGCGATCCACTCGCATTTGCGGATGACCGGCGCCTGGCAGACCGGGGCGATCGGCGAGCGGTGGGGCCGTGCGCCGCGTCGCGCCTGGCTGATCCTCCGAGCCGGCGACCACGAAGCGGTGCAGTTCGACGGCCCGGTGCTTGAGTTGCTGACGGGGCTGCGCGCCCGCAGCGACCGCCGCCTTGCGCGGCTCGGACCGGATATTCTCGCCGCCGACTTCGATGAGCGGGAGTTCCTGCGGCGCCTGCGCGCCGACGATCCGACGCGCCCCTTCGGCGACGCGCTGCTCGACCAGTCGATCGTCGCCGGCCTCGGGAACATTTGGCGAGCCGAAGCGTGCTTTGATGCTGCGTTGAGTCCGTGGCACGCTTGCGGTGAGGTGAGCGACGAGCAGGCGCTCGCGGCGATCCGGGCGGTGCGGCCGCGGATGGCCGCGTCGGCGCGCAGCGGAGCGCGGCACCCCGCGTTGCACATCTACCTGCGTACGCGCTGCACCCGCTGTGGCGGCCCGGTGTCGACCGCCGGGATGGGCGACGACAACCGCACCGCCTACTGGTGCCCCACCTGTCAGCGGTAGGAGGCAGGCGAGTCCCAATCCGAGCGGCCGGGGGCCGAGCCGGTGTACCGTGACCGCACCATGCCATCGCTGCTTGCGCCTCCACGCCGACGCGCCGCCGTCTCCCAGCCGGCACGCTTGCGGCAGCCGGGCCAGCCGACTGCGGTCATCGGGCACATGGGTGCCCCGCGCGAAGCGCCTGCCAACAGCGCCGCCGCCTTCCTCGCCGCCCATCGGTTGGGCGCCGACGGCATCGAACTGGATTTGATCGCCGTCGAACCGGGCCGGATCCTCGTCGCGCACGACCCCAGCGTCGCGACCGGCCCGGACGTGCTGATGCTCGAAACGCTTGAGCATCTCCTGGCCGAACCGCCACTGGCGACGATGCCGGTGCTGCTCGACATCAAATCCCGGGGGACGGCGCGCGCGCTCGCGGCCGCGCTGATCGGTGCCGGGCTGACGCCACGTGCAGTCGTCTCAACGACCGATCCGCAGGTGCTGCGTCGCTTGTCGCTCGCGGCGCCCCAAGCAACCCGCTCGCAAACCTTCCCGCGCACACGCGGAGATTGGCAACGCCGCCCGCTCGCCCGCAAGCTCGCGCCGCTATGGGAGCCGGTCGCCGGTGCCATCCTGCCCTATGCCGTGCGGCGTGCGATCCAGCGGCACGACCTGCACGCGGTCACCGTCAACGCGCGGCTCGTCACCCCGGCGCTGCGCACGATGACCGCCGCGCGCGGCATCGAACTGATCGTGTGGACGGTCGACGACCCGGCAACCACCCGGCGCATGCTCGAACTCGACGTCGACGCGATCATCACCAACGACCCCGCGCTCGTCCTCCGACTGCGGGACGAACACCGCCAGCGAGACGCCGAAAAGCGGCGCACCGCGACCGGCGGCTGGTAAAGAGCTGGCATGAGAAACAGTGGCCGCGCAGGAAAACGCCACCGCGTGTGGTAGGAAACACCGATGGACGAGCGCATCGTTGATTCCCTGGCACGGGTCCCCGTCTTTGGCGCGCTGGGTCGCGATGAAGTGGCACGGATCGCTGAACTCGCTACGCCGCGGCGGTTTGCACCGGGACACGTGATCTTCCGGGAAGGCGATGCGTCGGACACCTGCTACGTCGTCACGAGCGGGCGTGCCCGCGCGATCCGCGAGCATGCCGACGGCCGCACGATCGCGCTCGCGCACTTCGGGCCCGGCGATTTCTTCGGTGAGCTGGCGATGTTCGATGCCGAACGGCGTTCGGCAACGGTCGAGGCGCTCGAAGAGCTTGACACCGTGGCGATCAGTGCCAGCGACATGCGCCGCCTGCTGCGCGAATGGCCCGATATGTCGCTCAAGTTGATCGCCGCGCTCGGCCGTCGCTTGCGCGAAGCGAACGAACGGCTCGCGCGCCAGTCCTTCCAAACGGTCCAAAGCCGCGTCGCGACCGTGCTCGACCAGCTCGTCTCCTCCGCGCGCGACCAGGGTGCCGGTTCGAGCGACGTGCTGCTGACGATCACCCAGGCCGATATCGCCAAACTCGCCGGCTCCTCCCGCGAGTCGGCGAGCCGCTTCCTGGCCGTACTCGAACGCGCTGCGGTCATCACGCAGGGGCGCGGCCGGCTGACGGTCCACGACCCCGACGCGCTGCGGCGGTACGTCTTCTAATGGCAAAAGGCCCAGATGAGGTGTCGGCCGGGGGCGTCGTCGTCGACGGCGACGGCCGCACCGTCGTGATCGTTCCGACCCGCCGCGCAGCCAGTGGCGCGCGAGTCACCGCACTGCCGAAAGGCCACATCGATCCCGGCGAGGATGCCGAAACGGCCGCGCTGCGCGAAGTACGCGAAGAGGCCGGGATCGACGCCGAGATCATCGAAAAGCTTGGCGACGTCCGCTACTGGTACCAGCGCGGCGGTCGCTCGATTCCCAAACAAGTCAGCTTTTTCATGATGCGCTACCTCGGGGGCGACCCCGACGATCACGACGACGAAGTCGAGATCGCACGCTGGGTGCCGCTCGAAGAAGCCGAACGACTGCTCACCTTCCAAGGCGAGCGCGACATGGTCCGCGCGGCAATTGAACGCCGCGCCAAAACCAAGCAGTGAAAAGGTGGTCTGAACCGTCGTGCAGGTCCTGAACTTCTATTCGACCATCTTCGCCGACCAGTTGCGGACCGGCCGCAAGAAGGCGACGATCCGCCTGGGCGACAAATCGCACAAGTACCGCAAGAACCAGGCGGTGCTCGTGACGGTCGGCTACCAACACAGCAAGCGCGAGAAGATTTTCCTCGCGGTCATCGACCAGGTTGAAGTCAAGCGCTTCAAAGAGCTGTCCCCGCGCGATGTCGAGCATGACAACCCGGAGTTCCGCCGCGCCGACGAACTGCGCCAGTTCTTGGAGCAGATTTACGGCAAAAGCGTGACCGAGGAAGACACCGTCACCGTCGTGCGCTTCTCGGAGATCGTTGAAAACCCGCCTTCGGTCACCGACGCGTTGCGCGGTATCGGCGGCGCCCAAAACTAACGGCGTATCCCCGGAGGGCAGCGGCCTGCGGGCAGTAGCGGTCGCCGCTAGCGGCCGCTGTCGATCGGGCCGCGCGGCACCCATGCGCCGTGGCTGAACGACACGCCGTCACCACTGGTCGCGCGAGGAGGCGGTGTCTGCGTCGGCGGCGCGCTGCGCGTCACCCGCCGGCCAATCGTGGCGGAGCTTCCCAGCAGCAGCAGGCCAGCCGCCCCCAGCAGCCAGCCGCCGAGCGCCAACTGGGGTGAACCGGCCGGCGGCGGCGAGAGCACCCACAGCTCAAGTGCGCCGGCCGCCAACGCGCCACACCCCGACGCCGCCAACAGCGGCGCCTGCGACCGTGCAACCGCCAACGACCGCGCCAACGTCGCCCGCAGCGTTGCCAGCGCCGCAACGGTGGCGAGCGCCAACACCACGTACAGCACGACCGGTCGGTGCGCTTCGGTGCTCAAGCGCATCCCTGGTATCGCCGCCGGGCTCGTCGCCTCCCACGGCAACAAACCGCTGAGCGCAAGCAGCGAAGCACCGGACCAGCCGGCGAGGGAAGCGGCCGGCGGCCGCGGCATTTGCGCGTGCATACCCCGCTTATCGGCGCCAATCGTCGGAACCCGCAACACGCTCTGTGCCGAGCTTCACCGACGCGCCGGCAAAACGCGCTACAGTGCTCACGGGCCACGCCTTGGCACTCTCGTCATGAGAGTGCCAAACCGGGGTCCATCGCACCGCCATTTTCCATCCCCTATCGGAGGCCAGACAGCAATGAAGCTCAAGCCCCTGGGTGACCGCCTCGTCGTGAAGGCAGTCGAAGAGGAGCAGACGACCGCCAGCGGTCTCGTTCTGCCCGACACCGCTAAAGAGAAGCCGCAGAAGGGCGAAGTCATCGCCGCCGGCGACGGCCGCTGGGACGACGAGGGCGAGAACCGCATCCCGCTCGATGTCAAAGTCGGCGACCAAGTTCTGTACAGCAAGTACGGCGGCACCGAAATCAAGGTCGACGGCGAGGACCTCCTGGTCCTCCGCGAGTCCGACGTTCTCGCCATCGTCGAAGCCTAAGGAGAACAGCAACTCATGGCTCACAAAGATCTGAAGTTCGAAGGCGACGCCCGCAAGGCGCTCGAGCGCGGCGTCGACGCCGTTGCCAACGCCGTGAAGGTGACGCTCGGCCCCAAGGGCCGCTACGTCGTCCTCGACAAGAAGTTCGGCGCCCCGACGATCACCAACGACGGCGTCACGATCGCGCGCGAAGTGGAGCTCGAAGATCCGTTCGAGAACCAGGGCGCCCAGCTCGTCAAAGAGGTCGCGACCGCGACCAATGACGTTGCAGGCGACGGCACCACCACCGCCACCGTGCTCGCTCAGGCGATCGTTCGCGAAGGCCTCAAGAACGTCACCGCCGGCGCGAACCCGCTCGCGCTCAAGCGCGGCATTGAGGGTGCGGTCGATCAGGTCGTCGAACGCATCCACTCGATCTCCAAGGAGATCGCCGGCAAGGACGACATCGCGCGCGTCGCGACGATCTCCTCGCGTGACCCCGAAGTCGGCGACGTGATCGCCGACGCGATCGACAAGGTCGGCAAAGATGGCGTTGTCAACGTCGAAGAGGGCCAGACCTTCGGGCTCGAACTCGAGTTCACCGAAGGCATGCAGTTCGACAAGGGCTACGTCTCGCCGTACCTCGTGACCGACCCGGATCGCCAAGAGGCCGTCCTCGACGATCCGTACATCCTGATCGCCAACCAGAAGATCGGTTCCGTCCGCGACATCCTCCCGGTCCTTGAGGCCGTGATCCAGTCCGGCAAGGCGCTGCTGATCATCGCTGAGGATCTCGAAGGCGAAGCGCTCGCGACGCTCGTCGTCAACAAGCTCCGCGGCACCTTCACCTCCGTCGCCGTCAAGGCGCCGGGCTTTGGTGATCGCCGCAAGCGCATCCTCGAAGACATCGCGATCCTCACCGGTGCCGAAGTCATCACCGAAGAGCTCGGCCTCAAGCTCGAGAACACCACGCTCGACCAGCTCGGCCGCGCCCGTCGCGTGGTGATCGGCAAAGACTCGACGACGATCGTCGACGGTGCCGGCGACAGCGAAGCGATCAAGGGCCGCATCGCGCAGATCAAGTCCGAAGTCGAAGCGACCGACTCCGACTTCGATCGCGAGAAGCTCCAGGAGCGCCTCGCGAAGCTCTCCGGCGGTGTCGCCGTCATCAAGGTCGGCGCTGCGACCGAGACCGAAGTCAAAGAGAAGAAGCACCGCGTTGAGGACGCCCTCCAGGCGACCCGCGCCGCACTCGAAGAGGGCATCGTCCCCGGTGGCGGCGTGACGCTGCTGCGCGGCGCCGACGCCGTCGACGAGAGCAAGCTCGACGACGAAGAGGCGATCGGTGCCCGCATCATCAAGCGTGCGCTCGAAGAGCCGCTGCGCCAGATCGCGTACAACGCCGGCCTGGAATCCAGCGTCGTCGTCAACGAGGTGCGCGCCACCGCCGAAGGCCACGGCCTCAACGCCGCGACCGGCGAAGTGGTCGACCTCGTCGCGGCCGGCGTGATCGACCCGGCCAAGGTCACCCGCTCGGCACTCCAAAACGCCGCGTCGATCGCGAAGAACATCCTCACCACCGAGGCTGTGATCGTCGAAGCACCGGAGCCGGCCGCCGCAGGCGCCGGGATGCCCGACATGGGCGGCATGGGCGGCATGATGTAACGCCCCGCTGAGGCACTCGCCTCGCATGCGCGAAGGGCCCGGTCGTCATCGCGACGACCGGGCCCTTCGGCGTGAGAGGGTCGTTCAACATGAGCTGCGCCTGAGGCACCACTCCCCGTGGCGGCAGCCCAGCAGATCAGTGATTCAGGCTTAGCTGTACCGCTTGGTGACGACGATGCGCCCCGCGATGAACTGGTCGCCGGCCGCCCAGTGCTTGGTGGTCGTGATCTTGACGTCGTAGCGGCCAAGCTTGGAGAACGGCGTCAGCGGGCGCTTCCCCTTGTAGATCCCGCACGGCCCGGAGGCCTTACCGATCTTCAAACGTCCCTTGTACTTGTTGTTGTTGAAGTAGTGGGCGTAGTAGGTCGTGCCGCCGGTCAACGTGGAGAGTCCGCTGACCTTCCAGTTGCGGTACTTGCCCGACCCGGTGACGTCGGCCGCGACCGGCGCCGTTTTCGTTGTCGCCGTCGCGACCACCGTGCCATTGAGGTCGGTCAACGCGACCGAAGCGTCGTTGGACTGGATCTTTGACGACGAGCCACCGAAATAGGAGGAGATCGTCAACCCCAAGTTGCCAGACGCATCGGAGGTGCCAGAGGTCGAGCCGGACGGGCCGAGCGTCTCAGTTGACGAAAGCCGCAACGAATGGAATGTGTTGGCGGCCAAGCCGCTTGCCGTCGCCTCGATCGGTACCTCAGCCGACGAGTCGTAGGCGTAGCACGCGCGACTGAGCGTGAGGGTCGCCGCGCTGGCGCTACTGGCGGTGAGTGCCGAAGCGGCCAGCACGGCAGAGAATGCAAATCGTCGTGTCGTGGGAAACATCCGTGGAATCCTACGCCCGGTGTCGCCATCGGCGCGTCTGTGCGCAGGCCGACTCGACCGATCCTCGGGGCCGTGTGGCGGAGCTACGAACGGCCGAGCGCGACCTCAAGCAGTGGCCCAAGGCGCTGCTCGGCATCGGCCGACGCCGTGATGTGGATCGCCTGCGGCTCCCGCACCCACGCAATCAAGCCCAGTGCCTGCATCCTCGTCAACACGAACTGAAACATCCGCGCCTGTTTCCCGGAACGGTATGTGCGGCCGATATCGACCGCCCACCCCGATGTATGCAGCGAATAGGCGTGCGTGGCCTGCACCGTCTCGGCTTGCAGCAGCCGCTGATACCGCGTGTCTCGCGTCGTGCTCGTTGCGGTGAGATACGTGCCGCGTCCCGTGAGCGCGCGGACCGCTGCGCCGACCGTCACCACCATCGCCAGCGAACCGCGACGCAGCGATCGATACTGCGCCTTCGAGGCGCCGAGCTTCGGCGCCAGCTGCCCCATCGATGGGCTGACCGCAATGCCGTTGGCGTTGAGTGCCGCGATCGGGAGCCGCAACAACGTGCCGGAATCGATCGCATCGGCGACATCGCTGGGCGTGCGAAACGGCGGATTGTCATCGGGTGGATGCATCAGATCCTCCAGCGACGCCTTCTGCGTCACGAGCGCCGCCCGGCTCGCCAGCGCCTGCCGGTCGTCGCGGTAGCGCGCCATGAGTGCCTTCGCTGCGAGCAGGCGCCAGTAGTAGGTCGCCGAATCATCCTGAAAGCGGCTGAGCAGGCCATACGCTTTCGGAGAGCGCTGCGGATCGACATCGAAGTACAGCTGCACGTACGAAACCGACTCGCGACCGTACGCCGCGAGCACGCTCTGAAGATTGCCGATCCCCATGTGGTAACTCGTCAGCGCCAAATCTTCCCGGCCCAGCTTCGATGCCGCGATTTGCAGGTATTTCACCGTCCCAGCGAGCGCGCTTGCCGGCACATACCGCGGATCGGCTTTGGCGCGGGCAACCCGCAGCGCACGGAGTTTCGCGACCCCGCCGGCGTACGCAACCTGCGCGCCATTGGCCTTCCAGCGCAGCACCTGGCCGCGAAGCTTCGCGATGCGCTTCGTCAGCGCGTCGGAACGCGCGACATCGATCGTCATCCCCAGCAGATCGGTGCCGGTGCCGGCGACGATCTGCGTCAACCCGACGGCATCGGCCGCGTTGCCGGTCGCGGCGGCATCGGCGCGGCCGGCACTCTCCAGGTAGACCAGCGCTTCGAGCGTATCGGCATCGACCGGTGATCCCGACGCGCCAGCGGCGCGCTCAATCGCGTCGCGCCACTTCGCTACGCGGGCGGCCGTCGCGATCGCGCCCCCCGGCACCTGGGAGTACAGCGGATGAGAAAAACCTTCGGCCGCCCGTTCGGCGTATTCGTCATCAAAGCCGGGCCGATACCGCAGTGCCGCAAGCGCCGCCGAACCGGCGTT
>JASGGQ010000066.1:0-15023 GCA_047604965.1 Patulibacter sp. | reverse complement strand
CGCCGCAGGCGACGATGGCCGTCGCAGCGCCGGTCAGCGCCTCGGCTTCGGCGAGCGCGGCGACGGCGCGTCGATCGGCCGGCTCAGCGGCCGCGCGCGAGTTCGCGCCATGACGTCCGGGCCGATGCACGCCGTGACGTGCCAGTTTGCTCCTGTTCAGCTGAACAGGCGGCCTGCTCAGCCGGGCTTCGGTGCGAGCACCGATTCCGGCGGCGCCCCGGAGCGTTTGCGCGCGATGTCGGCGAGCTGCGCGTCGATCCACTCGCCCGGGTCGGTGGAGTGGACAATCCGCTCAAGGCCTTTCCAGCGCACGTCGCGTTCGAAGGCGCTCATCGTCAGGGCGCGATGAAAGGCGTCGGCAAGCTCTTGGATGTCGAACGGGTTGACGGAGATCGCGTGTTCGCCGAGCACCTCGTGGGCGCCGGTGTTCTCCGACAGGATCGACACGCCGCTGCGCGTGTTGACGAGTGGCCCCTCTTTGGCGATCAGGTTCATCCCGTCGAACATCGCGTTGACGAGCAGCACGTCGTAGTGCTTGAACGCGGCCATCGCCTCTTCGAGATTGTCGCGCAGCTTGAGCTGAATCGGCATCCAGTCGGGTGTGCCGTGATGGTGGTTGACGACGGCGACGAGCGCCTCGATCTTCTCAAGGTATTCGGCGTATTCGGGGACGTCGGTGCGCGAGGGGATCAGCTGCGCGACGAAGCTCACGCGCTCCTTGAACTCGGGGTGCTGCTGCAAGAACAGGTCGAACGCCGCGAAGCCGCGCAGCACGTTCTTGGAGAGGTCGGCACGGTCGACGCGCACGATCAGGAACTCGCGGCGGCGGCGCAGCAGTTCGCCTTCGTAGCGCTGCGTCTCCTCGGAGGCCGCGACCCGCTTGGTTTGGCGCCAATCGATCGGCAGCGGGTAGGCGCGCACCCACACTTCGCGGCCGTCACGCGCGGTCACGACGCCCTTGTCGAAGTCGACCTTGAGCCCCATCAGGTCGCGGCAGCACTGGAGGAAGTTCCAGCGGTACGAGCGCGTGTGAAAACCAATGATGTCGTTGCTGAGGATGCCGTCGTAGATGTCTTGGCGGATGCGCGTCGGCAGCACCCGCCACGAGTCCGGCTGGGTCCACGGGATGTGGACGAAGTGGTGCAGGAAGACGCCGGGACGTTGCGCGCGAACCATGCGCGGGAGCAGGTAGAAGTGGTAGTCGTGGACCATCACCACCGGTTCGCCGTGGCGGTCGTACTCCTCGACGACGGCGCGCGCGAGATCGGCGTTGACCTGCTTGTAGCCGTGCTCGAAGGCATCGATCTCGTGCTGGCGGATGTACGGCGCGTTGCTGAGATCCCACAGGTAATGCTGGATGAACCACAGCATCGGGTTGGCGATCACGTTGTAGAAGTTGTCGTACGCCTCCGGGTCGGAGTTCACGAGCCGCACCGCGAACTCGCCGCCGGTCGGCGCTTCGATCTGCACCGGCTCGTTGCCGGCCCGCGCGGCGACGGCGCGGTCGCCGTCGGTCAGCGACGACGCGACCCAGACCGATTCGCGGTGGCTGGCGAGTCCCATCAGCGCGGTGACCAGGCCACCGGTGCCGCGTTTGACCGAACCGTCCGGGCCGTAGCTGACCGGGCCGCGGTTGGAAACCAGCACGACCGGCTGGCCACCGGTGCGTTGTGCAGGCTCGGGGATGTCGTCGTCGGGCATCAAAGGCAGCGTGGCGCACGGCCAAACGCCGACGCTACCGGGGAGCATACGCAACGCACCAGTGCTCGCCGCGCACCAGCGCCGGTTGGCGTGATTGAACGGCGGTCGCCGGCGGGCGCTATCGCTCGCCGAGCGTGATGTGGACGGTCAGGCTGCGGTTGCCGCGAATCACCCGCAGGGCGATCCGGCTGCCCGGCCGTTTGGTCGCCAGCACCGCTTCCAGCTCCTCCGGCTCGCGCAGCTTGATCCCGTCGATCTGCGTGATCGCATCTGAGCCGGTTGGCACGAGTCGCCCGGCGATCCAGCGGCGGCCGGTCGGACCCTTCAGCGACGAAAACGCCGCCGGACTGCCTGGCACCAGCGACTGCACCAACACGCCGCTCGCCGTTTGCAGATCGAGCGCTTCGGCGCGGGTCGGCGTAATCGCAATCGTGTCGAGTCCCAAATAGGCGCGCCGGACGCGGCCACCTTCGGCGAGCGCCCGCGCGATCCGTAGCACCGAGCTGTACGGCACGCCGAGCACCGCGCCCGGCACGACCGGCATGACGGCGCGGGTCGTCACCGCGACGACCTGCCCACGCCCATCGACCAGCGGCCCGCCAATGCCCTGCGGTCCGAGCGGTGCCGTCGCCTCGATCAGCCCCACTTCGTTCTCACGGTTCTCACGCGCCGCGCGGCCGGTCGTCACGACGGTTCCGGGCCGAACGGCTTCGCGGCGCGCGGAGAGATAGCCGACGCTGGCTAGCTCCTGTCCGAGCTTCGGCGTGGACCCGGCCCGCGCGGGCGCCACCGCATCCAAGTCGCCCACCCGCAACAGCGAAAGGCCGCTCACGCGGTCGGTTCCCTCGATCGTCGCCTCATGCTCCTCGCCCGATCCCTCACGCACGATCACCGTCGCCGGGATCGGCGGCACCGGCGACGGGCGCGTCGTCGGCGTTGCGGTTGGCGTTGTCGCCGTGGCAGCTGGGGTGGTCGTCGCGGCGGCCCCCGGCGTCGTCGGGCTGGTCGCGGCCGGGGCCGTGGCATTCGCGGCCGCGGCAGTGACGGCCGGCGTCGCCGTGCCCGTGACGGCCGGCGTGTGCTGTGGCGCCGGCGATCGCTCAGCGGACGCGACCAGCTGCGAAGCCGGCGTGCCGATCAGCGCCGCATCGGCGATCACCAGCCCGCGCTGCACCACCGTGCCGGTGCCGTTGCGCGTGACGCCGTTGCGCGTGACGCTGATCGCCACGACGCTCGGCAGCGCATGGTCGATCGCCGCCTTCGTCAGCTGCGCGGTCGTCGTTGCATCGCTGACCGGTACCGGCGTCGTCGCCGCCGCCTTGCGGCCGAGCGGGTCGTCGTCGCCGCACGCGGGGAGCGTCGCCAGCAGCAGGCAGGTCAGAAGAAGCGGGGCAGAGCGGGGAAACATGCGGCGAGGTGCGGCGGCTGGGAGGCACGCCACTTTGTCACGCCGGGACCGACAGCGTGAAGATCGTCGAACCGGGCGACGAGGCGACCGTCAGATCGCCCTGCATCCGCCGTGCCAATTCGCGGCTGATCGCGAGCCCCAAGCCGGAGCCGCGCGTTTCATCGCAGGTCACGAACGCTTCGAAGATCTCACGCTGCGCCGCGGCGGGAATACCCGGACCGTTGTCTGCGACCGTGAACTCCACTCGCCCGCCACGGCGCCGCGCGGCGACGGTGATGCTCGTGCCAGGCGGTGTATGGGTGAGCGCGTTGTTGACCAGCGCCCGCAGCAGCTGAAGCACGCGGTCGCCATCGACGAGCGCCGTTTCCGCGCGTGGATCGAGGTCGCGGGTGATCGTTGTGCCGTGCTGCGCGGCCGCGACGCGAAACTCGGTCGCCAGGCCCTCCAGCAGCAGCCCGGTATCGACCGGCGCGCGCTGCACCTTGACCGAGCCGACATCCAGCCGTGAGAGATCGAGCAGGTCGCTCGCGAGTTTGGAGAGCCGCTGCGCCTGCTGACTGGCATGCATCACGAACTCGTGGCGCCGCTCGGGATCAAGCTCGGGATCTTCCAGCAGCTCCAAGAAGCCCTGAAGGGTCGAGAGCGGCGTCCGCAGCTCGTGCGACGCCGTCGCGATGAACCGCCGCCGCGCCGACTCCAGCTCGGCAAGCTGGCGCTGCATCTCATCGAGTGCGCGGGCCAACCGCGCGAGCTCCATCGAACCCTCCCCGTGGAACTGCGCGGTGAAATCACCGCGTGCGACCTTGCGCGCGCCGGCTTCCAGCGCCCGAATCCGGCGCGTCAGCCGCGTGGTGACCCACACGCCGAGCAGCAGCGCGATCGACGCGCCGCCGATCCCCGCGACGATGATCCGCTGCCGCGCGATGTCGACCGTCCGCTGAATGTCGTCGACCTCCTGCCAGACCGACAGCACGAGCCGGTAGTTGCGCACCGACCCGTCCTGCTGCGGTGCCGCGATGTCGATCCGCTGCGCTGCCTCGACGCGCGGCACGCCGCCGACCGATGTCAACCCCTCCACGCGCCGCCGCCGGCCCGCCGCCTGCCGCGCGATCGGCGAGGCGCGCTCCTTGCCGCCCGGCGTGAGATCGCGCAGCACCCGGTTGGCTGGCGTGCCGGTGACCTGGTACAGCACGACCCGCTGCGCACTGGAACCAAGCCCCTGCTGCTGGCCGCGGAAGACGCCGACGCCAAAGAGGTACTGCAACACGCCGGGGTACTCGGCGGGAGTGGCGGGAACGCCGTCGTTGGTGGCGTACGCGAGCGCCGGCGCGACGCTCATGCCGAGTTTGAGCGTCTGAATCACGCTTCGCTCGCGCGGCGCCACGAGCGAACTTTCCAGGCGCGGCGTGGCGTACAGCAGGCCAGCGACTGTCACGCTGGCCGCCAGCAAAAACACCGAACTGATACGGCCCGGCAGCGACCCCTTGAGCCAGCGGACCAACGCGATCCGGTCCCACGGCCGCAGCCGCCCGCTCCTCGGCGCGTCAAGTGAGGCGGTCGAATCGCCGTCTCGCTGTACCGGACTGCTCATCGCGGCTCGTGCGGCCGTGCGGCGGTCACGCCGGCTTGCCGATCTGGTAGCCGACTCCGCGCACCGTCAGCAGCAGCTGCGGGTCGCTCGGCTCGCGTTCGAGCTTCTCCCGTAGGTGGCGCACATGCACGTCGACGGTGCGGGGGTCGCGAAACTCCGCGTCGCCCCAGATGTGCTCCAGCAACTGATCGCGCGTAAAGACCCGTCCCGGCGAAGCGACCATCATCGAGATGATCTCGAACTCCGAGAAGGTCAGTCGTACCTCCTCGCCACGGATGTGCACCGTGCGGCTCGCGCGATCGAGCTCCAAGTCGCCGACGACGAACGACTCGGTCGTCGGCGGTTCGCCCGGCGCCGGCTTGGTGACCGCCGCCGCCTGCTTGAGCATCTCCGAGCGGCGCAGCGCGGCACGCACGCGACTGGTGAGCTCCCGCAACGAAAAGGGCTTGGTGACATAGTCGTCGGCGCCAAGCTCAAGCCCGAGCACCGTGTCGATCTCGTCGGTGCGCGCCGTCAGCATGATGATCGGCACCGCCGACTGCGCGCGCAGCCTGCGGCACACCTCGAAGCCGTCGATCCCCGGCAAGCTGACATCGAGCAGGACGAGATCGATCGTGTCATCGAAGCGCTCCAGCCCGGCCTCGCCGCTCATCGCCGGCACCACCTCAAACCCCTCGCCTTCCAACGGGTAGGCGAGGAGCGTTTGGATCGCTCGCTCGTCGTCGACAACCAGGATGCGCGGTCGGCCGGTCACGCCCCATAGTCTGTCAGCGTGATCGACCCACGGCTCACGCGCATCTTCGTGCTGCCGATCTTGGCCGTGCTCGTGCTCGCCGCGTTCTCGGTGCAAGACCGCCCGCGTGCGCTGCGAACCTTCCAGGCGCCCGACGCCTTCAACGGCACCGAGACCTACACCGAACTCAACCGCCTGGCGGCCGCGTACCCGTCGCGCGCGGCCGGCAGCACCGCCGATCGCGACGCCGCCGACGAGATCGAGCGGCGCTTTGCTGACGCGGGGCTGCACACCGAATCATGGTCGGCGGCGGTTCGCGGCGCCGGGGGCGAACGGGTCGATGCCGAGCAGATCTCCGGCACCAGCGACGGGCCGGGCGACGGCACGATCTACGTGATCGCCCCACGCGACTCCGTTCACGCCGGGGCGCGCGCCGAACTGACCGCCACCGCGACGCTGCTCCAACTCGCCGCCGTACTCGGACGGCGGCGCCTGGAGCATCCCGTGACGCTGATCTCCGTCAGCGGCACGCCCGGCCAGGCGGCGTATCGCGACCTTGCGCGCCGGCTCGCCGCCGAGCAGCCTTCGCCGCGCGCGATCGTCGTGCTCGGCACGCTCGGCACCCGCGACTACCTGGCCCCGGTCACCGGCCTCTCCGACGGCCCGCAGTTCGCCTCCCAGCGGCTGCGGCGCACGCTCGAAGAGGCGATCGCGTCGCAGCGCTCCGTTGGTGCGTCGAAGGTCAGCGCCGCCGGGCAGCTGGTGCGGCTCGCCGCCCCGGTGACGACCGGCGGCCAAGGGCCGCTGCTGCGCGCCGGCCTCCCCGCGATCCTGTTCTCGACGACCGGTGATCGCGTCGCATCGCAGCAGGCCACGCCGACGCCGGAGCGCCTCCAAGCCGACGGCCGCGCGCTCCTGCGATCCATCATCGCGATCGACAATGCCGGCCCGATCGACCTGCGGCCCGGCGGGCGCATCCGCGCCGCTGACGGCGTGATCCCCAGTTGGGCGCTGCGGGTCATCGTGCTCGCGCTGCTCGTACCGCCAGCGCTGCTAGTGATCGACGGCTTCGCGCGGGCGCGCCGCGAACGCCAGCGCGTCGGACGCTGGGTGCTGTGGACGCTGCTGCTCGGCCTGCCGCAACTGCTGGGCATCGGCGCCGTGGCCGGCGCCGCGCACGCCGGCTGGCTGGGCTCCCCCGGCGGGCCGATCGACCCGGCACTGTGGAGCGGCGATCTCACGCCGCTCGTGATCTTCGCGCTCGCCGCCGCCGCCGCGCACCTGCTGCTGCGCCCGCTGGTGCTGCTTGCGCTTGGGCTGCGGGGGATGCGCAGCGCGTCGCCGGGCGCGCCGCTCGGCTTCGCGGTGATGCTCGTTGCCACCGCGCTGGCGACCTGGGCGGTCAACCCGGCAGCGGCGGCGCTGATGGTGCCGGCCGTCGTGCTGTGGCCGGTGGTGCTCGACTCCGGGATGCGCCCGGCGCGCGGCTGGGGGCTGCTCGTGGTGCTGCTCGGCATGGCGCCGCTGGTGTTGTTGCTGGAGAATGTCGTCACGCGCTACCCGCTCGGCGATGCCTCCAGCGCGCTGTCGTGGTTTGTGATGCTGCTCGGCGCCTGCGATGTCGGCCTCTTCCCGCAGCTGTGGTTCGCGAGCCTCTCCGGCTGCTGCCTGGCGGCGCTGCTGCTGGCTTGGCACGGCCGCAGCGTCGATCCGGGCGACGCGGAGGTGACGGTGCGCGGGCCGGTCACCTACGCCGGCCCCGGCTCGCTGGGCGGCGTCGATTCGGCGTTTGATCGCGGCGTCGCCCGATGATCCGCCGCTTTGTGCGCTCGCTCGGCACGGCGCTGCTGATCGCCGGTGCGGCGTTGATGCTCGACGCCGGGTTGACGGTCGTCTGGCAGGAGCCGCTGTCGTACGCCTACACGTCGCTGGCGAGCGGCCGGCTCGACGGCGAACTCGGCGAATTGGAAACACGCGGCCCCGCTTCTGCAGAACTGGCGGCGCTCGAAGCGCTCGCGACGCGCGATCAGCGGATCGCGTACCTGGCGCGGTCGGTACGGCGCCGCGTTGGCTACCGCGAACCGATCGCACGGATCTCGATTCCGGAGATCAAGCTCAAACGGACGATCGTCAACGGCACCGATACCGCCGCGCTGCGCAAAGGCCCCGGCCTGATCGAATCGACCGAACTTCCGGGGCTCGGCGGTACCACCGCGATCGCCGGTCACCGCACCACCTACGGCGCACCGTTTCACGACATCGACCGGCTCAAGCGCGGCGACCGGATTACCGTCGGCACGCCGTACGGCAACTTCACGTACGCGGTCGAGCGCCACCGCATCGTCACGCCAACCGATACCTGGGTGCTCGACCGCATCGGACGCGAACGGCTGGTGCTCTCCGCCTGCCACCCGCTGTACTCAGCGGCGCAGCGCATCATCGTGTTCGCCGAGCTGGTGCGGTACAAGCCGCCGACGACGGGGCCGTGGGCGAAGGCGCTGCGTGGCGCGGCATCGGGCACGCTCGCGGCCACCCCGCCCGGCTAGACAGGATGGAGCTTGCCGGGTGGTCGGGTGGTCGGTGATGGTCGGCGAGCGGCGCTCACCGCCCGAGCGTGCCGCGATGGTCGTGGCCGCCGCGTGGCAGATGTGGGGCCGGCAGTCCGCAGATCGGTGGCGCGTCGCTGGCCGGCGGGCCGACCGCGCCGATCCACGCGATGACCCCGGCCAGTTCGGCCGACCGGCGATGGTGCGGCGGCACGGTGACGAGCAGCTCGAACTCTTCGCCGGCCGATTCGGCAAATGCGAGCGGCGGCACTCCAAGTTCGGCGGCGATCGCGGCGACGCCTGGCGCCAGCGGAACTGCCGCCGCATCGAGGTGCAGCGTCACCCCGGAGGCGCGCGCCAGGTGCGTGGCGTCGGCGAGCAGACCATCGGAGAGATCGATCGCGGCGCTGGCACCGGCTTCGCGCAGCGCGACGCCCGCGTCCAGGCGTGGCGCCGGCCGGCGATGCGCGCGGCGCAGCGCGGCGGCCAGTTCGACGTCCAGGGGCGGGTCGTCTGCGGTGGCGTGGCGCAGCTCCAGTGCCAGTCCGCCGCCGGCCCCGCCGATCGGCCCGGTCAGCCCGACGAGATCGCCGGGCTTCGCGCCGGCACGGGTGAGCGGTGGTTCGTCACCGGTCAGCCAGCCGACGACCGTCGTGCTGACGACGACGACCGGACCGCTCGTCACGTCGCCCCCGATAACCGCGACGCCGTAGCGCCGTGCCGCATCGCCAAGTCCGTCGGCGAGCGCGAGCAGGATCGCATCCGGCGTGTCGCGCGGGGCCGTCAACGCGACATACGCTTCGCCGGGCGGCGCGCCGCACGCCGCCAGATCCGAGAGCGCTGTCGTGAGCGACCGCCAGCCGAAGTCGGTTGCCGCCGCCAGCCGGTCGCCGAGATCGAGGCGGGCGTGCGTGCCGTCGACCGTCGTATCGACCGACACCACGGCGCGGCTGCCACCGGCGCGCACGACGGCGCAGTCGTCGCCGCTGCCGACCTCCACGCGCGCGCCGGACTGCGGCAGACGCGCGCGAAACGCATCGATCAATGCAAACTCGCTGCGGGCCATCGGCCGCTCACCGCGCCGATGATCCGGGCGCCGCGAGCACGGGGCCGGCGTCCGCCATCCCGCACGCCGGCATCATGCCGTTACCGGTGGCGGTAGACGATCCGCGCGCGGTCGAGATCGTACGGCGAGAGTTCGACGCGCACCCGGTCGCCTGGGAGGATGCGGATACGGAAGCGGCGCATCTTGCCGGCGACATGCCCGAGTACCTCGTGGCCGTTATCGAGCTTCACCTTGAACATCGCGTTCGGGAGGGCTTCAACGACCTCGCCCTCGAACTCGACTTTCTCTTCCTTCGCCATGCGGCAAGGGACGGTAGCACCGTATGCGCCGACACGGCACGCACGGTCCGCCGGTCCGCCGGTCCGCCGCAGATCGCTACGGGGTGCGCTCGTGTGCGGCCGGTGGCAGCGCGCCGCCGCCGGCCGCAGCACCACCGCCGGCTCCGGTGGTCGTGCCGGTGCCGGTGGTGGCTCCTCCGGCCGTGCCGGCTGCCGGGGTCGCGTTGGTGGGCGTGGTGCCGTCGTCGGTGCCGGTGCCCGCGCCGCCGGAGCGCGAGTACTTGCCGGTGAAGGTGGCCGTGACCGGTTCGGTGATCTTCTTCCACTCGCCGCACGGCTGGCCGCCGACCGCGACCCGCATGTACTTGCCCCAGATGATCGCCGGGAAGGTGCCGCCAGCGACCGACGAGCCAAAGTACTGGGTGCGCATCTCGATTTGGCGGTCCGGGTAGCCAACCCACACGGAGGTCGCCAGGCGCGGCGTAAAGCCGGAGAACCAGGCGTCGCGGAAGTTGTCGGTGGTGCCGGTCTTGCCGGCGGCCGGGCACTGGATCTGTGCGCGCGTGCCGGTGCCGCTCTGCACGTTCTGCGCGAGGATCTTCGTGACTTCGCCGGTCACGCCGTTGAGGAAGGTCTTTGCGCGCTTGGGATGGCCGAGGTCGAACGTTTTGCCGTTCGGGTAGGCGGTGCTCTTGGGGAAGACGACGCGCGCGATTGCGGTCGGCGTGTTGCGGTAGCCGCCGTCGGCGATCGTCGCGTAGGCGTTCGCGGCCTCCAGCGGCGTGATGCCGGAGGTCAGGCCGCCAAGCGCCTCCGCCGGATAGCCGCGCAGCACGCGCGACGGAATGCCCATGTCGACGGCGGCCTTTTTGACGTTCTCCGGGCCGATGTCGAGCGCGAGCTGCATGTACACCGAGTTGTCGGACTTCAGCGTCGCGCGGGTCAGGCTCATCGAGCCGCCGTACGTGTTGTCGTACGTTTTGACCTTGATGGTGCCCCACGGCGTGTTCTGGATATTGAGCGCCTTGGAGACGTAGCTCGTGGAATCGGGGTCGACGCCTTTGCGGACCGCTGCCATCAGCGCCATCGTCTTGAAGGTCGAGCCGGGCTGACGGCGACCCTGCGACGCGAGATTGTACTTGCGGCTGCCGTAGTTCGCGGAACTGGCCATCGCCTTGATTTGGCCGGTCGCCGGGTCGACCGAGACGAGCGCCGACGACGGCGGATCGCTGATCGTGAGCGTTTCGTTGATCGCCTGGCGGGCCGCTCGCTGGAGCTTGAGGTCGATCGTCGTGTACACCTTCAGGCCGCCCTCGGCGACGACCTTCGCGCCGTACTGCTTGATGAGCTGCTGCTTGACGTAGTCAAAGACGTACCCCTCGGTACGGCAGGAGAAGTAGCAGGATGACTTGACGCCGAGCGGCGCCGTTGATGCGGCTTGGTACTGCGAGGCAGAGATCATCCCCTGGTCACGCATTCGCGCGAGCACGGCGTTGCGGCGCGTCAACGCCGCCTTCGGGTTCAGCAGCGGGTTGTACTGGCTCGGCGCCTGCGGCAGCCCCGCGATCATCGCCGCCTCCGAGAGCGACAGGTCGCGCGCCGGTTTGCCGTAGTAGGCGCGCGCGGCCGCTTGAATGCCGAGAATCTCCTGGCCGCCGGCCGCGCCATACGACACGTTGTTGAGGTATTTGTCGAGGATCCAGCGCTTGCCGGTGCGCCCTGGGTGGACGTTCTCCAGCTCCTCCGCGAGCTTGGCTTCGCGGATCTTGCGGGTGAAGTTGCGTTCCTTGCTGGCGTACAGGTTCTTGATGAGCTGCATCGTCAGCGTCGAGCCGCCCTGCACGGTTTTGCCGCTTGTGATGTTGCTGAACGCGGCCCGCACGACGCCCTCGAAGTCGACGCCCTGATGCTGGTAGAAGCGGCGATCTTCCACGGCGACGGTCGCGTTGCGCATGTCCTCCGGGATTTGATCGGAGGAGATCGGCTGGCGTACGACCGTCGACTGGATGAACCCCAGGCGCGTGCCGTCGGCGGCGAAGATCTGCGACGAGGTTCCGTTCTGGCGCGGCTTGAGATCTTTGATATCCGGTCCGGTGGCCGCGATCGCGACGATCCAGCCGACGACGCCGGTGACGCCAAGTCCGGCGATCGCCAGCAGCGTGCCGAACAGCACGACGACGAGCCGCGACGACCCGCGCCGGCGGTTGCGGTGGCGAATGCGAGTGCGGCGAATGCTCATCGGGGGCTCGGCGGCGCCCAGGGTAGCGCGCCAAGCGCGCCATTCTATGCGGCGGGGGGTGGTTCCTGCCCCGCTTCGCCGGCCGCCTCGGCCGCTGCCGGCGTCGCGTGCAGCATCCCTGCCTGCCGCAGCGCCTCCAGCAACGCGAGCCGCAGCCGCGCTTCGCTCGGCACGCGATCACCCGGCGCGCAGCTCTCACCGCGTACTTGCAGGCGATTCCACCCGTCGGATTCGACGGCGGAGATCCGTGCCGTTTGGACGCCGGGCAACGCGAGCGCGGTCGTGATCGCGCGATCGAGCGCGGCGCCGTACGGCAGCAGCACCGACGCTTGTGGCGTGACGCCATGGCCGTCGATCGTGTCGTTGTAGACGACACTTTGCGTCACCAGCTCATTCGGCAGGCGGATCGTCGTGCCGAGCACCGTTCGCAGCGTCGTCGCGGAGAGTGTGACGTCGACGACGACGCCTTCGTGGTCGCCGATCCGCACATGATCGCCAACCCGCATCGGCTGCGTGATCGTCAGCACCAGCCCGGCCAGCGTGTTGGCGAGCGTTGCACGGGCCGCGAAACCGACGATGATCGCGGTGATCGCCGAGGTCGCGAGCACGGTGTTCGCGATTCCGCCGAGCACGCCGAGCTGCGCGAGCGCCGCCGCGATGCCGATCAGCGCGATCAGCGTGGCGGCGAGGCGTTGCAGCAGCCGCACGCGCGTGCGTACGCCGGGGTCGCTGGCGAGCCGTGCGGGATCGCGCCGCGCGACCGCCCAGCGGACGGCCAGGAGCAGCGCGAAGGTGAGGATCAGTGTTAGCGCGGCGCTGATCCACTGGCCGACATCGATCGCGACCTTCGACGCTTCGGTGGCGCCGAGCATGCGCTGTCCTGCAAACTGGAGCACGTGTCCCTCGAACCTAGCGAGCCGCAACGGCGGCAGGGCGCGGCGCCATTGCATCCGCCGGGGTATGCCGATGCGGTGCGCGCCACCATCGGCGTGATCGTCGCGTACGGCGGGTCGATCGTCTTCGCCGCATTGGTCGCGGCGATCAGCGGCGCGGCCAACGACGGGCTCCGTTCGGCGGGCGACACCCGCGCGCAGCTTGCGATCCAAGCGGTGACCTTCGCCGGTGCGGCACTGCTGCTGGCCGTCGGATTGCGGCTCTCGCACCGCCCGCGCGAGCGCAACCTGCTGGCGGCGGCGGCGCGCGACCGCTCGCCGGCCATGCCACCCGGCCGGGTGTTGGCGATCGGCTTGCTGGTCGCCGGTGCGGCGTTGCTCGTCGGGCCGCTGATCTCGGCGCTGGTGCCGGGACTGCACAACGGCGACGCGCCGATCGATGAACTCGGCCTCGGGAAAGGCCTCGGCGCCGACATCGGCACGGTGCTCGTGGTCGTCGGGCTTGTGCCGCTCGGGGAGGAGCTGCTGTTCCGTGCGGTCCTCGTCGGCGCGTGGGTGCGCGCCGAACGCCCGGTCCTCGCGGTCGTCAGTTCGGCGCTGCTGTTTGGACTCGCGCACGTTACGGTCGGCCCGCGCGCAGTCGCCGTGACGGTGCTGCTCGGTGCGTTGTTCGCCGCCGCGCTGCTGCTGAGTGGTTCGCTGGGCGTGCCGGTGTTCGCCCATGCGTTCGTCAACGCGATTGCACTGCTCAACGGCGGGTTGGGCGGCCCCATCCCGGTGGCGGTGCTGGTGCTCACGGTGCTCGCGGTAACGGTTGTCGCGACCCGCAACTCGCGATCGGTGGTGCTGTTGCCGCCCGCCGGTACGCTGACCGGGTGACTGCTGCGCCTCCGACCTGCCTGCGCGTTGGCTGACACGCCGCCGCCTCGCGACGCGCCGTCAGGCATTGCGGGCGATCTGCCGCCGGGCGCCCCGGTGTTCGTGCGCCCCGGGCGGATGGCGCCGACCTCGGAGAGCGCGATCCACAGCGCCGCCACGCCGACGTCGGGCGCTGCCGAGCGCCAACGGGGGCCGATGGCCTTCCCGGCTGAGGCTGCGGTGCGGCCGTGGCCGTGGTGGATCGCGTTCTTGGTGCTTGCCTCGGCGCTGCTGGCGATCATCGGCGCCGGACTGATCCTCGGACTGATCCTGACCGCTGCCAGCGGCGATCGCCACGCGATCGACGACTACGACTACCTGTTCGGTCTCGTGCAGGATCTCGCGTGGATCGCGGTGGCGATCGCGGTCCCGCTGCTGATTGTCCGCTGGATCCGTCCCGAGCACTTGGGCTTGCGGGGTCGCCCGCCCGCCCGGTCGGCAGTCAAGGGCGTGCTCGTGCTGGTGGGCTTCTACCTCCTTGCGGCGGTGTATTCGGCGGCGATGGGGCTCGATAGCGACAGCAACCAGCTGCTCAAGGACACCGGCTTTGGCGAGGCACTCGGCAAAGATGTGGCGTACGCGCTGCTCTATGCCGTGGCGGCGCCGGTCGCCGAGGAGCTGCTGTTTCGCGGCGTCGTGTTCGCGTCGCTGCGTGACGGTTTGCGCAGCCGGTTTGGCCGTGGCCCGGCGGTCGCGCTGGCGGCGCTGATCTCCGGGTCGATCTTCGGCGCGGCGCACATCGGCGGCGGGCAAGACAGCTTCATCCCGGTGCTGCTGGCACTCGGCGTGCTGCTGGCGCTCGCGTACGAGTGGAGCGGCACGCTGTACGTGCCGATCGCGATTCACTCGGTCAACAACGCGGTCGCGACCGGCAGCTCCGCCGACCCGACCGCCGACTGGATCTTCGGCTTGATCGCACTCTCGCCGTTGCTGGCGCTGCTGTTCGCGTTCGCGCTTTCGCGGATCGTGCGGCGGCTGCGCAGCGAACCGCCCGCGCCCCTGGCACCATTGCCCTTTGCGACGCAGACGGACTGGCCGGACGATCGCCGCCCCGGCCCGGATGCATGACGCTTTGATGTTCCCGTGCAACCCCGCTGAGCCGCTTGATGATTGTTCCTGATGCCCCCACGCGCCGCCGCGCGCTGCTGCCCAGCGGTGCCGCTGCTGCCGTCGTGCTCGTCGCCGCACCGACCGCCTCGGCGGTGCCGCACAATCCGTCGCCCGGTGCGCCGGTGCGCGTGGTGCGCGCGAACGGCAAACATGCGCTGATCGTCGCCGAGCCGCAGGCGTCCGTTGGGTTGCGCGCCAGCTTCACAGCGCCGGCCGACGGGACGACGACCGCCGAGGTGCGGATCGCGCGGGACGGCAAGATCACGCACCGGCGGACCGTCACCCTCACCATCAAAGGTGGCAAGGCGACGATCGCGACCCCGATCAAAACGGCGAAGGTTGGCGTGTACCGCGTCGGCGTGCGCGTCAACGGCGCGCTGGTCGGCGATGTCGTCGAGTTCGACGCGATCCCGCGCCGGTTGACCTCGCACTCCAGCAAGCGCGACATCTCCTTGGCGCAGTCGATTCTCAGTCGCCACAAGTACGTCGTCGGCGCGCGCGGCCGGCTTGACGGTCGCACCGGCCGCGCGCTGGTGGCGG
>JASGGQ010000065.1:0-15028 GCA_047604965.1 Patulibacter sp. | reverse complement strand
CCGGCTCCGTGGCGGGACGCGATCGGCAACGCAGCGCTGCCGCTGCACGCCGCCGGCCTGGACCGGCGAACGGCCCGCCGCGCGGCGCGCAGTGCGCTTGAGCGGGTCGATCCGGAGCTGCTGGTGCGCGGCGGGCGACGTGGTCACGGGCTCTCCGGCGGCGAACGGCAACGGCTGCTGCTCGCCGGCGTGCTGGCGCTGCATCGCGCAATCGTGCTGCTCGACGAGCCGCTGGCGGCCGTCGATGCCGTCGAACGCGAGCGGTCGGGGGCGCGCATCGCGCACCTGACGACCAGTGGCCGCGGCGTGCTGCTCGTCACCCACGATCCGCATGAGGCGGCCCGACTCGCCGACCGCGTCCTGGTGCTCGGCGGTCGTCCCGGCCGGCTACTGGCCACGCTTGCGCCGGGGCTCGCCGCCGATCGCACCGCCGCGCAACGCGGCGAGCTGGCCGAACACCTGCTGACGCTACTGGAGGGCGACCGGTGACCGGCGGGGCACTACGAGTCGTCGCCGCGATCGTCGCGCTGCTCGGCCTGTGGGAGCTGGTCTGCGCGCTGCTGGAGATCCCGGAGATGACGCTCCCCGCACCGTCAGACGCCTGGCAGGCGCTCGTCGATGCGCGGGCCGTGCTGCTGCCGGCGCTGCGAACGACCGCCACCGAAGCGCTCGCCGGCCTGGCGGTCGCCGCCGTGCTCGGCGGCGTGCTGGGGACGACCCTCGCACTGTCGCGGCGCATCCGTAGCTTCCTCGAACCGGTGCTCGCCGTCTCGCAAACCGTTCCGGTGATCGCGCTGGCGCCGCTGCTGGTGACCTGGCTCGGCTTTGGCTTTGCGCCGAAGCTGCTCGTCGTCGCGCTGATCGGCTTCTTCCCGATCGTCGTCGCGGTCACGGCTGGGGTCCAGCGCGCCGACGCGGCGCTCGACGAACTGGTGCGCGGCGCGGGCGCGGGACGTTGGCGCCGCTTCCGGTTGGCCGAACTGCCGGCCGCAGCTCCGGCCGTCGTGGCTGGGGCGCGCGTCTCCGCACTCCTGGTCGTGCCCGGCGCCGTCGCCGCAGAGCTTGTCGGCGCCACCGACGGCCTTGGCCGGCTGCTACTGATCTACGATCGCGACGGGCGCACGACGTTGACCTTCGCCTGCGTCCTGTTGCTGGCGCTGCTGGGACTCGCCTGCTGGGCGCTCGTCGAGACGCTCGATGCGCTGCTGCGTCGTTGCGGACTCACCGGCCGCCGCCAGTAGTGCGGCGCGCCGGCTGCCGCCGCTCCGGTTCGGCGACCTCGATCACGGCCCCTGGCCGGATGATCGACTCCGCCGCGTGCAGTACGATCGCCCGCAGCGTCCGCCATTTGCCCCGCTACGCTCAAGCATTCCCGAGTTTCCGTTCGGCACGACGGAAGGGGCGTGGTACCGTCGAGTCCAACGCGGGCGCTCTCCAGCGTCCGCACTCCCCCGCAGCGGCGACCCGCGCAGTGCCACGAATCGGCGCAGAGCGTCGAAACACTGTCCGAACCGCCCAACCTTGTGTGACCATGAGCACCGCCGCGAAGTCCCCCGCGACCCAGACGATCTCATATCCCGACCTCTACGCCCGCTGGGAGCGCGGACACTGGCTGGCGAACGAAATCGACTTCACGCAGGACCGGATCGACTGGCGGGACCGGATGAGCGACGAGGAGCGGCGCGCGGCCCTGTGGTTTATGGCGCTGTTCTTCCACGGCGAGGATGAGGTCGCCGACGACCTCTCGCCGTACATCGCTGCCGCGCCAACCGAAGAGCAAACGTACTTCCTCACGACGCAGCAGGTCGACGAGGCACGCCACGCGATCTTCTTTACCCGCTTCATGCACGAAGTCGTCGGGCTCGGCGACGGCACGGCAGGCAGTGGCCTGCAAGCCACCGCGCGCTACCTCACCTGGGGCCACAAGAAGATTTTCGAAAACCTCGCCCGCGTCGCTCATGAACTCCACGAAGATCGCTCGAAGGCGAAGTTCGCCGAAGCGATCACCAATTACATGATTCTCGTCGAGGGCACGATGGCGCAGCCCGGCCAGCATCTGCTGGAGGCGTGGCTGGAACGCAGCGGCTACCTGCCCGGGTTCTTCGAGGGGCTGCGCCATGTCGCCAACGACGAACAGCGCCACATCGCCTACGGGATGAAAGCGCTCGCCGATCTCTACCAAGAGGATCCCGACGTGATCGGGCCGGTGATCGTCGACGCGATCCGCAAATCGGGCAGTTGGATGTTGGCGTTCGCATACCCCGACGATGGCGACAGCAGCTTCCTGGACCCGCTCGGCATTCGCTTGCAGGATCTCTACGCCGACTCGATGCGCGCACTGAACTCGCGGCTGCGCGGCATCGGACTCGATGGGGCGTTGCACGCCAAGGCGCTGACGATCGACCCGGCGCTAACCTTCGAGCAGCAAGGCGAGCAGGTGATGCGGCTGCTCGACGCCGGCTACGTCGGTGCCGGCCTGCGCCCCAAGAGCCACGATCCCTCCGACCTGGAGGTGATGTTCGCGATGCTCGGAAACCTGATCCGCGCAAACGCGAAGGTCGGCACCGTCGTGCAGTTCGACTTCACCGACATCGGTCCGCACCACTACCTGCAAACCGCCGATGGCTTGGAGCGGCGCGCCAGCCGGCATCCATCGCCGGACGTGACGCTGAAAGTCTCGCTCGACGACTTCCTCGACGTCGTGAACGAACGGGTCAACCCGGTCAAGCTGATCCTCCGGCGCCGCTTCTGGATCAGCGGTGATCGCGGCCTCGTCGTCGGGCAGCGCTCGGTCTTCGGGCCGCCGCCGGAAACCTCGGCGCGGCGCATCCCGCTGCTCTCCAAGATCGGGCTGTAGCGCCGGCCGCGTTGCCCGCCGACGACCGTGGCCGGCGGCGGGCACAACGCGCGATCCGCTAGGGAATCGCTGATCTATTGGCTGCGGTCACGGGGAGCGGTGGATCGTGGGTGCGATGGAGGGCCGATGACCGCAGGTGGGCCCCTGGCCCATTGAGGATCAGCGGTCCTTCAGCGTGCGTGCGAGGCGCTGCTCCCCGCGCAGGGAATAGATCAGTGGTTCCCTAACTGGCGGTGCTGCTCGACGGCTCGGCGGCCGGCGTCGCCCCGTTGCCGTTGCCATTGGTGGCCGGAACGTAATCGAACGTCTCCTCCGGGCCGAACAGCAGATCGAGCAGCTTGTCGCGCAGCCCGCTGCTGAGCACGACCGCCAGTCCGGCACCGACGAGCGCAACGGCGAGCAGCCGACCACGCCCCTTCTTCTTGGCCCCCGGCGCCTTGGGCGCGTCGTGCAGTTTCTCCTGCGCCGTCTTGGCCGCTTCGAAGGCGGCCCGCAGCTCCTCCTGGAGCCGCTGGTCCGTGACGAGCTTCTTCGCTCCGCCGCGCTTCCTGGTCTTGCTGGCACGGTCGTACGCCGACTTGCCGGACTCCAGCGCCTCCTGGATGTGGGCGCGCAGATCGTCATCTGCCAGTAGCCGCTGAAGGTACGGGTGCTCGCGGAGCGCTTCCACGACGGCCGCACCGTGGGCCGCCTCCTGCTGCACGCGCTGTTTCGCTGCCATTGCGTCGTCTCCTGACTCGGGGTGGGGCGCAAGCCGGGCGCCACGACCCACCGTTCCCGGTTGCTTGGAGCATAGAGGCATGGCCGACCGCCCACGCCGGGCATGCGCGGGCACCAGCCGGCAACACGCGGCACTTCACGGGCCGCACGCGCACGACCGGCCGCCGATCCGGGGCGTGCTGCTCAGCGTCGCGTGGGCCGCAACGCGAGGTCGAGCACCTCGCCGATGCGTTCCACGAACCGGAACTCGATCCCGTCCCGCAGCGACTCCGGGAACTCGTCCAGGTCGCCGGCGTTGCGTGCCGGGGCGATCACCAACTTGTAGCCGAGATCCTGGGCGCCGAGCGCCTTCTCCTTGAGGCCGCCGATCGGGAGGACCTCGCCGGTCAACGTGATCTCGCCGGTCATCGCGACGTCGTCGCGGACCGGCTGGCCGGTCACGAGCGAGGTCAGTGCGGTGGCGATCGTGATGCCCGCCGACGGACCGTCCTTCGGGATTGCGCCGGCCGGCACATGCACGTGAATGTCATGCGTTTTGAACCAGTCTTCCGGCACGCCCGGGGCAACCTCGCCAACGTGCCCACGCAACCAGGTGTACGCGGCCTGCGCCGATTCGCGCATCACGTCGCCGAGCTGCCCGGTGAGTGTCAACCGGCCGCTTCCAGGCGTCGCCGCGACCTCGACGTACAGCACATCGCCGCCGACCGGTGTCCACGCCAGGCCGCTGGCGACCCCGGCGGCAAGCCGACGGCGGCGCTGTTGCTTTTCACGCCGGCCGCTCCCCAGCAGCTCGCGCACCCGCGCGCCGCTGATCGACACGCGCCCCGTTACCCGACCCTCAGCGACCTGCCGCGCGACCTTGCGGCAGACCGACCGGATCGCACGGTCAAGCCCGCGTACCCCGGCCTCGCGGGTGTACTGCGTAATCAGGACGCGCAGCGCAGCGTCGCTGAACGCGATCTGCCCGCGCCGCAGCCCAGCCCGCTGGATCTGGCGCGGGACGAGGTAGCGCTTGGCGATCTCCAGCTTCTCCTGCTCGGTGTAGCCGGCGATCGTGACGATCTCCATGCGGTCGCGTAGCGGCCCCGGGATACGGTCAAGCTCGTTGGCGGTACAGACAAAGGTGACCCGCGAGAGGTCGTACGGCAGATCGAGGAAATGGTCGCGAAACGACTGGTTTTGCTCGGGGTCGAGCACCTCAAGCATTGCGGCCGTCGGATCGCCACCCAGGCCGGAGCTCATCTTGTCGATCTCGTCGACGAGGATCACCGGGTTCATGCTCCCGGCGTCGCGCATCGCCCGCAGCACGCTGCCGGGCATCGCACCGACGTAGGTGCGCCGATGGCCGCGGATTTCAGCTTCGTCGCGCACGCCGCCGACGGAAATCCGTTCGAAGCGACGATCCATCGCACGTGCGATCGAACGGCCAAGCGAGGTCTTGCCGACGCCGGGCGGACCAGCGAGGCAGAGGATCGTGCCGAGCGCCTGCGGCTGCAACGAGAGCACGGCGAGATGCTCGAGAATCCGATCTTTAACCTGTTCGAGCCCGAAGTGGTCACCGTCGAGGATCTCCTGCGCCAGCGGGAGATCGATCGGTTCGTCGTCGGCCGCCGCCCACGGCAACGCGACGATCCACTCCAGATAACCGCGGACGACACCGTGCTCTGGCGACGCTGCCGGGATCGCTGCGAGCCGCCGCAGCTCGCGTTCGCTGGCGGCGCGCACCTCGTCCGGCAGCGGCAGCGCATCGAGCTGGTCGCGCAGTTCGTCGACTTCGCGCTGGGCATCGTCGCCTTCGCCGAGCTCGGCCTGGATCGCGCGCAGCTGCTGCCGCAGGACGTATTCGCGCTGCCCTTTGTCGAGTTCGGACTGCACCTGATCTTGGATGCGGCTCCCGATCGAAATCACGTCGAGTTCGCGGGCGAGCAGGTGAACGAGGCGCCGCAGGCGCCGCTCGACGTCGGCCTCTTCGAGCAGCTCCTGCTTTTCTTCGGTAGTGATCCGCAGCGCGCTGGCGATCAGGTTCGCAAGCTGGGAGGGCTGGTCGACGTTCGTGACGGCAAGCTGGAGCTCTTCGGGCAGGTACGGCACCGCGTCGACGATCTGCACGAAGGTGCGCTGCACTTCACGCAGCAGGGCAGTGAGCTCGTCGCTGTGCTCGAAGATGTCGGGCAGCTCTTGGATCGTCGCGACGAGCCACGGCTCGGTTTGCGTCCACCTCGTGATGCGGACCCGCTGGCCGCCTTGGACCAGCAGCCGCGAGGTGCCGTCCGGCATCTTCATCATCCGCGCGATCGTGCCGACCACGCCGATCTCGTGGAGCTGATCGGGACGAGGCTCCTCGATCTCCGGATCGAGTCCCGCCACCATCACGAAGCGGCGGTCGCCGGTGAGTGCGTCATCGACGAGCCGCAGCGAGCGTTCCTGGCCGACCGCAAGCGGGATAACCATGTCGGGGAACGGGACGGTGTCGCGCAGCGGCAGTACTGCGAGTGCCGGCGGCACTGCTGGTGCTTCGCCGATCGGCGTGCCGTCGGCGCCGACAATCACCAGTCCCGAGTCGCTGCTCATGCGTCCTGGGCTGCGTCGTCGCCGCGTGTCACCTGCACGCTGTGGGAACGCAGGTTGCGCCGTGCCAGCGGCAGTTCGATCTCCAGCATGCCGTCGACGTAGGTCGCGCGAGCCGCTTCGGATTCGACGTCGGCGCCAAGTTCGATCACCCGCTCGAACGGCCCGTGTTCGATCTCCAGCTGCTGGTACACCCGACCGGCCGCCTCGACCGGCGGGCGCCGCCCGGCAATCCGCACGCCACGGCCTTGCACGTCGACGGTCAGTTCGTCGACGGCGATCCCGGCGAGATCAATCGCGATCACGGCCGCCGGCGGCGACTGCGTGTAGTACACGTCGATCCGCGGGCTAAAGCCAGCGCGGCGCGGCGCGAGCGCACGGTCGAAGACGTCGCCGAACAGCTCGTCCATCTCGCGGCGCATCCGCTCGAATCCTGCGAAGAGATCCCGGTCGGTAGCCATGCCGCACCAATCTATCCGCCGATCAGCTCCCGGTGGCTTCAGGCTAAAACGCGTACGTCGCGCCAGGGTGGGCGAGCTGCGTGGTGGCGTGCAGCGCGACCGCTTCGGCCAGCAGTCGCTCGCGCGGCAACTCGTCGCTCATATGGGTCAGCACGAGCCGGTCGACACCGGCAGCGACGGCAACCGCAGCCGCTTCGGCGGCGGTCATGTGGCCCCGTTGACCACGTTCGGGCATCAGCAGCGTCGCCTCAAGCAGCAGCAGGTCGGCGCCGCGCGCGAACTCGACGATCTCATCGCACGGGCAGTGATCGGCACCGAAGACAAAGCGACCACCAACGGGCGTACGCACGGAGACGGCGTGCGTCGGCACGAAGTGCGGCACCTCAGCGAACTCCAGCACCAGCGATCCGACCTCGATCGGCGAGGCGGCCTCGTACTCTTGTACGTCGTAGGCGTCGTCGAGCAGTTCTGGGCGGTCGATCAGACCGAAGATCTGCCGCAGCCGTTCATGCGCGGTCGGCGGGAGCAGCAGCAGCGGCTTGCGCAGGCCCTCAGCCAGCGCGCGAGGGGAGTACAGCAGCGCGTAGGCGAACGGCAGCAGGTCGAGCATGTGATCGCCGTGCGTGTGCGTAATCGCGATCGCGTCGATCGCGGCGTAGTCGGCGCAGGCGCGAAGCTGCGCGAACGCGCCGTTGCCGCAATCGATCAGCAGCTGGGTGCCTGGGCCTTCGACGAGATACGCCGAGCACGCCTCGCCGACGTTCTGCCAGGAGGGAGAGCATCCGAGGACGGTCAGGTGCGCGCGCTGGTCCGCCACGTCGCGGGATGCTAGCCCTCAGCGAGGCCGGCGGTCGTGCGCCTGCCCGAACGCGCCAACCCGGCGGCTCGCTAAACCACGCCACTCGGCACGAGCGGCGGCTGTTCGGGGCGCGTCGTCGGCGCGCGGCGCCCGGGGCTGCGCCGCGCCGGCATCGGGGCGGCAGGGGCGGTATCGGCGACGCGGAAGGCGAAGCGCAATTGGCGCTGCGGGCGCAGCCCCTGCGGCGAGTCGGGGCGGAAGGTCGCGCACGGCCCGTCGAGTTCCAGCGCGCAGAGGCGCTGGCGACCGAAGAAGCAGCCTTCGCAGCTGGGCTTCGGGTCGGGGCTGTTGGCAGGCGGAGTCATCAGGTTCGCTACGAGGCGGGTGCGCGTCGGCTTGCGACCGACCGGCCCGATCGAAGAAAGCAAACCTCACCGGGCGCTGCGAGCGACGTTCCCGCTCAGAGCGGAAACCGCGCCACGGGGGGACAACACAAAACTCCGCTCAGAGCGGGGAGTGCCGCCGAAGCCGCCGTTCAGCGCCGGCAGGATCGGTCGAAGCGCCGCCGACGGCCCGCGTGCCGGTCGGCGCGCGGCCACCGTACGCTGCATCCATGCGGATCCTGGTCACCGGTATCAGCGGGTATGTCGGCCGCCACCTCGCCGACACGCTCGCCGCCCAACACCACGACGTTCGCGGGCTGGCGCGCGATCCTCGGCGGGTCGCTGCGCCGTACCCGGTCTGCGCGGTCGATCTCGCAGATGGCGACGGGCTCGACGAGGCGCTCGACGCGATCGAAGTCGCCTACTACCTCGTCCATTCGATGGAGGGCACCGTCGACTACGCCAACGCCGAACGCCAGGCCGCCGAGCGGTTCGCGCAGGCCGCCGTACGAGCAGGCGTGCGACGCATCGTGTACATGAGCGTGCTCGCGCCGCTCGGCGAGCATGCCTCAGGCCACGTGCGCAGTCGGCTGGCGGTCGAGCAGGCGCTCGCCGCGACCGGCGTGGAGGTTGTCGTGTTGCGCGCGTCGATCGTGATCGGTGCCGATTCGCGTTCGTTTCGGTTTTTGCTGCACCTCGTCGAGCGGCTGCCGTTGCTGCCGTTGCCGCCGTGGCGCAACAACCGCACCGTGCCGATCGATGAACGCGATCTTCTCCGGCAACTCGTCGAAGCTGCCGACGCCCCACTGGCCGCAAGCCCGGCGATCGTCGACGCCGTCGGACCGGAGACGGTCACCTACCACTCGCTGATCGACCGCATTTCTGACCATTTGATGGTGCGTCGCGTCGTGGTGCCGATTCCGGTCGCAGCAACCGCTATTGCCGCGCCGATCGCCGCCGCGGTGTCGGGCGAGGATTTGGGGTTGGTCGCACCGCTCATGCAGTCACTCGGCAGTGACTTGTTGGCTCGGCCGGCCGATGCGCAGGGCGCCGCCTTGGGGCCGGCCCGCTACACGTTGGATGCGGCGATTGAACATGCGCTGCGCGCGAACGACGACCTCGGAGACTGATGGCGCCGGTAGATGTCACGATTGATCTGCCCGCCCCACCGTCACGGGTGTTCGGTGTGCTGCTCGACATTGCGCGCACGCCGGAGTGGGTGACCATTTGCCGTGCGGTCTTGCACGTCGACGCAGGCACACCACAGCCAGGCTGGCAGTGCAAGCAACGGTACGTGTTGCGCGGCGCGCCGTTTGTCGTGACATGGACGCTCGAACGGTTGGTTCCCGATCGCCACGTCAGCTGGAGCGGCCGTGGCCCTGCACGCTCGACTGCCTCCATCACGCAGAGCCTTGCGGTGTTGCCTGATGGCGGCACGCGCCTGCGCTACCGCAACGAGTTCAAAGCGCCGGGGGGCCTGCTTGGTGCCGCCGCCTCACGCGCACTCGTTGGTGACACCGCCGACGCCGAGGCGCGCGCATCGCTGCACCGCCTCGCAGAGTTGGTGCGCTGAGCGATCGCCGAGCACGAGCTGGGAATGCAGCGAAAGCCTGTTGCGCACGGAGCTGCCGGCAACAACCGGACCATCACATGGCACACCGCAACGTTGCTTGTAGTGTTCACAGACGCACGGTGAGGCACCTTCGCGGGGCACATGCTGTACCGTCTTCAGGCAGTGCAGCCCTGGCCTGCACACGAAGGAGTATTTCGAGTGTCTGATTTCCTGGACAGCAAAAAAGACGAGATCAAAGCACGACTGGCAGAGCTCAAAGATGCCGTCGATGAGTACCGCCGCTTGCAGGCCGCGCTCGACGCGCTTGATGGTGTCAACCGCACGCCAGCCGGCGCCGCGAGTGGCGCTGCGCCGCGTCGTGGTCGCCCGCGTGGCAGCGGCACGCGAGCTCAGGAGGCGATCGATGCCGTCACGCAGGAGCCGGGCTTGACGGCCGGCGAGATCGCCGAGCGCATTGGGATCAACCAGAACTACCTGTACCGCGTTCTCCCCGCGCTCGAGCAGGACGGCAAGCTCGAAAAGCGCGGCCGCGGCTGGTACGTCAGCGGCAGCTAACGCAGCCGCCAGCGGCGCGAGCACGCCGCCGCGAGGGATCGGCGGGGGCCGCAAGCCCCCGCCTCCCCACGGGCCTGGTGCGGGCTACGGAACGAGTCCGAGCTTGCGCACGGCGTCGCGTTCGGCTTCGAGTTCGGCGACCGTCGCGTCGATCTTCTCCTGCGCGAACTCCGGGATCTCCAGGCCCTGGACGATCTCCCATTCGCCGCCGGGCGTCACCGTCACCGGGAACGAGCTGATGAGCCCCTCCGGCACACCGTAGGAGCCGTCCGACGGGATCGCCGCCGAGGTCCAGTCACCGGCAGCGGTGCCATCGACCCAGGTGCGGATGTGGTCGATCGCCGCCGAGGCAGCAGACGCCGCAGACGAGGAGCCGCGCGCCTCGATAATCGCTGCGCCGCGCTTGCCGACCGTCGGCTGATACGTCTCGCGGTACCAGTCCAAATCGGAGCCGATCGCCTCGAAGGCGTTGCGGCCGTTGATCTTCGCGTTGTAGAGGTCGGGGAACATCGTCGGGGAGTGGTTGCCCCAGATCGCGAGGTTCGTGATATCGGTCGTGCTCACGCCGGCCTTCTCGGCGAGCTGCGCGAGCGCGCGGTTGTGATCCAGGCGGGTCATCGCGGTAAAGCGCCCGGCAGGAATATCCGGCGCGTGGCTCTGCGCGATCAGCGCGTTGGTGTTCGCCGGGTTGCCGACCACGAGCACCTTGATGTCGTCGGCCGCACCGGCGTTCAGCGCCTCCCCCTGCGGCTTGAAGATGCCGCCGTTGGCCTCCAACAAGTCGGCACGCTCCATCCCGGCGGTACGCGGGCGGGCGCCGACGAGCAGCGCCACCGACGCACCATCGAACGCACGCTTGGCGTCGCTCGTGATCTCAATCTCTTTGAGCAGCGGGAAGGCGGAGTCGCTCAACTCCATCGCGGTGCCTTCGGCGGCTTTGAGTGCCGGTTCGATCTCCAGCAGGCTCAGCTTCACCGGGGTGTCTGGGCCGAGCAGCGCGCCGGAGGCGATGCGGAAGAGCAGTGCGTAGCCGATCTGACCGGCGGCGCCGGTGACGGTGACCTTGACGGGAGCCATCTCAGGATCTCTTTCGTCGGTTGTGGATGCGAAGCGCGGCGGTTACGCCATCGCCCGCTGAAGGTTCTCGTCGATCGCGGCGAGGAAGTCCTGCGTCGTCAGCCACTCCTGGTCGGGGCCGATCAGCAACGCGAGATCCTTCGTCATCTTGCCGCTCTCAACCGTTTCGATGCAGACCCGTTCGAGCGTGTCGGCGAACGCGGTCACCTCGGGCGTACCGTCCATCCGGCCGCGGGCGGCGAGGCCGCGCGTCCACGCGAAGATCGACGCGATCGGGTTTGTCGAGGTCGGCTTGCCCTGCTGATGCTGGCGGTAATGGCGGGTGACGGTGCCGTGTGCCGCCTCGGCTTCGACCGTCTTGCCGTCGGGCGTCATCAGCACCGAGGTCATCAGGCCCAGCGAGCCGAAGCCCTGCGCGACGGTGTCAGACTGCACGTCGCCGTCGTAGTTCTTGCAGGCCCACACGTAGCCGCCTTCCCACTTCAGCGCGGAGGCAACCATGTCGTCGATCAAGCGATGCTCGTAGATGATGCCGGCGGCATCGAACTGCGCTTTGAACTCGTTTTCGTAGACCTCTTGGAAGAGATCTTTGAAGCGCCCGTCGTAGCGCTTCATGATCGTGTTCTTCGTCGACAGGTACACGGGGTAGCCGCGGTCAAGGCCGTACCGCATCGACGCGCGCGCGAAGTCGCGGATCGAATCGTCGAGGTTGTACATCGCCATCGCGACACCGCCGCCGGGGAACTCGTAGACGTTCAGCTCGACCGGGTCGCCACCATCTTTCGGCGTGTAGGTGAGCGTCAGCGTGCCTTCGCCGGGGACGACGAGGTCGGTGGCGCGGTATTGGTCGCCGAAGGCGTGGCGGCCGATCACGATCGGCTTCGTCCAGCCGGGCACGAGCCGGGGCACATTGCTGATCACGATCGGCTCGCGGAAGATCACGCCGCCGAGGATGTTGCGGATCGTCCCGTTCGGCGACTTGTACATCTCCTTGAGGCCGAACTCCTCGACGCGCGCCTCATCCGGCGTGATCGTCGCGCACTTGACACCGACCCCGTACTGCTTGATCGCGTTGGCGGCATCGACCGTGATCTGATCGCCGGTTTCGTCGCGCTTTTCGATCCCGAGGTCGTAGTACTTCAGGTCGACATCAAGGTACGGCAGGATCAGCTGCTCCTTGATGAACGACCAGATGATCCGGGTCATCTCGTCGCCGTCGAGTTCGACGATCGGGTTCTGCACCTTGATCTTCGCCATGGGGATCCTTCTTGCCTGAACTGCGCCTGTCGGAGAGCGGGGGCCACGCTATCGCGCCCGGCCCCGCCGCCGCGTTACGGGTTCGATGCACGCCGCGGGAGAAGCCCGGCACCGACCACTCTCAGCGGTGACGGCGGCTGCGGTGCGCCGGTCACTGCGAACCGATCAATGTGCAGCCGCACCATGCCCACGGCGCAGGTGCGTCGCGGCGACCACAATCGCGCCGACACAGAGGCCGAGCACGGCGGAGAGCGTCGTGCTCGTCAGCCAGCCGCAGACTCCGCCGAGCGCGCCGCCGCGCTCGCGGGCATCGTGTTCGAGTTCGTGGACTTCGTGAGCGGCCCAACCGGCGCCAAGTTCGTCGAGACCGACCAGCAGGATGTGCCCGCCAACCCACAGCATCGCGGCGATCCCGATGGTCGACAAGACCGAAAGCACGACCGGCATCGCGCGCACGAGACTGCGGCCCATGCGAGCCGTGGCATGACCGGGATGACCGGCGAGCCGCAGTCCAGCATCGTCCATCTTGACGATCAGCGCGACGACGCCGTACACCAGCGCCGTAATCAGTACCGCCACCGCGCCGAGGATCAGCGCGCGTGACAGCAACGGTTGATCGGCGACCTCGCCAAGCGCGATCACCATGATCTCGGCGGACAGGATCAGATCAGTACGGATCGCACCGCTGACCAGCTGTCGTTCCTCGTCGGCGCTCGTGCCCTCAGCGACGGCCGGGCCGTGCGCGGCACCGTGGCCGCGCCGGGCCTGCACCACCTCCCACACCTTTTCGGCGCCTTCGAAGCAGAGGTAGGCGCCGCCGAGCATCAGGAGCGGTGTCAGCAGGCCGGGCAGCAGTTCGCTGAGCAGCAATGCCAGCGGCAGGATGATCAGCAGCTTGTTGCGCAGCGATCCGGCCGCGATCTGCTTGACGACCGGCAGTTCGCGCGACGGATCGAAGCCGTGCACATAGCGTGGCGTGACGGCGGCGTCGTCGACGATCACCCCGGCCGCTTTGACGCTCGCGCGGCCCGCCCCGGCCGCAACATCGTCAAGCGACGCAGCCGCCGCGCGAGCCAGCACGGCGATGTCGTCGAGCAGCGCGGCCAGTCCGGCACTCATCGCCGCTCAGCCTGCGGTCGCACCGGTGGCGGCTTTCGCAGCCTCACCAAGCGCGTCGTAGGTCACAAGCTTTACGCGCGGGCGGCCCTGCGGTGCGCCGGCCGCGATCTCGGCGGCGTCGATGGCCTTCCAGCCGGCCCACTCCACCAGATCGTCGCCAACACGCCCGCGCAGCAGCGCGTCGATCGCTGCACGACTTGGATCTTGCGGCGCGTTGAGGTGGCCGGTCGTCCAGTCGTGCAGCAACTCATCGACGGTGTCGTTGGCGCACTTCTTGTTCGTGCCGATCACGCCGCTCGGGCCACGCTTGATCCACCCAGCGGCATATTCGCCGTGAAGGTGCGTGCCGGCGTCATCGGTCACGCGGCCGTGCTCGTTGCGGATCAGGCCGGCGCGCTCGTCGAACGGGATACCGGACACCGGCGCACCCTTGTAGCCGACGGCACGAAAGAGCAGCCCGGTCTCCAGCGTTTGCTCTTCGCCGGTGCCACGGGCGCGAAGCGCGCCACCTTCGGCGACGAGTTCGTTGCGTTCGAGCACGACGCGCTCGACGCGGCCATCGCCTTCGATCCGCACGGGGCTGACGAAGAACCGCAGCACGATCCGCTTGCTTGCGCCAGTGTGGGGGCGCGCGGCATAGTCACGCAGAATCTCGACGTTCTTGCGGGCGGTCGCTTCGCCGGCCTGATCGAGCGAGGCGGCGCTGCGCTCATCAAGTTCCAAGTCGGCCGGGTCGACGACCACGTCAACGCCGCTCAACTCGCCGAGTTCGAGCAGTTCCGGGTTGGTAAACGCAGCCTGCGCGGGGCCACGCCGACCGAGAATCTGCACTTCACGCACGCCACCGGCGCCGATCGCGTCGATCGCATGGTCGGCCGTGTCGGTGCCGGCCAGTTCCTCGCGCCCGAGCAGCAGCATCCGCGCCACGTCGATCGCGACGTTTCCGTTGCCGACAACAACCGCACGTTCAGCGGAGAGATCGAACGTCAGCGCGGAGGCGTCCGGGTGGCCGTTGTACCAGGCAACGAACTCGGTGGCGGGGACCGAGCCGGGGAGCTCCTCGCCGTCAATCCACAGGCGGCGGTCGGTCGCCGTGCCAAAGCTGTAGATCACCGCGTGGTAGTGGCGCAGCAGATCTTCGCGCTGGAGATCGCGGCCGAGCTGCACGCCACCGAAGAAGCGGAAGCGCGACTCCGCAGCGGTTTTCTCGTAGACGCGCGTGACCGATTTGATTTTCGGGTGGTCCGGGGCGACGCCGGCCCGCACCAGGCCGTACGGGGTCGGGAGCTTGTCGAACAGGTCGACCTCGGCAACCAGCTCAGGGTGCTGCTTGTTCTTCAGCAGGTGGCCGGCGGCGTAGAAGCCGGCGGGACCGGCGCCGACGATCGCGACGCGCAGCGGAGATTCAGCGGTGCCGAGCATAAGTAGCCACTGTATGGGTCGGAGATCGGCGACGTACCGCCCACGGCCGTCGCGGTCTACTCCTGGAGTGGGCGCGGTCTGCCCCCTGCCGAACCTCGGTGTCGCGGTGCCCACCGGTTCTGCGTGCGCAGTCGCACAGGCAAGCGAGGTGGCCGCAGCCGGCCGACTTGATAGGAACCAGGGGTGTCTTCGTCGTCCCCCCTGCGCCGATCCGTTCTTCTGCTGCTGACCTGCCTC
>JASGGQ010000064.1:0-15065 GCA_047604965.1 Patulibacter sp. | reverse complement strand
TGCCCCTCTAGGGGCACAATCTCGACGCTCGACGCACCAGCCGGGGGGGCGCTCTGGGCGCCGGGACGGTCTTGCCAGGGCAGGAAGGTCCAGTAGGCGGTGCGGATGACATCCATCACCGGCGGCGCGATCCACTCCGGCGTCAGAAACGGCGTGTGGACGCAGAGCCGTTCAGCGAGCGCGTAGCCGTCCGGTGCCAGCCGCTCGCGCACCTGCTTCGGGCTGGGGAACGGATGCTCCGGCGAGATATGGTCGCCGTTGGCGGAAAGCCCGCCGAGATCGCTCGCTCCGGCTTGCACCAGCTCCGGCCAGAAATCGGAGAGGTTCGGCGGGACTTGGATCGCGACCTCCGGCATCGCCGTGCGGGTGTATACGACCAGTTCGAGTAGATCGTCGAGTGTGATCGGACACGCCCAGCCGGGGAGCGACTGCTGCGGCGGCGACCCCAGGCCGGTCCGCCAATACCGCTCGGAGGCCTGGGTCGCGACCTCGCCGGTGTCTTCGCCGTAGTAGCGACGGTGCGGCACGAAGTTCTGAAGGATCACCTCTTGCAGATGGCCGTACTCGGCATGCACCGCCGCCAGTGCATCGACCGACGCCAGCCGTTCGTCGCGAGTCTCACCGATCCCAACCAAAATGCCGCTCGTGAACGGGATGCGCAGTTCACCGGCGGCGCGGATCGTCGCCAGGCGGCGCGCCGGGTGTTTGGTCGGCGATCCGGCATGTACCGACTCCATCAGCCGTTCGCTGACCGATTCGAGCATCAGCCCTTGCGACGCGGTGACCTCCCGCAGCCGCGCCAGTTCCGCCAGATCCAGCACGCCAAGGTTGGTGTGCGGCAGCAGCCCCGCCTCCAGGCCGCGCTCGCACGCCCACACGACGTAGTCGAGAAACGAATCGTGCCCCCAGGCCGCAAGCTGCTCGGTGACGCCCCGGCGCACCTCGGGCGCTTCGCCGGTCAGCACCAGCAGCTCTTTGATCCCGCGCCGCGCGGCCCGGTCGATCAGCGTCGTGACCTCCTGCGGGCTGCGCAGGTGCGCGCGCGTCGTCGCGAACGCGCAGTACTTGCAGTGGCACTGGCAGGAACGCGACAGCGACAGGGTGACGTTGCGCGAATAGGTGATGCGCCGGGTCATGCGGCGAGTGTACGGACGACCCCGTCTCGAACGGCGTCGGTCATCGCCTCCGATGCACGGCGAGGATCGGTCGAACCAGACTCATCCGACCTGCCAAGGCCACGCGCCGCCGGCCCCAAACGAGCCCAACACGGCCGTGGGGCACTGGCACAGCGCGTGCCAGTGCCCCACGGGCATCGGGTGCGTGTGTGGAGCGCGGGCGCCTGGCCCGCGCCGCCGTTAGGACTCGTCTGAGAGCGTCTCGCTCGGTGCGACTTCGCGGTCGCGATCCGGGCCCAGCAGGGCGTTGTAGAGCAGTGCAGCGAGCAGGCCGCCGACGAGCGGCGCGAGGATGTACACGACAGGGAACACCAGGCCGGGACCGAACGAGTTGCCGACCAGTGCCGGACCGAAGGCGCGAGCCGGGTTCAGCGCGCCACCGGTGAACGGCGCGGCGATGAAGTTCGCCAGACCAAGCGCAAGACCGATCGCCAACGGTGCGAAGCGGCGGTCGCCGCCGGGCGCGACGGCGGTGGCGACGATCGTGGTCACGAGCGCGAAAACGCCGATCGCTTCGAAGATGAAGCCACCGCCGATCCCGTTCTTGCCGGTCACGAGCTCCTTGGTTGTCGATGCAGCACCGAAGTTCGCGATCGTGCCGATGTCCTTGGTGAATGCCAGCGCCAGCAGGCCGGCCGCAGCAACGGCGCCGAGCAGCTGGGCGATGATGTACACGAGAGCGTCGGCGGTCTTGATCTTCTTGATCGCCAGCAGCGCGACCGTAACGGCCGGGTTGAAGTGACCGCCAGAGAAGCGGCCGAACGATGCGACCAGGATGGTCAGCGCGAAGGCGTGAACCAACGCGATCGTGACGAAGTCGGTGAAGCCGAGTCCTCCTTGGGAGTTCGCGGACGCCGCAGCGCCGATCGCGAAAACGAGGAGGAGCGTGCCGACGAACTCCGCCACATAGGCGGTCGGAGCCGTGGTCGGGTCCGCAGCGGGACGGGTACGAGCAGTGGAAGCCATAGCGCCGCGATCCTAACCACCCAACTGGCGGCATGACGCCAGCGTGCCATCGGACACACCTTTACGGGCGCCAAATACGCCGATTTCGTCCCCAGAATCAGGGACGAACGGCTATTGCGCGCGAATTCGCTTGAACTCACCGATGACCGACGCGGGCCGGCCCCACGCCTGCACCGTCTCGACGCGGCCGGTGCGCACGCTCGTGACGATCAGCTCACCGTCGATCGCAACGTCGTCGAGCAGACGCAGCGCAGCATGCACCGCCGGCACCGCCGCCGCATGGCCGAACCGGTGAGCCACGAGCAGCCGCCAATGGCGATCACTGCGGGAGTACGGCTGCGCATTGCAGGTCACCAGCAGCGTCGCCGCCTCGATGTAGCGCGACTCGTCGGCAAGCCGGAAATCCAGCTCAAGGTTGGTCCAGTCGTCGGGCAACGAATCAACGATCGACTGAAAGGTGTCCGCGAGCGCCATGCCGCACAGCGTACCGGGCGACCCGCACGCCACACCGACGCTTCAGCCCACGCCACTCATTACACCAACGTAACTTTCTTATAAAGCCGTTATGGTCCGGCGTATGGCCGAGCAGACCGCCCCCGCAACGATCGACGCGCCGTTCGCGCTGCCCAACGGAACGGTGCTGCGCAACCGGCTGGTCAAAGCGGCGCTCAGCGAACAGCTCGGCACACTGCGTAACGCCCCGTCGGCCAAACTGGAGCGACTCTTCGGCGAGTGGAGTCTCGGCGGCTACGGGCTCATCATCACCGGCAACGTGATGGTCGACCGCCGCGCGCTCGGCGAACCGCGCAACGTCGTCGTCGAGGATGAGCGCGACCTACCGGCGCTGCGCCGTTGGGCCGAGGCCAGCAAGCAGAGCGGCAACCAGACGTGGGTGCAGATCAACCATCCGGGCCGCCAGACGCCGCGCATTCTCTCCTCGCATCCGGTCGCCCCCTCAGCGGTCGCACTCAAACTCTCTGGCCAGTTCGCGACGCCGCGCGCCCTGACCAGCGCGGAAATCGAGGAGATCATCGAACGGTTCGCGCGGACGGCCGAGATCGTCGTCAGTGCTGGATTCGACGGCGTGCAGATCCACTCGGCGCACGGCTACCTCTCCAGCCAGTTCCTCTCGCCGCACACCAATCAGCGCAACGACGAATGGGGCGGCGATCCCGAACGCAGGATGCGCTTCCTGTTGGAAGTCGTGCGCCGGACCCGCGCGCGGATTGGCCACGACGCCGGCCTGGGCGTCAAGCTCAACTCCGCCGACTTCCAGCGTGGCGGCTTCACCGAGGAGGAGTCGATGGGCGTCGTCGACGCGCTCTCTCACGAATCGCTCGACCTGCTGGAAATCTCCGGCGGCACCTACGAGCGGGCGGCGATGATGGGCGCCGGCCAGCAGCGCGAGAGCACCCGTCAACGGGAGGCATACTTCTTGGAGTACGCGCAGCAGGTGCGTGAGCGTGCCGCGATGCCGCTGATGTTGACCGGCGGGCTGCGCAGCCGCGCCGCGATGGATGCGGCGCTGGACACCGGCGCCGTCGACCTGATCGGCCTCGGGCGGCCGGCCTGCGTGGAGACCGACCTCCCGGGACGGCTGCTCCGTGGCGAAGCGGCTGGCGCCATGCCGGCCCGCAACCTCAAGATCGGCGTCAAACAACTCGACGATCTCGGCGAGCTGACCTGGCACACCACACAGCTGTGGCGCCTTGGACGCGGCCGGCCGGCGGCACCGCAGCGCCATCCGGTACTCGCGGTCGCCGAGTATCTGCGCGCGACCGCCACGTCGGGCCTCGGACGCCGCGCGCTGCGTCCGCCGAGCTACTGAGCCGCGTGGTGAGGGGCGACCTGGGCGCCCAGCCTTCCGCCGAGCCACCGGCCGCAGCGCCGCCGCCGGCGAGGGGCCGGAATTGCGCGGCGCGGCCACGACCGTGAAAACGGGGCTAGCCTGGGGGAGTGGCCAGCGACACACAACCCGCACCGGGCACGGCCGCCGCGACGATCGACGTGATCCAAGCGCCGCCGGAGGCTGAGCGTGCGTTGCGGTGTGGTGCGGCGCTCGTCGATCGCTCGGCGCGCGGCAAGCTCGCGCTCTCCGGAGACGACGCGGTCGAATGCCTCAACGGGCAGGTCAGCCAGGACGTCACGAAGATCGAGCCGGGCTGCGGCGCTTACGCCACGTTGCTCACTACGAAGGGGCAGATGCTCGGCGACCTGCGGATCGTGCGTACCGCCGACACGTTCGAACTTGATACCGAGCGCATCAGCTTGCAGGCGCTGTTCGACGCGCTGCGACTCGGCACGCTCGGCCATCACGCCGAGCTGCACAAGCGCACGCTCCAGCGTGGACTGCTGTCGCTGATTGGCCCGCGCGCGAAGGCGGTCGCGCAGGTCGAAGATCTCGGCGGCCACGAGTTCAAGAACGCGCCGTTCACCGTCGATGGCGTGCCGGCGCACGCGATCGTCACCGACGTCGGCGTCGACCTGCTCTGCGGCAGCGACGATCTCCCGCAGATCGTCGCGTCGTTGCGGGACCGTGGCGCCGTGCCGGTGCCCGAGGCGGCGGCGGAGGTGGTGCGGATCGAGCGGGGGCGTCCGCGCTACGGCGTCGAGCTCGACCACCGCACGATGCCGCAGGAGGCCGGGCTCAACGAGCGCGCGGTGAGCTTCACCAAGGGCTGCTACGTCGGCCAGGAGACGGTCGCGCGGCTCTTTTATCGCGGCCGCCCAAACCGCCTGCTGCGCGGGCTTCAGTTCACGCAAACGCCATCCGGGGACGGCACGGTGTGGCGCGGCGAGAAGGCGGTCGGGCAGGTCACGCGCGTCGCTGCCTCGGCACGTGTGGGGATGGTTGCGCTCACGCTCTTGCGGCGCGAAATCGAACCTGGGGAGACGGTGCGCTGCGGCGGCGTGGAGGCGACGGTCGTCGAGCTTCCGTTCGTGCGGGACGACCGCGCACTGGCCTGCTGCCGAGAAGCTCAGGCACCACCGAACTGCGACGCCTGACGGGAGTGCCCGCACGTCGATAGACTGCGGCGCCGGGAGCGCTCGCGTGCCTCTCCCGCTTGCGGGAGCGCCCAACACCCTTTTCGCCCTTTTCGAGGAAGGACCGCCGTGGCTGTAGACATCAGCACCGTCGCGACGATCGACACCGAACCCGGACAGCTCCCCAGCAAAATGGCCGCATGGGTCATCCGCCAAGAGCGCGAGGGCGAACCCAAAGACGCCATGCAGCTCGAAGAGGTCGACGTGCCCGAACCGGGCGCGTTCGAGGTCGTCGTGCGCGTGATGGCGGCCGGGGTGAACTTCAACAACGTGTGGGCGGCGCTCGGCAAGCCGATCTCGGTCTTCCGTTACGGCGACCATCCGGAGTTCGGTCACCACATCGGCGGCTCGGATGCCGCCGGCGTCGTCTGGAAGGTCGGTGCCGGCGTCACGCGCTGGAAGGTCGGCGACGAGGTCATCGTCCACTGCAACCAGGCCTCGTATGAGGATGTCGAAGTCCACGGACTCGACCCGCTGGCGGCGCCGTCGCAGAAGATCTGGGGCTATGAGACGACGTGGGGTTCGTTCGCGCAGTTCACCCGCGTGCAGGCGCAGCAGCTGCTGCCGAAGCCGCCGAGTCTGTCGTGGGAGGAAGCGGCCTCGTACGGCCTGACCTACTTCACGGCCTACCGCATGCTGTTTACCCGTGGCGGGCTCAAGGCCGGCGACAAGGTGCTGATCTGGGGTGCCGCTGGCGGCCTCGGGGTGTTCGCAACGCAGCTCGTCAAGGCGGCCGGCGGCGAATCGGTCGGCGTCGTCTCCTCTGACGAGAAGGGCGAGCTCATCAAGCGCCTCGGCGCGGTCGATTACATCAACCGCAACGACTTCAAGGGCATGATGCGCAAGGGCGGCGAAGAGGGTGCCGCTGAGAAGGAGCGCTTCCTCGTCTCCCGCGAGTTCTCCAAGAAGGTCGCGTCGATCCTTGGCGACGCGCCGGACATCGTCTTCGAGCATGTCGGCCAGGCGACCTTCCCGACCTCGGTGCTGACCGTCAAGCCGTTCGGAAAGGTCGTGATCTGCGGCGCGACTTCGGGTTTCAACCTCGATTTCGATGTCCGCTATCTGTGGATGAAGCAGAAGCAGATCGTCGGCTCGCATTTCGCCAATGCGTACGAGTGCCTGAAGGCCAACCAGCTGATCACCGAAGGCAAGGTGCAGCCGGTGCTGTGGAAGACGATGGGCTTCGACGAGGTCGCTGACGCGCACCAGCTGATGTACGAGAACAAGCACTCGGGCAAGATTTCGGTGCTGGTCGGCGCGACGGAGCCGGGCCAGGGCCGCACCGCTGATGGCCCTGGCGCGATCTACGCGGAGGTCGGTGCCTGATGGCCGGGTATTCCTTCCACGTCCCGTTCTACGCCACCGGGCTACGCGGCGACGAGGTTGAGGCGGCGCTGGAGCAGGTCACGCCGATCGCCAGCCAGTACGGCGCGACCCGTTGGGCGGTCTACCGCTCGCAGGAGGACCGCTACAAGTTCCTCGTGACGCTCGACTTCCCGAGTAAGAAGGAGTTCGAGGCGTACTGGTACGGCGACGAGGCGCGTGAGATGCGCGCCGCGCTCTCCGGCTACTTCCAGAACCCGGTCGTGTACGCGCCGTTCAGCGTCGTCACCGAGGGTTCGGCGGTCGCTGCCTCCGCGTAGGAGCACCGCCGAGTATCACGGCCGAGGCTCAGCGAGGGGCCGGCGCGCGTTACTGCGTGCCGGCCCCTCGCCCGTTGTCAACGCCATCACAACATGAGTTCTGTGCGGTCGAACGCCGTCGAGAGGGAGCGGCCAGTATCCGCCGCCGCAACCGAACGCAGCCGGTACTCACAGCCATTACCAGCTGCAACCACACGCATCGAAACCGCTACCCAGCCAACATGGCTTCCAACGGACAGGTGAGCCGACGACCCCGACGCCGCCTCGATCTGCGCGAGGCGTGCCCGCGCTGAAAGACGGTGATGCAGGGCGCGGAGCGCGGGGACGAGGCTCAGACGTGGCGATCGGGTGGTGCGGGTGTGGCAGGGTCCGCGCCACGGGGGTGGCGTCACGTTGGGGTTACTTTGCGGTGACATGGTGTCGGGCCGTGTAGCGCGAAGGCGACTTCAGAGTTTCTCCGCGATGTTCGAGGCCGGTTTCGTTCGACGGACGCTGAACGCCCCAGATTCCCTCCCGTGATGTGTGACGCAGATCACTGATCCGCAAGGTGGGTGTTGAGTAGTTTTGCGCCACGTTCTGGCGTTGGTGTGGTTGTGGCCGTTGCCGGAGCGTTCCTGCTCATTCGCAACCAAATCACCCACGAAAGGGGATCGATATGGCTTTTAGGTCATCGCTTGCTGCTGCCGTCATGGCGGCATTGCTTTCAGCGAGTCCAGCGTTTGCTGGCAGCGATGTTGATGCGCCGAAGGACACGGCGAAGGAGATCGCTGCGGCGGTCGCCGTCGAGCCTTCCGCACCAGCCCCAGCACCGATCAGCACGCTTGACGTTCCGGCTGACGGCGCCGATGGTGTCGATACCGGCGCGGGCGTCAACCTCGGTCTTCCGGCCGAAGGCAAACCGACCGTCGTCGGGAACACCGCGATCTACGAATCCGACGACGCCAGCAACAGCAGCGTCGCCGTACAGGCCGTCGGCGGCGGCGTTCGCGCGCTCATCAACATCGACAGCGCCGACGCACCCGAGCGCTACGACTTCCCACTTTCGGGAGATGTCGTCTCACTTCAGGCGCAACCCGACGGCTCCGTCCTGACGATCGGCGCCGACGGCGTGCCGAACGGCGTGATCGACGCGCCGTGGGCCCGCGATAAGGCTGGGCGTGACGTCCCCACCCACTACGAAATCAACGGCACCACGCTGACTCAAGTCATCGAGCATCGGGCGGGATCGTACACGTATGGGATCACAGCTGATCCAAGCTGGGTCAGCGATGCGAAGTGGCTATTGTCGAAGTGCCTCGGACTGACCTTCGGCAGCGACATCACGCTCCGAGCGCTGTTCCCGAACATCCAGTCGGCCGCGAAGTTCGTTATTCGCCGACTCGGTGTCTGGGGAGCACTATGGTGCGGTGGCGGGATCATTTCGGCCGCCCTCTAGTAAATGACCGCAATCGAAGAGCACTTGGGTGTCCCGCAGCGCGCAGTGGCGTTTATCGTCACGATTGCGGTCCTCGGTATCGGTCTGGGAGCGTGGTTCTGGGCGGCAGCAGCGTTGGCGATCGCATCGCTCGCTGCCATCGCTGTGCGACGCACAAAAGATCCACATGCGAGAGTCGTAAATGGACTCGCGCATGCCGCCCCTATGGTCGGATGGACGCTCGTGACCACGGCACTCGCCATCTCACGAGGCACAAACCTCAACGACGAGCTCGCCTCAACCGGCCTCGCCGGGCTCTTCGCCGGCATGGTCGTGCTCCTCGCACTACGAGACAAGCCAGCGCCGCAAAATCGCGACGTCTAGCTGCGGTGTTAGGAGCAGCACCGGTCCGCGCCGCCACAACAGGGCCACCGCCTCTTTCGAGGCGGTGGCCCTGTTGCCGTTTGGGGGTACGAACAGTCCATGGCTCTCGAAGGCCTACTAACGACTTGTTTCACAAAGATTTGAGGCTTCTGCAGGAGAGCAGCGCGCATCCGCGTTGGAGGCACGCGAGGCGGCTTTCAGCCGATCGGTCCCACCGGGTGCTACCGCACGGAGAGGCTGACGTACGACGCGGCCTGCGCGTCGTGACGGATCAGCCGGGTGCCACCGGCGATGTTGACGAGATCCTTGAGCGGAATGATGTGCGGCAGATCCGAGGTTGAGATCCGCACGCGCAGCCGGTGGCCGGCGGGAATCGTCGCGAACGCGGGCCGCAGTTCGATGTCGAAGCGGGTCGCGGTGCCGAGACCGCGCGGGATCGTGCGCCGCGAAGCGGGCGTGTACGGATGATCGGGCATGATCCAGCCGCCGGCACCATCCGACCAGCTGCGCTGCTCATCGACGGCGCGCAGCGAACCGAGTTGGTCGCCGCCGGTGATGTCGTCGGAACGCCCGCTCGGCGCGACATCTTCGATCGTGACGGCAAACAGCGCGTCGCGAGTCGTCGAGCCGGCGTACAACGTCAGACTGGCGGGGCCGGCGAGTTGCAGGTCATGCTCCAGCGGCGGCGTCGAGTAGGTCGTCTCCCCCGCACCGCTGGCCGGTTTGCGCTGCGTCGGCCAGCAGCCGAGCCCTTGCATCAGCGAGACCAGCGCACCGGCACTGAACTCTTCGGTGGAGCGGCTACAGATGTTGCCGAGGCCAAGCGTGTCGACGATCTGGTCGCCGGAGATCGCCGGGGTTTGCGGCGCGGCACCGTCGAGCTGGCCCGCCGGCTTCAGGTAAAGGCGGTTGACGGCGGCTTCCGTCAGCGGGTAGGTCGCCGTGTCGTACGTGGTGCCGCCGGGCTCTTGGACGTGCAGCGGCGTGGTGGTTTGGTCGATGCCGTTGTCGACGCCTTTGAGCCACCGGTCAAACCACGCAAGCTGGATCGCAGAGAGGTTGGTGCCATCGCCGATCGAGCCGTGGTTCCAGGGGCCGGTGAGCAGCTGGTAGCGGCCGGAGGCGGCTTGGCCGGCGAGCATCGGCGCGGTCACCGGCCGGCCGGCGGCGGCGTTTTGCAAGCCGCTGTAGAGCAGCGGTTCGCCGCGCTGGAACACGTCGTACGCACCGCCGGCCAGGTAGACGGCGACGCCGTTGTCGACGATCTGCTGAAGGATGCGTTGCGGGGTGCGCTGGATCCAGTAGTCGCCGTAGTAGCGGACGGGGCCGTTGCGGAGCATGTCGCCGAAGAAGCGGGCTTCGAAGCGGTTGAGCTGTTTGACGTTCGCGCGCGAGAGCCGGAACGCTTCGGCGAGGTTGTTCGAGAGTTCGACGTACGGCGTGATCGCGCGGCTGCCGCCGTAGCCGAAGAGCAGGCCGATCGGCGACATCACATTGAGCGCGCCGCCGCTGACGAACAGGTCGCGGTACGGGTCGACCGACGCCGCCATCGGGAAGATCGCTTTCAGCGGCGAGCCGGGGCCGACTTCGGCGGCGGTGAAGAGCTGATCGATCGCGGTGTACGACAGGCCAAGCATCCCGACCGAACCTGAGGAGCCGGGCAGCTTCGATGCCCATGTGACGACCTGCCGCTCCGCGATCGCTTCGGCGCGGTCGAAGAGGTCAAAGCGCCCTTCCGAGCCGCCGGTTCCGGGGATATCGACGACGGCGGCGATGTATCCTCGGCGGACGAGTTCGAGGTTCAGCCCGTTGGCGCCGGGCGTGCCGCCTTTGGTTTGCGATTGCGTTTTGCCGAACGGCGTCATGCCAAGCACGACGGGGAAGCTGCCGGCCGCCGGCTTCCCGGTCGCGGGGTCGGCCGGGGTGTACACGTCGCCGCGCAGCGTGCGGCCATCGGCGAGCTGGATCTGTTGGTTGCGGACTTTGCTGATGCCGTAGGTGGCGGTCGGGAGCGTCCACTGGTCGGGCTGCCAGGCGGCGCTGGCCGGCGACGCGGTCGTCGCGAGGGTCGCGGCTGCGGCGGCAGCGGCGAGGGCAGGACGGAGCAGACGCATCACAGAAGTGTGCATAGATTCACACCGTACGGATCGCGCCGATGAACCGCAGTTCATTTGCGCGTATCCAACGCACCGTCAATTCGACTGTTGTGCGTCGCGAAGGACGTCGCCGACACAGGCACCCCTGGGCCGTCCAGCAACAGCGGGCGTTGCACCGTCCATACGCTGCGCCGCCGAGCCGCACCCAGCGCATGTTGAGACGGCTTCGTCCTCACGACAACGACGAAGGGCAGATCGGCCTCCCGGCCGATCTGCCCTTCGTCGAACTCGATGCCGGCCTGCTGCCCTGAAAGACAGCGGCCGAGTGGGCTACCCCTTTTCGAGCGGGGCCAACGTCAGGCCGTAGCCGTTGAGCTGGTCCCAGTAGTGCTCGGCGAGTTCGAGGTGCCCGGACCAGACGATCGACTGGCCGGTGGTGTGAATCTGATTGGCGATCGACAGGCCCTGAGTGTGGGAGACGCCTGGCAGCGTTTTGGACAGCGCATTGGCAACGCTGTCGAAGGTGTTGTGGTCGTCGTTGAGCACGATGACCCGCCAGGCGCCGCCGAGACCGGAGTCAGGACCCGCGACGCGCGGAAGCGTGGCGGTATTCGTCATAGCAGCACCGCGAACGGTACGGGATTGAGCGGCGTAGTTCAAGCGATCTTGAGGTTGTTCGCTGGCCACGCGGACGCTGCATCGTGTCGCGGCCATCGCGGAGGCCGTTCAACGCTGGCCGGCGAGGCGCTCGCGCTCAATCTGAAGGCCATGCCACAGCGTTTGGGGGGGCATCGTCGTCGCGTAGCCGGTGACGCGCTCTTCGCCGGTGGCCGCTGCGATCGCGGCGGCGAGCGCTTGGCTCCAAGTCTCGGCGTCGAGTTGCGCCGCGAGCGCCGCCCAGGTGCGCAGCCCTTCGCGGGCGCGCGCGAGGTGGTCCGCCACGTCGTCGAAGGCGCCGAAGTGCGTCAGCATCAGGCGGCGCGGGCGCCACGCTTCGATCGTGTCCAGCGAGGCGTTCCACGCGACTTGATCGGTGTCGGGCGGCGTGGTCATCGGCAACACGAACTGATGGCCGGGCAGGCGGACGCTCGCGGTGTCGCCGACGTAGGCGTCGCCGGTCTGCGTGTGCAGGTAGCTGGCGTGGTGTTTGGCATGCCCGGGCGTTTCCGCGACGACGAACTCGTCGTACTGCTGGCCATCCTCGACGATCCGCACGCGGCGCTCCGGCACCGGTGCGATCTCGCCGAAGAGCCGCGCGAGCTGGTCGGCACCGCCGTACACCTGCTCGGCGGAGGCGATCAGCCGCGACGGGTCGATCAGGTGGCGCGCGCCGCGCCGGCCGACCCACACTTCGGCGTCGGGATGTTCGCGCAGCAGCGCCCCGACGCCGCCGGAGTGGTCGAGGTGGATGTGCGTTACCAGGATGCGCCGCAGTGGCGTGTTGCCGAGCGCGCGGCGGATCGCGTCGAGCGACACGGCCGGCCCTGGGTCGACGATCGTGTGCTCGTCGACGCGCCAGCAGCAGATCTGCTGCGCGATGCCGAGGTAGTGCGTATCGATCGCGGTGGCGGCGGTCGTCATGCCGTGCAGCTTGCCACGCGCTGGGCTGGCGATGCATTTGCCCGTGCGGGCGTGGCGGCATCTCCCCAAATGGGCCGCTGCTCCGTAGAATCGGTCGCATGAGCGATACGCCGCTGCACCGCCTCCCCGAACGAGACCGTCCGTGGGTGATGCGGACGTACGCCGGGCACTCGAACGCGAAGAAGTCCAACGCGCTGTATCGCAGCAACCTCGCCAAAGGGCAGACCGGGCTCTCGATCGCCTTCGATCTGCCGACGCAAACCGGATACGACGCCGACCATGTGCTCGCACGCGGCGAAGTCGGCAAGGTCGGCGTGTCGATCGGCCACAAGGGCGACATGCACCAGCTGCTTGACGGCATCCCGCTCGGCACGATGAACACCTCGATGACGATCAACGCGACCGCCGCGTGGCTGCTGTCGTTGTACATCACCGTCGCCGACGAAACCGGGGTCGACCAGCAACTGCTCCAGGGCACCACCCAGAACGACATCATCAAGGAGTTCCTGGCGCGCGGCACGTACGCCTTCCCGCCCGGCCCGTCGATGCGGCTGATCGCCGACATGATCGCGTACACGGTGACCGAGGTTCCGAAGTGGAACCCGATCAACATTTGCAGCTACCACCTGCAAGAGGCCGGCGCCACACCGGTGCAGGAGATCGCCTTCGCGATGAGCAACGCGATCGCCGTACTCGACGCCGCACGCGACCGCGTCCCCGACGCGCTGATGGGCAAAGTCTTCTCGCGCATCTCGTTCTTCGTCAACGCCGGCGTGCGGTTCGTCGAGGAGCACGCCAAGCTGCGCGCGATGAGCATCCTGTGGGAGCAGCTCGGCCGCGAACGGTACGGCGTCACCGACGCCAAGCAGCTGCGCTTCCGCTACGGCGTGCAGGTCAACTCGCTCGGCCTGACCGAAAGCCAACCGGAGAACAACGTTCAGCGGATCGTGCTGGAGATGCTCGCCGTCACACTTGGCCGCAACGCGCGCGCCCGCGCCGTGCAGCTTCCCGCGTGGAACGAGGCGCTTGGCCTGCCGCGCCCGTGGGATCAGCAGTGGGCACTGCGGATGCAGCAGGTGCTCGCCTTCGAAACCGACCTGCTGGAGTACCCCGACATCTTCGAGGGATCGAAGGTGATGGATGGTTTGGCCGAGGAACTGCTGGAAGGCGCGCGTGCCGAGATGGCGGTCGTCGCCGAGCATGGCGGCGCCGTCGAAGCGGTGCCGTACATGAAAGCGGCGCTGGTCGACAGCCACCGCGAGCGGCTGCGCAGGATCGAAGCCGGAGAGCAGACGGTCGTCGGCCTCAACAAGTACGTCGAGTCCGAACCGAGCCCGCTCGTCGATGAGGAGGGCGGCATCATGACCGTCGATCCGGCCGTCGAAGCGCAGGTGCAGGGGGCGCTCGCCGAATGGAAAGCCGGCCGCGACCAGGCGGCCGTTGATACCGCGCTGGCGGAGCTGCGCCGCGTCGCCGCATCACCCGACGAGAACATCATGCCGGCGTCGATCGCCGCCGCAAAGGCCGGCGTGACGACCGGTGAGTGGTCGCAGGCGCTGCGCGACGCCTTCGGTGAATACCGCGGCCCGACCGGCGTCGGCGAAGCGTCCGCCGGGGCCGCCAGCGACGACCTTGAAGCGCTGCGCGAACAGGTCGCGCAGCTCGGCGAGGCACTCGGCCGCACGCCGAAGCTGCTGGTCGGCAAGCCCGGCTTGGATGGTCACAGCAACGGCTCCGAGCAGATCGCGGTGCGCGCCCGCGACGCCGGCTTTGACGTCGTGTACGAAGGCATCCGCCTGACGCCCGAGCAGATCGTGCGCTCCGCCGTCGACGAAGGGGTCCACCTCGTCGCGCTGTCGATCCTCTCCGGCTCGCACATGGAACTGATTCCGTCGGTCGTGCACCAACTGCGCGACGCGGGCGTCGACGTGCCGGTCGTCGCGGGCGGGATCATTCCCGAAGCCGACCACCAGCCGCTGCTCGCCACCGGAGTCGCCCGGATTTACACGCCGAAGGACTACGACCTCACGCAGATCATGCGCGACATCGCCGATCTGATCGCCGATCATGCCGGCGTCAGCCAAACGGCCTGAGACGCGCCGCTTGCCGCGCCGTTCGATCCTGCTGGCCTGCGGCGCGGTCGCTGTTAGCGTCAGCGCCTGCGGCAACGACGACCAGCCTTGGCACGGCGACGCCGACCGCATCACGAACCGGCCGGCGTCGGTCGCACCGGCGTCCACGACGCTGCCGGACGAACCGCCGATGGCCACCAACCCGGCGGACGCCCCCAGTCCGGGCGGCACGAACCCCGACGGCTCGACCCTCGGCACCACCGCCGACGATGACGCCGCCAGCGAAGCCGTCCGCCAAGACAACGCGGCGATGCTCACGCTGCGTACCGCCCTCTCGATCATCGAGGGCTGCCACTCGGGACGACGCACCTACGTCGACTGCGACGAGCAGGCGGAGCTCGGCAGCGCCAAGCAACTCGGCGTGACCTTCGGCACCGCCGACGGCGGCGTGCAGGTGTTCGCCTCCCCGCGCAGCGTGCGGCTCACGACCCGCTCCGCGAGCGGGGCGCGGTACACCGTCGCCCGCAGCACGGCCGGCGACCGCTTCAGCTGCCAGCCGGGGTTGCAGGGGGGCGCGTGCCCCGACACGCGCACCTGGAGTTGGTAGCGGACGGCGGGCGCGACGGCCTGCGGTAGCGTGCCGGAAGCCGATGCCAGCGCCGACCGCCAACGAGCTTGCCACCCGCCTC
>JASGGQ010000063.1:0-15077 GCA_047604965.1 Patulibacter sp. | reverse complement strand
GCGTCGAGATTACGCCCCCAGAGGGGCGTAATCCCGACGCTCGGCGGACAGCGCGCGCCAGCTATTCGCTCTTGAGGCCGCGCGATTCGCGCGTGAGCACCTGATCGATGATCCCGTACTCGATGCCCTGGATCGGGTCGAGGAAGCGATCGCGCTCCATGTCCTCTTTGAGCTGCTCCAGCGAGCGGCCGGTGTGTTTGGCGTAGATCCCATCGACCCGCCGGCGGATGTCGATGATCTCCTTGGCGTGAATCTCGATGTCGGTCGCCTGGCCTTCGAACCCGCCGGACGGCTGGTGAATCATGATCCGGCTGTTCTTCAGCGCCATCCGCTTGCCGGGCGCGCCGCCGGCCAGCAGCAGCGAACCCATACTCATCGCGATCCCGACGCAGATCGTGCGCACATCGGGCTTGATGAACTGCATCGTGTCGTAGATCGCCAGGCCGGCGTAGATCGAACCGCCGGGTGAGTTGATGTACAGCGAGATGTCTTTGTCGGGATCGTCGCTTTCCAGATGCAGCAGCTGCGCGACGATCAGGTTCGCGACCTGATCGTTGACCTGCGTACCGAGAAAAATGATGCGGTCGTTGAGCAGCCGCGAGTAGAGGTCGTACTCACGCTCACCACGGGCGGTGCGCTCGATGACGGTCGGGACAAAGGGCATGGCGCCAGCCTACTCGTTGCGCGTGCGGCGCCGAGTCGGTGGTACGCCGGGCTCCGAGCGTGGCCGGCCGTCTGTCGTGGCCGATCCGGTCACGCGACTGCCATCACTGCCCGCGCGACCCGAAGATCGGTGGATGATCCAGGCTAAGGTTCAGCGCCCGTGCCCGAGACGCGCCGCCAGTGAACGCTCGCATCCCCAACCTGCTCACCGTCGGCCGCATCGCGATCACGCCGGTGATGGTCGTCGCGCTGGCGATGGACTCGCGCCACGGCGACTACGTGGCGGCGGTGATCTTCGCGATCGCCGCGACGACCGACTTCATCGACGGGTGGCTCGCCCGCCGCGCCGACGTTATCTCGTCGTTCGGCAAGCTGATGGACCCGATCGCCGACAAGCTGCTCGTGATTGGCGCGCTGCTGCCGCTCGTTGCGCGCGGACGGCTTGGCTGGTGGGTTGCCGCCGTCATTATCGCCCGCGAACTGCTGGTGACCGTCACCCGGATGCGCGTCAAACGCGGCGGTGGTGAGGTGATCGCCGCTGCCCAGCTCGGCAAGCTCAAGACCGTCGTGCAGCTCTGGGCGATTCTGCTGGTGATCGTCTTTGATCCGACGCCGCTCCCGGTCGATCTGGTCGTTTGGGCGGCGGTCGTGCTGACGGTCGTCTCCGCGATCGACTTCTACAGGAGTACCTACCGCAGCTCCGAGTCACCGGCAGCGGGTGAGCCATCGGCCGCCACGCTGGAACGTTGAACCCGTGATCGGTGGCGGCCGCCCGCGACGCTCGACCGGGGAGGGGGCCGTCGCGCGGGTGCCTCAGTCTGCGCCGGCGGCAATGCGATCGGCGCCGCCGGCCAGCCACGCTTCGCGTGAGAGGTGCTGCGCTGGCACGGCTGCGTCGCCGCGCGCTTCGGCGCGCAGTTCGCCGAGCAGGCCGGTGCGGCTCGCGGTGACGTCGTGTTGGTGGATCGTCTCGAGGTTTTGCTGGCGGGCGTGGAGCCAGGTGTCGTCGCCGAGCTGCGGCAGCCGCGCGATCACGCCGGCGATCGTCTCTCGCACGCAGTCCTCCACGAACCGCGGGTTGCGGTGGGCACGCTCGACGACGGCGCCTTCGTCGCTGCGTTTCATCAGCTCGAAGATCTCCGACGACATCGACGCTTCGACGATGCTCACGAGCACGCTGGCATTGAGGTCGAGTTCGACGCCTTCCGGGAGCCCGAGCTCCAGCGTGCCGAGGCCGCGCTGGTTGTGCGTGGCGACCGGCACCGCCTGGAAGATCCGTTCGATCTGGGATTCATCGAAGCCGTCGGCGAGCAGCAACTCGCGGGCGCTGTCCTGCACGAGCCCTTGCGCGCATGGGCAGGCGGTCATCCCCTGCGCCTGCACACCGATGATCCGCCGTGTGCCGCGATCGGACGCCGCTGCGGTGGCCAGCAGCGTGTAGATCTCCTGCGTCTCGATCCCGGAGATCGGCGCTGGCTTGTGTTCCGGGTACCGCGCCAGCAGCGACACCTCCGCGCGGCGGGCGTGTTGCCGCTCGCGGACGACTTCGGCGATCTGTGCGGCGAGCTGTTCGGCGCGGGGCGCGCTGCCGCCGAGCACCACTTCGCCGATCGCGTCGTTGACGACCTCCTCAAAGCGCGACATGTGGGCGCCCTTCTGGTCGCCGCCAAGCTCGATCGAGCAGGCAAAGGTCGCCGAAAAGCGCTGCTCTCCGGTGGGCGTTTCCAAGCGGATGACCTTCTCGGAATCGCTGACGCCGACATGCGTGAGGCTGATCGGGACACGCGGGCGCGAGGCCTGCACGTCAACTGACGGGCGAGTGATGGAGGAAGAAGTGCTGCTCAAGACGGGTTTTTACGGCGATCGGGCGACGAATGCGACGAGATCGTTATGTGAGATCCATCCAGTTTGCTACAAACCAATGAGTCACACGACCCCGCCCAGCACAGCGTACGAGCTGGCCGCCTCCGACGGGGGTGGGTATGCGCGCAGGGCAGGTCGCAGACCCAGAACCAGGACACCACCGGTGAGCACCCCACGACGACACCCACTGCGCCGCCCGTCAGGGCCCGTAGCTCGTTCGGGGAGCAGCCCATGGGGGGAGAGCTCATGAGCGGACGCATTGTCTCGATCGACGAATCGGCATGGAAGGACCCCGAGCAGGGGTCGCCCAACATCGAGGGGGAGCTTCAGGCGCTGACCGAAGTCCGTGCACCCAAACGTCGCAAGTCCGATGTCGACGATCAACCGCTCGATGGCGGCGTCGACGCGCTGCGGATGTATCTGCGGGCGATCGGCCGTGTGCCGCTGCTGACCGCCGCCGAGGAGGTTGAGCTGGCCAAGCGGATCGAGAAGGGCGACCTCTCGGCGAAGCAGCACATGGTCGAAGCCAACTTGCGGCTGGTCGTGTCGATTGCCAAGGGGTATCTCGGTCGCGGGCTCGGTCTGCTCGATCTCATTCAAGAAGGTTCGCTCGGGCTGATCCGCGCCGTCGAGAAGTTCGACTACCGCCGTGGCTTCAAATTTTCGACGTACGCCACCTGGTGGATCCGTCAGGCCGTCTCCCGCGCGATCGCCGACAAGGCGCGCACGATTCGCGTGCCGGTCCACATGGTCGAGAAGATCGGCCGCGTCAACCACGCCGAGCGCCGGCTACTCGCCGAGCTTGGCCGCGAACCGTCGATCGCCGAGCTGGCAGCCGACCTGGAGCTGACCGAGCAGGAGGTTCGCGAGATTCAGAAGTACGGCATGCAGCCGGTGTCGCTCGACAAGCCGGTCGGCGACGAAGATGACACCTCGCTCGGTGATTTCGTCGAAGACACCCAGAGCCCGACGGCGCTCGACGTGGCCGCTGCCGAGATGCGCAAGTCGCATGTCGACCAGGCACTCGCCGAGTTGGGCGAACGCGAACGCCAGGTGCTTGCGCTGCGTTACGGTCTCGATGGTGGTGAGCAGCACACGCTCGACGAGGTCGGCCGGATGTTCGACATCACTCGCGAGCGCGTCCGCCAGATCGAAGGGCAGTCGCTGCGCCGGCTGCGGTTGCTGCCGCAGACGCAGCCGCTGCGCGACGTCGGGTAGCCGGCGATCTCCTCGGTCTGTCGCCCGATCTGGCACGGTTGGAGCGCGCGTCGCCGGCAGGCGCGGATCGCTAAGATGAGCGGCCCCACGCGGAGGGATGTCCGAGTGGTTAAAGGAGACGGGCTGTAAACCCGTTGGCTCTGCCTACGCAGGTTCGAATCCTGCTCCCTCCACTGTTCGAAGGCCCGGTGCTCGATGAGCGCCGGGCCTTCGTCGCTTGCGGGCCGCCATGCGCCGGCCCGTCGACCGGTCGGCCCGTCCGCGTCCACGTACGACTTCACCTACGGCGGCTCGTCGAGCCAGCCGCTGGCGATCAGCCGTTCGGTGCTGACGGCCGCCGGGGAGACCCGCACGATCGACACCACCTACGACGGTGCCGGGCGCGTGACGCAGCAGGACGGCTTCACCTTCACCCGCAACGGCCCGGCCCGCGCCGTGTCGGGCATCTCCGACGGGACGCTCGCCGTCACGCAGAGCTGGGACGGCGCGGCGCGGATCACCGGCCGCACCGATGCCGTCGCCCCGACCAGCAGTTGCAGGTCACGGCGGTGATCGAGCCGGATGGCACCGGGCTTGTTCATATGGGGATGCGCGACTACGACCCGGTGACGGCACGGTTCGCGTCGCGCGATCCGCTCGGCCTCGGTGGCGGCGACCCGAACCTCTACTCCTACGCCGGCTCCGATCCGGTACAGCTATCCGATCCGCTCGGGCTGGCCTCGGCGGGCGTGACGCTTTGCGAAGGCGTGTGCGTCGGCTTCAAGTGGTCGCTCACCAAGGATGGCTTCTCGGCCTGCGCCGAAGGCGGCTTCGGGCTCGGCAACGACATCACGATCAACCCGCTCGGCGAACTTGACGACAACAAGGGGTATCTCAAAGCCTCGGTCGAAGTCGCGCTCGGACCGTTCGTGCAGTACGAACTCTCGGACGAGATCAGCGGCGACGGCAAGTGTACGAAGAACAAGGTCAACCACCAGCTCTGCGTGTTCGGTGCCTGCGTCGATGGCGGGGACGGCCTGAAGCTCGCGCCGGAGAAGATCGCCGACCTCTTCTCCAAGGGGCTCAAGCTTGGCGTCGAAGGCAAGCTCGTCGGCGGCGTTTGCCAGGCCATTACCTGGTAGCCGGCCTGCTACGAGTGCCGCACCGTGCCCTACGACGCACCGGGCAGCGAGGTGCTCCATTTCGGGGTGAGCGTCAGCGAGCCTTGGCGGAGAAAGCCGCCGGTCGGCAGCGTCAGCGTGCTGTCGATCGTTGCGGTGCCGCCGCGCAGCGGCAGCGTGAAGCTGCGGGGCCCAAGCCCGGAGAGCAGCGGCCCGGGCACGCCGGTGACCGATGCGAAATCAGCACAGTCGAAGGTCGCCGTCGAGTAGGCGGTCCACTCGGCGGTCAGCAGATCAAGGTCGACCTGCGCCTGCGTGCTGGAGAGGATCGCCACCTTCGCCGCCCACGATCCCTGCCCCGGCGTGATCGTCGTCGCCGGGCAGCCAAGCACCCGCGAGCGGAACACATTGTTCGCCCACGTAAACGGCTGTGCGCCGGACCACGACACGTATGGCGATGCGGTGGTGCTGCGCGCCGTGACGGTGCTCTCCAGCGTCGCCGTTGAGTTGTAGGCGGTGTATTCGCCGCGCGCGTTGAGCGTGAGTGTTACCAGGAACTGCCGTGGGCGCTGGCAGAGCCGCTCGGCGAGCGCCGCCGCCAGGCGGCGCTGGTCGGTCATCAGTCCGTGGCCGCGCCGTCGCAGCTGGCCGGTGAGTGTGTCGATCGTCGCCCCGCTGGCCCGGTCGATCAGCACGATCGAGTAGGCGGTGTGGCTGCCATCCCGCCCGCGGCTGAGCTGGCCCCGCACGATGATCCGCGGGCTGGCGAGGCTGCGGTGGATCTTCGTGGAGGTGGCGAAATACGGGGAGCGCCGCAGCGCCGCCGTGTCGAGCAGTAGCGGGCGCTCATGGATGCCGGCGAGCTGCGTCGCGGTACAGCTTTCGCGGCCGGCGGTGCCGGCGGCCAGCAGTGCCGGCAGGGCGCGTCCGAGCGCGGCGCGTCCCGGAGCGTTGCCGGTCAGATCATCGAGCCGGTAGGTCAGGCTCTCGGCGAACGGGTAGCTCGTGGCGGTGGCGGTCCCGGTCGCTGGCGCGGAATGTTGGGTCGCCTTCGCCGTTGGGCGTGCCAGCGTGAGCCGCAGGCCGCTGCGGCGCTGGCCGGCCCGCAGGCTCACGGCCACGCGCCGCTCGGCGACGACGCCACGGTCACGGACCGCACTGGCGAGCAGCACGTAGCCGCCGGCGGCGAGGTGCAGCGTAAAGCGGCCATCGGTGGTCGCGGTGGCAAGCTTGACCAGCTTGCCGGAGTTCACGGCGTAGGCACGCACCGTCGCGCTGCCGCGTCCGGCTGTCGGCAGCTGCCCGGCGAGTCGCCCGCTGATCGTCGCGCTGGTCGCCGCTGCGGCACTGGCGGCCGGCAGTAGCGCCGCGGGCAACGCCAGCGTCGCGAGCACGGCGAGCCGCGCGCTCACGGCGCTCACCGCGTTCGCCGAGCGCGCGCCGGCAGGTCGGGGGACAAGCACGCCACCGAGCGTACCGAGCGTGCGGGCCATCACGCACCGCTTCGGTAGACGCTGCGCGGACGGCTGAGCGAAACTTCCCACAAGCACCGGCCTCCCGCCGCTTTACTGGTCCACATGGGCGCACGACCAGACGATGTCGATCCCGCCGAGACCACCGAGTGGATCGAGGCGCTCGACGCCGTGCTGCGCGAACGTGGGCCGCAGCGCGCCACCGAACTGCTGGGCGCACTGTTTGCGCAGGCGCGGCTGAACGGCATCCACCCAGCCGACGACCTCTCCACGCCGTACGTCAACACGATCCCGGTCACGCTCCAGCCGCCGCTGCCCGGCGACCCGGAGATCGAATGGCGGCTGCGCAGTGCGGTGCGGTGGAACGCGATGGCGACGGTGCTGCAAGCCAACGCCGACAGCAGCGAACTGGGCGGCCACATCGCCAGCTACCAGTCGGCCGCGACGCTCTACGAAACCGGCTTCAACCACTTCTGGCGCGGTCCGACCGAGCGCAACCGCGGCGACCTGATCTACATCCAGGGCCACTCGGCGCCCGGCATCTACGCGCGCGCCTTCCTGGAGGGGCGCCTCTCCGAAGCCGACCTGCGCAACTTCCGCCAGGAAACCGGCGGGCAAGGACTCTCCAGCTACCCGCACCCGTGGCTGATGCCCGGCTTTTGGCAGTTCCCGACCGTCTCGATGGGGCTCGGCCCGCTGATGGCGATCTACCAGGCGCGTTTCATGAAGTACCTCCAAGGGCGCGCGCTGCTGGCCCCCAGCGACCGCAAGGTGTGGGCCTTCATGGGCGACGGCGAGATGGACGAGCCGGAGTCGATGGGCGCGATCTCGCTCGCCGGCCGCGAACGGCTCGACAACCTGATTTTCGTCGTCAACTGCAACTTGCAGCGGCTCGACGGCCCGGTGCGGGGCAACGGCAAGATCATCCAGGAGCTGGAGAGCAACTTCCACGGCGCCGGCTGGAACGTGATCAAAGTGATTTGGGGTTCCAAGTGGGATCGCCTGCTCGCCGAAGATCACGACGGGCTGCTGGTGCGCCGCATGGAAGAGGCGGTCGATGGCGAATACCAGGTGTTCAAGAGCCGCGACGGCGCCTTCGTGCGCGAGCACTTCTTCGGGAAGTACCCGGAGCTGGCTGAGCGCGTCAAAGATTGGACCGACGACGAGATCTGGCAGCTCAATCGCGGCGGGCATGATCCCAGCAAGGTGTACGCGGCGTTTGCGGCGGCGGTCGCGCACACCGGCCAGCCGACGGTGATCCTCGCCAAGACGATCAAGGGGTACGGGATGGGCGCCTCCGGTGAGGGGCAGAACATCACGCACCAGCAGAAGCACATGACGCCGCAGACGCTCACCGCGTTCCGCACCCGCTTCCGGTTGCCGCTGACCGACGAGCAGGCGCAGGCCGGCGACTTCTACCAGCCGGCCGAGGACAGCCCAGAACTGCGCTACCTGCGGGAGCGCCGCGCTGCGCTCGGTGGCGCCCTGCCGCAGCGCGTGACGAGCTGCCAGTCGCTGCCGGTTCCCGATCGCTCGATCTTTCAGGCGATGCTCGCCGGCACCGGCCCCGACCGCCAGATCTCGACCACGATGGCGTTCGTGCGGCTGCTCGCGGCGCTGCTGCGCGACAAGCAGCTCGGCCCGTACGTCGTGCCGATCGTCCCCGACGAATCCCGCACTTTCGGGATGGAAGGGATGTTCCGTCAGCTCGGGATCTGGAGCCAGGTCGGCCAGCTCTACACGCCGGAGGATGCCGGCGCGCTGATGTTCTACCGCGAGGATGAGCACGGCCAGATCCTCCAGGAGGGGATCAACGAGCCGGGCGCGATGAGTTCGTGGATCGCGGCGGCGACGAGCTACGCCAACCACGGCATCCAGATGGTGCCGTTCTACATCTACTACTCGATGTTCGGCTTTCAGCGGATCGGCGATCTGGCGTGGGCGGCCGGCGACTCGCGTGCCCGTGGCTTCTTGCTCGGCGGTACCGCCGGCCGCACGACGCTCAACGGCGAAGGGCTCCAGCACGAGGATGGCCACAGCCACCTGCAAGCGTCGCTGATCCCGAACTGCGTGGCGTACGACCCGGCGTACGCCTACGAACTGGCGGTGATCGTGCACGATGGGCTGCGGCGGATGATCGGCGAGCAGGAGGACGTCTTCTACTACCTCACCGTGATGAACGAGAACTACGAGCAGCCGGCGTTGCCGGACGGCGCGGAGGAGGGCATCCTGCGCGGGATGCACCGGATCGTTGCCGCCGATGGCGACGGGCCACAGGTGCAGCTGCTCGGCTCCGGTGCGATCCTGCGCGAAGTGCTGGCGGGCGGCGAGCTGCTGCGCGAGCATTGGGGGGTGGGGGCCGACGTGTGGTCGGTCACGTCGTTTACCGAGCTGCGCCGCGACGGGCTGGCAGTCGAGCGCAGCAACCGGTTGCGTGGTGCCGACGGGCTCGCGCGGCCGGAGCGCTCCTACGTTGAGCAGCAGCTCGACGGACGGCCCGGCCCGGTGGTCGCGGCGACCGACTATGTGCGCGGCTTCGCTGACCAGATCCGCCCGTGGGTGCGCGCGCCGTACTGCGTGCTCGGCACCGACGGCTACGGTCGCTCGGACTACCGCATCGCGTTGCGCCGCTTCTTTGAGGTCGACCGCCACCATGTCGCGCTCGCCGCGTTGACGGAGCTGGTGCGGCTCGGCCAGCTCGACGCGGCGGTCTTGGGCGATGCGATCGAGCGTTTTGCGATCGACACCGACAGCGACGCGCCGTGGCTGCGATGAGTCTCCAGGAAAGGATGTCGCTGTGGCTGTACTGACCGAAGTCGCGGTCCCCGACATCGGCGATTTCACCGATGTGCCGGTTGTCGAGGTGCTTGTCGCCGTCGGTGACGTGCTCGCAGTCGACGATCCGATTGTTGAGCTGGAGTCCGACAAGGCGAGCTTTGAAGTGCCGTCGACCGTTGCCGGTGTGATCCGCGAGCTGCGCGTTGGCGTGGGCGACAAGGTCGGGGAGGGCACGGTGCTGGTGGTCGTCGAACCGGCCGATGCGCCGGCCGGAGCCGCCGAGTTTGTGCCGGCGTCACCTGCGGTGGAGTTTGCGCCGCCCGCTCGGGATGGCGTATCGGTCGACGCGGATCCGGATGGCGCCGCCGGGGGTGCCACGGCTTCGCCGCCGGTCTCGGCAACGCCGCCGCCCGCCTCGGCCGCCGGTGATCCGCCGTATGCCAGCCCGGTCGTGCGGCGGCTCGCGCGCGAACGCGGCGTCGAGCTGGCGGCGCTGGCCGGGTCGGGCGAGAAGGGTCGGATCACCAAAGCCGATGTGGAGGCGGCAGCGGCCGGTGGCGCTTCGGGTGGCGGTGCGGCGGCGCCGGCCGGCGCGCTTGGCGTGGCGCCGTGGCCGCAGGTCGATTTTGCGAAGTTCGGTCCGGTTGAGCGGGTCGCGCTGACGAAGATCCAGCGGCTGTCGGCCGCGAACCTGGCGCGCAACTGGTCGGCGATCCCGCATGTCACCCAGCATGATGAGGCGGACATCACCGAACTGGAGGCGCTGCGCAAGCAGCTCTGCGCCGAGCAGCCGGAGGTGAAGGTGACGCTGGTCGCGCTGCTGCTCAAGGCGTGCGCCCGCGCGCTCCAGGACTATCCGCGCCTGAACAGTTCGCTCGATGGCGACGAGCTGGTGCTCAAGCGCTACTACCACCTTGGCTTTGCCGCCGACACGCCGAACGGGCTGGTGGTGCCGGTGGTCCGCGATGTCGATCGCAAGGGCGTGCTGGAGCTGGCGGGCGAGGTTGGCGAGTTGAGCGCGAAGGCGCGTGCCGGCAAGTTGATGCCGGCGCAGATGAGCGGCGGCACCTTCTCAATCTCCAGCCTCGGGGGGATTGGCGGCACCGGCTTTACGCCGATCGTCAACGCCCCGGAGGTCGCGATTCTCGGCGTGGTGCGCTCCCAGCTGCGGCCGGTGTGGGATGGCGGGCAGTTCGTGCCCCGGCTGATCTTGCCGCTGTCGCTTTCCTACGACCATCGCGTGATCGACGGCGCGCTCGCCGCCCGCTTCACCGCACACCTCGCCCGGTTGCTGACCGACTACCGCCGCCTGCTGCTTTGAGTTGGTAACGCCGCAGCGCGCGGATCGTCGAACGGGTCGCGTTGGGCGGCCACCGACCGAGGTGCGCAGCACGGTGTATCGCGTCGCGAGCGGTAGCCACTGTGGATATGTGAACGCCCAACATCGTTAGCCAGGCGGACATGTCCCCCCGGCGGCACCGCGAATACGGTCCGGCCCTCACCATCGCTCGCCGGACCAATCGTTGGCAGCGAGGACGAAAGGAAACAGATGGATAGCGGAGCTACCGCTTGGTACCTCGTAGCGGGCGTGATCGTCCTCTTCATGACACCAGGCATCGCCTTCTTCTACGGCGGCATGGTGCGGCGCACCTCGGTCATCAGCATGTTGATGATGAGCTTCGGTGCGATGGGCATCGTCGGCGTGCTCTGGGTGCTGTACGGCTTCAACATGGGCACGATGGCGCCGGGCGACGGCAACTGGATCGGCCACCTCATGGGGAACCCCTTCTCGGACTTCGGGCTCGGGAAGATGGCGAACGCCGGAGGAAACGACGCCTTCCTGGGCGTGTTCTACGGGTCGACCTTCGCGATGGCGACGGTCGCGCTGATCTCCGGTGCGATCGCTGACCGGTCGCGCTTCGCGCCGTGGATGCTCTTCGCGGCCCTGTGGGCGACCTTCGACTACTTCCTCGTGCAGGGCTGGGTGTGGGCGCCGGGCGGCTGGGTCTTCGATCTCGGCTCGTCCTTCGGCTTCGATGTTTCGACGATCGACTACGCCGGTGGCACCGCCGTCCACATCAACTCCGCCGCAGCCGCGCTCGCCCTCGCGATCGTGCTCGGCAAGCGCGTCAACTTCGCCAAGGGCACCAGCCAGGCGCACAACGTGCCGCTGACGCTGATCGGCGTGGCGATCCTCTGGGCCGGCTGGTTCGGCTTCAACGGCGGCGCCGCCGCGCTGGCGAAGTTCGACTCGCTCGGCTTGATCATCATCAACACCTTCGTCGCGGCAGCGGCCGGCATTCTCGGCTGGGTCGTGATCGAGCGGTTCAAGGAAGGCAAGGCCACCTCGATCGGTGCCGGCTCCGGCGCGATCGCCGGTCTGGTTGCGATCACGCCCTCCTGCGCAAACCTCTACCCGCTCTGGGCGATCGTGCTCGGCCTGCTGGCCGGCGGCCTGTGCTGTCTGGCGATCGAACTCAAGTACAAGTTCGGCTTTGACGATTCGCTGGATGTGGTCGGCATCCACGGTGTCGGCGGCTTCCTCGGCTGCTGGTTCCTCGGCTTCTTCGCCACCGGCACCGGCCTGGTCTATAGCGGGAGCGTCGACCAGTTGATCGTGCAGGTGGTCGCGTCGGTCGGCGTCGCGATCTACTCGCTGGCGGTCACCCTCGCAATCGGCTATGCGATCGAGAAGACGATCGGCTTCCGCGTCGCGAACGAAACCGAGCTGGCGGGCGTCGACAAGGATGTCCACGGCGAGGAGGCCTACGCACTCGCATAAGCACGCACGCCGACAGCGTCGCGGGGCGCGCGCCGGGTTCGGTTCGCGCCGCGCCGCTCCGCACTGATTACGACCGGCCATCCCAACGTGGGGTGGCCGGTCATCGTTGTAGCCACTTTGCACACCTGGTGGCCGGTGATCGTGCTCCAGGCGTCTATGGCGCGCCCCGGCGGCGGCCTGCACGATCTGGCTATGTGCGGTATCGCAGGACTCTTCGCGAAAACCCCCGAGCTGGAAGCGACCCTCGGCGAGCAGGTCGCGGGAATGATCGGGCAGCTCGTCGACCGCGGTCCAGATAGTGCCGGCGTCGCGATCTACCGCGCACCGGTCGGTGGTGGCAGCGCGAAGCTGTCGCTGCTCGACCCGGCCGGCGAGCACGATTGGGCGGCGACCGCCGCGACGCTCAGCGCGCTTGGCCCGGCCGAGACGTTGCGCGAACTCGGCGACCAGGCGGTGGTGCTCGTCGATGCCGAGCCGGACGACGCGCGTGCCTTCGTTGCCGAGCACCTCCCGGAGTTGGTGCTGCTCTCCGCCGGCCAGTCGATTGAAACCTTCAAGCGTGCCGGCGTCGCGACCGCACCGGGCGGCTTGATCGACGCCTGCGACCTGCGCCAGCTCGACGGCGGGCACGCCATCGCTCATACCCGCATGGCGACCGAAAGCCGCGTGACGACCGAGCATTCCCATCCCTTTTCGACCGGCGCCGACCTGTGCCTCGTCCACAACGGGTCGCTCTCCAACCACAACCGTTTGCGCCGCACGTTGCAGCAGCGCGGCATCAGCTTCGCGACCGACAACGACTCCGAGGTCGCCGCCGGATATCTCACCTGGCGCTTCCGCCAAGGCGACGACCTCGACGCCGCGCTGGCGGCCGCCGAACGCGACCTCGACGGGTTCTTCACCTTCGCGATCGGGACCGCCGACGGGTTTGCGGTCGTCCGCGACCCGATCGGCTGCAAACCGGCGGTGCTCGCCGAAACCGACGACTGGGTCGCGATGGCCAGCGAGTTCCGGGCGATCGCGACGCTGCCTGGTGCCGAACAGGCGCGCATCTGGGAGCCAGAGCCGGGCCACATCTACCGCTGGTTCCGCACGCCGGCCGTCGCCTGAACGCCTGAGAGGAACCCGCGCATGACGATGACTCAAACCCCGCAGAGCGCAGCGCCAGATCCCGGCGGTGCCACGACCACGACCACCACGACCACCACGATCGACCTGGCGAGTACGAGCGTGCGGCAGCTCGGCACGACGCTGCGCGCCGCGACCGCCGGCAGCTTCACGGTGCTCCACCCTGCGGGGCTGCACAATCTGGCCGTCGGACTTGACGCGCCGATCGACGTGACGATCGACGGCCACGCCGGCTACTACTGCGCCGGCATGAATCAGCAGGCGACGGTGCGGATCTCCGGCAACGCGGCGGTCGGCCTCGGTGAGAACATGATGTCCGGCCGGATCGAAGTCGGCGGCGCCGCCGGGCAGGCGTGCGGCGCGACGGCGCACGGCGGCGTGATCGTCGTCCGTGGCGACGCGGCGGCACGCTGCGGCATCTCGCTCAAAGGCGCCGACATCGTCGTCGAAGGATCGGTCGGGCATGCCACCGGCTTCCTGTCGCAAAAGGGCCGGATTCTGGTGTGCGGCGACGCGGGCGAAGCGCTCGGGGATTCGGTGTACGAAACGCGCATCTACGTGCGTGGGCAGGTCGCCGGCCTCGGGGCCGACTGCATCGAGAAGCCGCTGCGCGCCGAGCATCTCGCCGAGATCGCGGAGCTGCTCGCCGCCGCCGGCCGCACCGACCTCTCCCCACACGAGTTCCGTCGGTACGGCTCGGCGCGCACGCTCTACCACTTCACCGCCGACCGCCTGGAGGCCCGCGCATGAGCTACCCCGAACAGCACCGCTTCCCCCGGGCGCGCGGCTCTTGGACCTTCGGCCAGGCGACGATCGCGGAGATCCAGCGGGCCGCCGCTGAAGGGATCTACGCGATTCGTGGCGGCGGCGCCAAACGCCAGGTGCCGCACTTCGATGATCTGCTCTTTACCGGCGCGAGCATGACCCGCTACCCACTGGAGGGCTACCGGGAGCACTGCGGGACCGACGTGACGATCGGCGCAGGCCGTTGCGAGCGGCCGGTGCGGCTCGACATCCCGATCACGATTGCCGGGATGAGCTTCGGCGCGCTCTCCGCGAACGCGAAGGAGGCGTTGGGGCGCGGCGCGTCGATGGTCGGCACCAGCACGACGACTGGCGATGGTGGCATGACCGACGAGGAACGCGGCGCCTCCAACACGCTCGTGTACCAGCTGCTGCCGTCGCGGTACGGCATGAACCCGAACGATCTGCGGCGCGCCGACGCGATCGAGATCGTCGTTGGGCAGGGCGCCAAGCCGGGTGGAGGCGGGATGCTGCTCGGCCAGAAGATGAACGAGCGGGTCGCCGCGATGCGTGACCTGCCGCCCGGCGTCGATCAGCGCAGTGCGTCCCGTCACCCCGACTGGACCGGCCCGGACGACCTCGCGATCAAGATCGTCGAGCTGCGTGAGATCACCGGCTACCAGGTGCCGATCTACGTGAAGGTCGGCGCGTCGCGGCCCTACTACGATGCGGCGCTCGCCGTCAAAGCCGGTGCTGACGCGATCGTGCTCGACGGGATGCAGGGCGGTACCGCCGCCACGCAGGATGTCTTCATCGAGCATGTCGGGATTCCGACGCTTGCGGCGATCCCGCCGGCCGTCGAAGCGCTCTGCGACCTCGGCGTGCATCGCGACGTGAAGCTGATCGTCTCCGGCGGTATCCGCACCGGCGCCGATGTCGCGAAGGCGCTGGCGCTCGGGGCCGATGCCGTGTCGATCGGCGTCGCGGCACTTGTCGCCCTCGGCGACAACGCGCCATCGCTGGCCTCCGAGTATGAGCGGCTCGGCACCGTCCCCGGGGCCTACGACGCCTGGCATGCCGGCGAAGATCCGGCGGGGATCTCGACGCAAGATCCGGCGCTCAGTGCGCGGCTCGACCCGCAGCTCGGCGCGCGCCGCCTCGCGAATTACCTGCGGGTGCTCGCGCAGGAGGCGCAGATCATCGCGCGCGGCTGCGGCAAATCGCATGTGCATCACCTCGAACCGGAGGATCTCGTCGCGTTGACGGTCGAGTCGGCGGCGATGGCGCGCGTGCCACTCGCTGGGACGAACTGGATTCCCGGTGTGCAGA
>JASGGQ010000062.1:0-15201 GCA_047604965.1 Patulibacter sp. | reverse complement strand
CGGTCGCGGATCGGTCGGCGTGCGCGGCCGGATCCCGCAGATCGGGCCGGCGACGCGCGCCTGATCGAGATACACCGCCAGGTCGGTTGAGTGCGGCTGGCCGATCGCCTTCCACTGCAACACCGCCCCATAAAAGTCAACGGCGGCCGGGACATCGGCGGCAATCAGCTCCGCCCACACCAGCGGAACACTGAGCGGCGGGATGGCGGCAGGCATGGTCACGGGTTGGCACGCTACCGCGCGGCGCGGCCATCCGGGCGGCTGCACACGCGACCACGCCCGCTGGCATCCCTCGACGCGATACGCGACCGGGCGCCCCCAGACCGCTACTCTTCGTTTGTGAGCGACGCCGCCTTCCCGGCCACTGCGGCTCGTCGTGCGCGCACGACGGCGGTCCTCAGCGACCGCGACGGTCCGCGCGACGAGTGTGGTGTGTTCGGTATTTACGCCCCCGACGCCGAGCATGAGGTGGCGAAGCTGTCGTACTTCGCGCTGTACGCCTTGCAGCATCGCGGGCAGGAATCGGCGGGCATCGCGACCTGCGACCTCGGCGGCCACATCCTCACGCTGCGCGAACTGGGCCTCGTTAGCCAGGTCTTCAACGAGCAGAAGCTCCAGGCGCTCTCCGGCGACCTCGCCGTCGGCCATGTGCGCTATTCGACGACCGGCAGCAACGCTTGGGAGAACGCGCAGCCGATCTACCGTTCCGATCTGCGCGAGATCGCACTCGCCCACAACGGCAACCTCATCAACGCCGTCGCGCTGCATCGCCGGCTGATCGACGACGGCGTGCGGTTCCGTTCGACTTCCGACAGCGAAGTGATGGCCGCGATGATCGCGACCACGCCCGCCGATTCGCTGGAGGACGCGATCGCCGAGGTGCTGCCCGAGCTGGAAGGGGCGTTCGCGACGGTCGTGATGACTCGTGATCGCGTCTGCGGCTTCCGTGACCCCGCCGGCTTGCGTCCGCTGGTGATCGGCCAGATCGGCGACCGCTACTGCCTGGCGAGCGAGAGCTGCGCGCTCGACATCATCGGCGCAACGATGGTGCGCGAGGTGCAGCCCGGCGAGCTGGTCACGATCGACGCGCGCGGCATCACTGCCCGCCAGATCGTCGACAGCCCACGCAAGGCGTTCTGCGTCTTCGAGCACATCTACTTCGCTCGCCCCGATTCGATCATGGGCGGCCACACGGTGCAGGCCGCGCGCGGGCGGATGGGCGAAATCCTCGCGCGCGAAGCGCCGGCCCCCGGCGCCGACCTCGTGATTCCCGTGCCGGACTCCGGCGCGCCGGCTGCACGCGGGTTCGCGCGCGCCGCCGGACTGCCGACCGATGATGGCCTGGTGAAGAACCGGTATGTCGCGCGGACCTTCATCCAGCCCAGCCAGGAGTTGCGCAAGCACGGCCTGCGGCTGAAGTTCAATCCGCTGCCGGAGATCGTTGCCGGCAAGCGGATCGTGGTGGTTGACGATTCGATCGTGCGCGGCAACACGACCCGCCAGATCGTGCGGATGCTCAAAGGCGCCGGGGCGCTGGAGGTCCACATGCGGATCACCGCGCCGCCGATCAAAAACCCGTGCCATTACGGGATCGACATGAGCACGCGCGACGAAATGGTCGCGCACGAGCGGACGGTCGAGCAGATCGCCGCCGAACTGGAGTGCGACTCGCTGGCGTACCTCTCGCTCGACGGCGTGTACGAAGCGATTCGCGGCCAGCGTACCGAGCACTGCGACGCATGTTTCTCCGGCGAATATCCGCTCGGCGAAGTCGGCGACGGCAAGTTCGCGTTCGAGAACGCCCTGCCGGTCGTCCGATAGGCGGCGGGCTCCACCACCGCAGGCGGCCGGCCCGAGGCGGTACCGTCCGCCCCGTGGCCGATCTTCCCCGCATCGCCGTGCTTGCCTCCGGCGAGGGCACCAACCTGCAAGCGCTGATCGACCGGCTGCACGGCCGCGACGTGCAAATCGCCGGGGTCGGCGGCGACAAGCCCGCCGCGCACGCCCTCACCCGCGCCGCGCACGCCGGGATCGCCACGCGCATCTTCCCACTCGCCGACTACCCTGACCGTCCGGCACGCGACGCCGCGATCGCCGCGTGGCTGCGCGACGAACTCGACGCCAGGATCGTCGTCCTCGCCGGCTACATGGCACTGCTGACCCCCGGCTTCATCGCCGCCTTCGCCGGCCGCATCGTCAACGTCCACCCGTCGCTGCTGCCCCGCTTCCCCGGCCTGCACGCCATCGAGCAGGCGCTCGATGCCGGCGCCACGCAGACCGGCGTTACCGTCCACCTCGTCGACGAAGGCATCGATACCGGCCCCGTGCTCTTGCAGCAGGCGGTACCGATCATCGGCGGGCAGAGCGCCGCCGACCTGCGCGCCGCACTCGCCCCAGTCGAACACGAGCTGCTCTGCCGCGCCGTCACCAACCTCGCGCACGCACGATCAGCCGCGACCTGAGGCTCGACCCACCGCCCCCGGCCTCGTAAACGCCGCCCAACACCGAGCTGGCACGCTGCCACTGCCACCGGCGCGGCCCGGCGGCCGGGCCGCGCCGTCGGTTAGGATCGGCGATCTGTGAGCAGCCACGCTGAAGCCCCCACGCCCCCTGAGACGGTCCGCATCAAGCGCGCGCTGATTTCGGTCTTCGATAAGCGCGGCGTCGTTGACTTCGCGAAGGGCCTCGCCGCACTCGGCGTGGAACTCGTCTCCACCGGCGGCACGCTCGCGTCGCTGGAGAAGGCCGGCCTGCCGGTGCGTGCCGTCGACGACCTCACCGGCTTCCCGGAGATGATGGACGGCCGGCTGAAAACGCTCCATCCCAAACTGCACGGCGGCCTGCTTGGCGTGCGCGACAACGCCGGGCACGTCGCAGCCGCCGAACAACACGGGATCGAATGGATCGACCTGGTGTGCGTCAACCTCTACCCGTTCGAGCAGACTGCCGCCCGCCTGGATCTGCCGGACTCCGCCGTGATCGAACAGATCGACATCGGTGGCCCGACGATGATCCGTGCCGCCGCGAAAAACCATGCGTATGTCGCGGTCGTCGTCTCCCCGGAATCGTACGACGGCATCCTCGCCGAACTCGAAGCAACCGGCGGCGAGATCAGCTGGGAGACGCGCCGCGCGCTCGCCGGCGAGGCGTTCCACACCACCGCGCGCTACGACACCTCGATCGCGCGCTGGTTCAGCGAACAGGCCGGCGCACAGTTCCCCGACCTGTACGTCCGCGCATTCGAGAAGACAATGGAGCTGCCGTACGGTGAAAACCCGCACCAGCGCGCCGCGTACTACACGCAGGTCGGCAGCCGCACGCACGCGCTCTCGATGGTGCAGCAGCACCAAGGCAAACAGCTCTCGTACAACAACCTGCTCGATCTCGACTCCGCGCGGCGGCTCGTTGCCGAACTGAGCGACGCCGCATGCGCGATCGTCAAGCACAACAATCCGTGCGGCGCCGCACTCGGCGACGGCGCGCTCGACGCCTACGAGCGCGCCTTCGCATCCGATCCGCTGTCGGCCTTCGGCGGGATCGTCGCCCTCAACCGCGAGGTCGACGAAACGGTCGCCAAGCAGATCGTGACGCGCTTCACCGAAGTGGTCGTCGCCCCAAGCTTCACCCCCGCCGCGCTGGAGATCTTCGCCGGCAAGCCGAACCTGCGGGTGCTGGAAGATCGCGAACGGCGTTTTCGGCGCGGCATCGACCCGGAAACGCGCGACCTCGGCGGCGGCATGCTGATGCAGGACCGCGACACCGACCCCGACGACCGCAGCCAATTCGAGGTCGCGACCGACCGCCACCCGACCGACGCCGAATGGGAAGAGTTGCTCTTCGCGTGGCGCGTCGTGCGGCACGTCAAGAGCAACGCGATCGTGCTGACGAAACAGCGCGCGACCGTCGGCATCGGCGCCGGCCAAATGAGCCGCGTCGACTCGGTGCGGCTCGCGCTCGACAAGTCGCGCGTCGATTCGCTCGATGGCGCGGTGCTCGCCTCCGACGCCTTCTTCCCGTTCGCGGACGGCCCGGAACTCGCGATCGACTCGGGTGTGCGCGCGATCATCCAGCCGGGCGGCAGCGTGCGCGACGACGAAGTCGTCGAAGCCGCCAACAAGCGGGGCGTGACGATGGTCTTCACCGACCGCCGCCACTTCCGCCACTAATCGGCGCTCAGCGCACGTTCAAGTGGTGGCCGTGCGACGTGGTGGACGGCGGCGTAGCCTCGCGCGCACCAGTCACCGCCGCCGATCGACGCGCCGCTGATGGCACTACTCCTCGCGCTGCTCTCGGCCGCCGCGTACGGCACCTCCGATTATGTCGGCGGGCTCGCGTCGTCGCGCGCGCCGGCGTGGCAGGTCGCGGTCGTCGTAATGCTCACCGCGACGGTGCTGTCGATTCCAGTGTCGTTGGTCGCTGGCGGCACGCCAACCGCTCACGATTGGCTGCTTGGCTCCGCTGGCGGCGCGGCCAGTGGCGTCGGCGCCGGCTTTTTGTACCGTGGCCTCGCACATGGCCGCATGACGGTCGTCGCGCCGCTCTCCGGCGTGATCGCCGCCGTGATCCCGGTGATCGTCGGCCTCGCGACCGGCGACCATCCAGCGCCGCTCGCGCTCGTCGGCATTGCCTGCGCCGGCCCGGCGATCGTGCTGGTCGCCGGTGGCGGCGCCGAGCAGACGGCCAGCGGCGACCGGCCGGCCGAACGCGATCGCGCCGCGATCCTCGACGGAGTGCTGGCCGGCGTCGGCTTCGGCATGCTGTTCACCACCACCGGGCTGCTGAGCGACAGCGCCGGCTTGCGGGTCCTTCCGGCGCTCGACGGCGCCGGGCTGCTGGGCGTGATCGCGGTCGCGTCGCTCCAGGGCCAGGCGTGGCTGCCGCGCGAGCGGGCGGCGTGGCGCGGCTGGCCATCGGGGCTGCTCGGCTTGGGCGCGGTGGCCTGCGTCACGCTCGCGTACCGCCACGGCCTGATGAGCGTCGTGTCGGTGATCGCGTCGCTGTATCCGGCGGTCACCGTCGTGCTTGCCGCGCTACTGCTCGGCGAACGCATCGGTCGCGCGCAGGCGATCGGCTTGCTGCTCGCCGCCGCGTCGGTCGCACTCGTCGCGACCGGCTGAGGCGTTGACGGGATCATCTAGGCTTGCGGCGTGCGCTACGCCGGAACCGAACGCGACGACGACACTTGGGGGCGCCTCGGCAGCCTCGATGTGACCACCACCGTCGCGATCGTGCTGGCGTGGACGGTGATGCTCATCGTGTTCGTCGTCGAACCGGTCAGCAAGCCGGTCAACAGCGCGCTGTTCCTCGACACCTCGGCGGTGACCGACGGCCAGCTGTGGCGGCTCATCACCTGGCCGCTGGCGATGCCCGCGTTCAGCCTGTGGACGATCGTCACCGCCGCGATGTTCTGGCTGTTCGGCAGCGAACTGGAACGCCAAACGGGACGCATCGACTTTTTGCGGCTGTTCGTATCGATCGTCGGGATCTACACGGCGTTCTACGTCGTCCTGGCGACCTTGCTCAAAACCGACGAGTTCGCGGCCGGCCTGGCGATGCCGACCTTCGCCGTGGTGCTGCTGTACATCGCCGAGCATCCTAGGCGCCCGTTCTTCTTCGACATTCCGGCGTGGGTCATCGGCGCGGCGATCGTCGCGCTGGAAATCCTCAACGACCTCGCATACCGCCAGTGGGTGCAGTTGCTGACGGTGCTGCTGGCCAGCGCGGTGATCGCCGTGATCGCACGCCGCGTCGGATTGCTCTCGATGTACGACCAGATTCCCGAGCTGCCGCGCCGGGGCCGCACGCCAGCCACGTCGCCCGGCAAGAACGGGTCGGTTGGCCGGTCGCGTCGCAGCCGGCTCGCAGGACGCTTCGGCCGGCGCGAGGCGGCGGAGATCGTCGCCATGCCGACACCGGCACCGGTCCGGTCGCAGCCGATGCCGCAGGTTTCCGACAACGCCGCAGCCGATGATCTCGCGCTCGACGCGCTGCTCGACAAAATCAGCGCCGGCGGCATGGCTGCGCTCAGCGACGACGAACGGCGCCAGCTCGACGAGATCCGCGCACGCCGCCACCGCGACAGCTGACCGCCGGCCGGGCCGACGCGGCGCCGCTTACGGCGCGACGTACCCGCTTTCGGGATGCAGCGCTCCGGCCGCGACAAGCAGCAGCACGAACAGGCCGAGGGCGACGCGGTACACCACGAACGGCAGATAGCTGCGGGTACGCAGGTACCGCAGCAGCCACGCGATCACCGCGTACCCGACAGCGAAGGCGACGACGGTCGCGAAGATCGTCGGGCCCCAGCCGGTGCCCCCGTCGGCGGCACCGATGTCCTTGAGCTTGTAGATGCCCGAACCGAAAACGGCGGGGATTGCGAGCAGAAACGCAAAGCGGGTCGCCGCTTCGCGGTCGTAGCCAAGCAGGCGGCCGGCGGTGATCGTGCCACCAGAGCGAGAGACTCCGGGCAGCAGCGCCATCGCCTGCGCGAAGCCGTAGATCAGCCCGTGGCGCACGGTGAGCTGTTCGAGACTGCGGTCGCTGCGGGCAAGCCGATCGGCGAAGCCGAGGAGCACGCCGAAGATCACGAGGTTGAGCGCGATCAGCCGCAGGTCGCGGAACGCCGAGTCGATCGGGTCTTCCAGCAGCAGACCGAGCAGCACAATCGGCATCGAACCGAAGATCACGAGCCAGCCCATCCGCGCGTCGGCGTCCTGCGGCCAGCGGCGCGCCGGCAGCGATGCAAACCAGGCCCGCGCGATCCTGATGATGTCGCGTCCGAAATACAGCACGACCGCCAGTTCGGTACCGAGCTGGGTGACGGCGGTGAAGGCGGCACCCGGGTCGCCCCAGCCGGCGAGCGCCGACGTGATGCGCAGATGCGCACTCGACGAGATCGGCAGGAATTCGGTCAGCCCCTGCACGATGCCGAGCAGCAGCGCTTCGAGGTAGTTCAGCGAATCGGCGGCTACGACGAACATCAGCGGCGCACGATAGCGGCGCGCCGCCGATCAGGCCGCGAGTTGGCTGGCAGCGCCGCCGCGCTGTCGAGCATCGTTCAACGCCGCTGTGAGGCAGCTCACAAGAAATTGCGCCGGGTTGCGTGCCGCACGCCGCGCCGCAGCGCACGCATTCGCCGCCATTGCCGGCCGTTCTCCGGCACTTTGCCGCACCACAAGCATCGGCTCAGCCGCCGCACTGACCACTGGGCTGGCACCCCGCGCGGCGCGCCCGCCCAGTCCGGCACGGTGGCCGTCGGCCCCGCGTTCTGCCAAGGTTTCCGGTGATGACAGACGGCCCCCTCCCTGTCGAGCCGTTGCGCGTCGCGACCCATTCGGGGTCGTTTCACGCAGACGAGGTCTTTGCACTGGCGACACTTCGCCTGCACTTCGGCGTGATCGGCATCGTCCGCACGCGCGACGCCGACGCGCTCGACGAATGCGATCTTCGGGTCGATGTCGGCCGCAAGTACGACCCGCAAACCGGCGACTTCGACCACCACCAAGGCGACGCCGGCGAACGTGCCAACGGGATTCGGTACGCGAGCTTTGGCCTGGTGTGGAAGCACTTCGGCGCGCAGGTGTGTGGCAGCGAAGCGATCGCCGACGAGCTGGACTACAGCCTCGTCGCGCCGGTCGATGCAGGAGACAACGGGCAGGAGCTGTGTGAGCCGCGTTTTGATGGCGTCGGGCCGTACCAGCTGGGACGCCTGATCTCCGGGTTCGGCTCGAAGTGGGACGACGAGGATCGCGACGGGGCCGAGCAGCAGGGCTTCGGTGAGGCGCTGATGCTCGCCGACGGCATCATCCGCCGCGAGATCGCGCAGGCGCAGGCGCGCGCCCGCGCAACCGGCCTGGTCCGCCAGGCGATCGCGGCAGCCCCCGATCCGCGCATCATCGAGTTCGATCGCGGCCTGCCGTGGAAGGCGGTGGTGATGGCGGAGGCCCCGCAGGCGCTGATCGTCGTCTACCCGCGCGAGCATGACTGGGGCGTGCAGGCCGTCCCCGCCGACCACGGCACCTTCGAAAACCGCCGCGATCTGCCGGCCGCATGGGCCGGCCTCGAAGGGCCCGAGCTGGTCGCGGCCTCCGGCGTCAGCGACGCCGTCTTCTGCCATATCGGCCGCTTCATGGCGGTCGCCGGCTCACGCGACGGCGCCCTCGCCCTCGCGCAGCTCGCCGTCGACACCGAATAGGCAGATCCTCAACGCTGGCCGGACGTACTTACGAAGACGCGGCGTTCTCCCCCCAGACAAGCGCTGCCGAGTCGATGCGCGCGGCACGGCGGTCAGACGGCGACTGTGCCGACGACGCTGAGGCTGCTCGGGTGAGGTTGGCCCTTGTCAACGAGGTAGTCGAGATACAGCGCGATGGCGGAGCGGACCTCGGCTTCAGCTTCTTCGCGCGTGTCTCCGACGGCGTACACCGGCAAGTCGGCGGCGCGTGCGCTCCAGCTGCCGTCGTCGGCTGGTTCGTAGAGTACGGCGTAGTTCGTCATCGCAACTCGTCCAGTCCTGTGCTTCGTCGAATGCTCGCCAGCGTCCCGGCAGGCACCTCGCGATTATCCTTGCCGCCGCCAGGAACTGCAACCGAACGACCGTCCGAATGCTCCCAGACCTCGTGCGAGCCTGAGACACGCACGACGATCCAGCCCGCTTTTCGCAGCGCCGCACGGACCTCTCGATATTTTTTTGCCACGGGGCTGTCTTACTGCTCGGTCTGGGGCACTCGCCGAGCTTAGGGCAGTTGGTGGCGTCGAGGCAGATGTGGACGAGGGCGAGGAAGGCTTCGCATCCTGGCCCTCGGCGTGCCGTTCAACGGCACGCTGAACGACCGCCTCAGTCGCGGTCGGGGTTGCGCACGCCGCTGGGGCCGCGCTCGAAGACGGCGACCGCTTCGACGTGCGGCGTCTGCGGGAACATGTCGACCGGCTGCACCGAGCGCAGCAGGTAGCCGGCGTCCACGAGCTGGCGGGCGTTCGGGGCGAGCGTCGTCGGATTGCAGGAGACGTACACGAGCCGCTTGGGCGCCGCATCAACAATCCGGCGTACGACCTTCTGCGAGAGGCCGGCGCGCGGCGGGTCGACGACCGCAACGTCAGGCTTGAAGCCGCGCTCCAGCAGCGCCGGCAGCGCGAGTCGCACATCGCCGACGACGAAGCTCGCGCGCTCCTTGTAGCCCTCGCGCTGCGCAACCTCCATCGCGTCGTCGATCGCCTGCGGAATGGATTCGATGCCCCACAGCTCCGCCGCGCGCGGCGCGAGCGTCAACCCGATCGTGCCGATCCCGCAGTACAGGTCGACGAGCCGCTCCCAGCCTTCCAGTGCGGCGGCGTCGCGCACCAGCGCGTACAGCACCTCGGCCATCTCGGTGTTCGTTTGGAAGAACGCCTCAGCGGAGATCCGGTAGGTGATGCCGTGCAGCTCCTCTTCGAGCCGCTCATGGCCGGCCAGCACGATCGTTTCGCCGCCGGCCGTCGTTTCGGCTTGCGCGTCGGTGCTGGTCAGCAGCAGCCCTTCGCAGTCCACCGCGTCGATCAGCGCGCCGAGATCGAGCGCCTTCTTAGCGCCCTGCGCGACGACCAAGCGCACCTGGAGCTGCCCGGTGCGCTTGCCTTCGCGAATCACGAGGTTGCGCAGGTAGCCGGCGCGGGTTTTGCGATCGAAGGCGGCGACGCGCTGCTCGCGAGCCCAGGCGACGACCTGGCCGCGCGCCGCGTTCATCCGCTCGGAGGCGAGCACGAAATCGTCGACATCGACGACGCGCCACCATTCGCCGGGCGGATGAAAGCCGCAGGCGATCCCAGCCTTCGCCGGATCGCCGGAGTCGTCCGGCGCAAACGAAAACTCGATTTTGTTGCGGTAGCGCCATTGCTCGACCGCCGCCACAATGTCGCGCATCGGCGGCGCATCGAACTGGCCGAGGCGAACCATCGCATCGCGTACCTGCGCCGCTTTCTCGGCGAGCTGGCGCTCATAGCTGAGCACCTGCCACGGCGCGCCGGGGTGGTCGCCGCGCGGCGCAACGCGATCGGGCGAGGGTTCCAGCAGTTCGATGGTCCGCGCTTCAGCGAAGGAGCGTTTGCGTTTGCCGATTTCGGCGAGCACGCGGTCGCCGGGGATCGCGCCGGTCACGAACACGACGTACCCGGTGTCGGTGCGCGCCACGCCGGCACCGCCGTGCGCGAAGCTGTCGATCGTCAGCTCGATCCGGTCGCCGCGATTCGGGCGTCCCGGATGGATCGTGCGGTCGGTCGCCAACTCGGCTTTGAGTGGCGAAGCGGCTACTGCGGCGCCATCTTCGGTGGCGCTCATCGTCCGGCGGCCTGGCTGCGCTTCGCCAGTTCGCGCACCCACCACATGCCGACGAACTGGAGCGGCAGCCGCGCGAGCAGCGCCGGCAGGCCGCCCGGCACGCTGCGCTGAAAGCGCGGCTGCATCGTCATGTAGATGTTGCTCGGGAAGACGGCGATCAAGAGCAGCAGCAGCCACCAGCTGGCGAAGGTGCGGCTGCCACGCGGCAGGTACAGCGCGCCGCCGACGATCTCCGCGACGCCGCTGAGCAGGATCAGTTCGCGGTGCCGGGGCAGCTGCGGCGGCATGATCGGCTCGTAGAGCTGCGGCCGCACGAGATGCAGGATGCCGGCGCCGGAGAAGAACACGCCGATCGTCCGCGGACCGAAGATCCGTTCGGCGAGCGTACGGCGGCTGGTGGGTGCGGTCGACGGTGCGCTCACGCGCTCAGCTTAGCCTGGTTGCACCGGGGGTCGGTTGAGCGGCGCGCTAGGGTTTCTTGCGGTCGATCGCGCGCGTCAGCGTCGTTCGCAGTTCCTGCGCCTGCTCGCGGCCGAGCGTGACGAGGTTGCTGGCGAGCTCTTCGGCGTCGCGGCGAGTCATCCGGCCGCGCACCACGGCGTCTTCGAGGATCGACTGCACGCGGTCGGATGACAGCACCACGGCACGCTGAAGCGCGTCGCCAACTTCGCCGAGTGCGTCGCGGATCTGCTCGTCGCTCGGAGGCCGTCGCGGGGTCACCGGCCTAGTGTGCCCGACCGGCGGTCGCAAACGGGTACGAAACGCGCCGACCGTGCGCGGGCGTGCGCCATCGCACGCAATGGGGGCATGCGCTGGCGCACCACTTCTGCTGGTTGGCGGCACCGATCAAGCGCCAACCAGGAATTCGATCAGCGCTTTTTGGGCGTGACGGCGGTTCTCCGCCTGCTCCCAGATTCGCTGGCGTTCGCCGTAGAGCACGTCGGCGGTGATCTCCTCGCCGGGGTGTGCCGGCAGGCAATGCAACGCGATCGCCTCGGGCGCAGCGAGGTCGAGCAGCGCGTCGTCGATCCGGTAGGGCGCCAGGGCGGCGCGGCGCGCATCGGCGGTCGCTTCGTCGCCCATGCTGACCCACACGTCGGCGTAGATCGCGTGCGCGCCGGCAACCGCGTCGGACGGGTCGGTGTGCCGGGTGCCGCCGCTCTGCGGTTCGAGTTCGTAGCCGGACGGCGAGGCGACCGCGACCTCGACCCCGGCGATCGCTCCGACGATCGCCAGCGAACGTGCGACGTTGTTGCCGTCGCCGACGTACGCCAGCTTGAGGCCGTCGAGTGTGCCGAAGGTTTCCCGCAGCGTCAGCAGATCGGCGAACGCCTGGCAGGGGTGGTGGCCGGCCGTGAGCATGTTGATCACCGGCACCGTCGCGTGCGCAGCCAACTCTTCGATGATCGCATCGGGGCCGGTGCGAATGCCGATCGCGCTGACGTGCCGGCTCAGCACGAGGGCGGTGTCGCGCGGCGATTCGCCACGCGAGAGCTGCATTTCGTCGCCGCGCAACACGATCGGATGGCCGCCGAGTTCGTGGACGCCCGCATCGAACGAGAGCCGCGTGCGGGTGGAGGGCTTCTCGAAGATCAAGGCGACCGAGCGGCCGGCGAGCACCTGCGGCTGCTGCGGCTGCGCCTTGAGCTCCAGGGCGCGATCGAGGACGGCGTGCAGTTCGTCGGCGGAGAGTTCCGCGCCGGTGAGCAGGTGGCGGGTCAAGCCGTAGAGCCTACGTGGTTCAGGCGCTGTCTCAAAATGAGCTGGAAGGGCGGGTAGCGTGCGGCATGTGCCGGAGTTGCGGGTCGCCAGCTGGAATCTGTTCCACGGCCGCGCGGTGCCGGCGATGCGCAGCAATCTGCTGCCGCAGGTCGCGGCGGTGCTCGCCGACGCTGACTGGGAGGTGTGCGGGCTGCAAGAGCTGCCGCCGTGGTGGGCGAGATCGCTCGCGCAGGCGTGTGGGGCGAGCCTGCGGGTGGCGCGCACCTCGCTGGCACGCGGCGTGCTGCCGGCGGCGCAGCGGCGCCTCTGCGAACACGATCCTGAGTTGCTGGGGGCGCGCGGCGCGGCGGTCAACGCGCTGCTGGTGCGGCCGTCGGCAGGGTGGATCGTCGATCATCGCGTCGCGCGGCTGCGACGCGTTCCGCAGCGGCGTAGCGTGCAGGCGGTCCAGCTCGCGCGACCGGGCGCGCGCACCGTGTGGGTCGCCAACGCACACACCCACAATCGGCCGCTCAGCGCCGCGACCGGCGATCTAGCGCGGGCGATCGGCCTGGTGCAGCCGTGGGCGAGTACCGCCGATGCGGCGATCCTGCTCGGCGATTTCAACGTTCCGGCCGCCATCGCCAAGCAGCAGGCGCCAGCCGGGGGATTGCGGTGGCTGGCCGGCGAGCGGGTCGACCACCTGCTCGTCAGCGCGGGCGTGCAGCTCGCCGCCCCGGCGACGGCGGAGTGGCCACAGGTTGCCGGCACGCGGGCGCAGGCCGGCACGCAGACCCAGGCGGCGGGACACCTCAGCGATCACCGCCTGCTGGCGGCCACGCTCACCCTCCCGGCGTGATGAACGCCGCCACGATGTGCTGCCGACCGGCCGGCGTCCCTCCCCGCGCGTTGGCGGTCCTCACGCGACGTTGGCGCCCAGCCAGCCCGCGCTACGGCAGGCGCGGCAGGCCGAAGCCGCGCAGCGCCAGCAGGGCGCGTTCGGCGAGCGAGCGGGGGCGCGGCAGCACGCCGAGCTGAATCGCGGCGTCGTAGCGGTCGAAGAAGATCCGCACCTGCGCAAGTCGCGTGCCGCTCGTCGAGAGGCCCGCGACGATCACGGCGTGCAGGTCGATCGTCTTGTCGGTCGTCGGGATCGTGCCGAGTTCGGCGCGCTGCGTGCCGCGCAGGCGCACGCCTTGGCTGAGCAGCAGTCCGCCGGCCATCGGCGGGCCGCTGCGCTCGAACGCCAGGTCGGGGAAGGCGACGCGCAACCGGGCGGCATGTTGAGCGACCCGCTCAGGCCCACGTAGCGGCCCGCGCAGCAGCGGATCTTCGTAGTGGCCGTCGGGTGCGAGCACGATCCCGAAGGCCAGCGCACTGGGCCCCGACCACGCGACTTCGAGCGCGTCGAGCAGCGTCGTGATGCGGTCCTCGGTCGTTGCCTGCATTGGCCTCACTCTGCCAGAGATCGCGTGCGATGCCGAGTCGCGCGGTGCGCCGGGGCGACCGGCAGCCCGGCGCAGAGCCTCGGGGGCCGTACCATCCGGCGGCCGACGCCGACGACGTTCAGAGGTCGGCCATGCCTTCCGGCGTGGTCGAGGCTTGCGCCCAGGTGCGGATCGGGATGCGCCCGGCGCCACCGGCAAGCCAGCCAGCGTGGACGGCGGCGCGCATCGCGGCGGCCATGCGGATCGGGTCGGCGGCGCGCGACACCGCCGTTGCCAGCAGCACGGCGTCGCAGCCCAGTTCGAGCGCTTGCGCGGCTTGCGAGGCAGTCCCGATCCCGGCGTCGAGGATCACCGGCACCTGCGCACGCTCGGCGATCAGCGCGATGTTGATCGGGTTCGCGATGCCCCGGCCGGAGCCGATTGGGGCACCGAGCGGCATCACGGCGGCGCAGCCGGTCTCTTCCAGGCGGCGGCAGAGCACGGGGTCGTCGGTCGCGTATGGCAGGACGGTGAAGCCGCGCGCGACCAGTTGCTCGGCGGCGTCGAGCAGTTCGGCTGGGTCGGGCAGCAGCGTGCGGTCGTCGCCGATCACCTCCAGTTTCACCCAGTCGGTTTGCAGTGCCTCGCGTGCCAGTTCGGCGGTGCGCACCGCTTCGCGGGCGGTGAAGCAGCCGGCGGTGTTGGGCAGCACGCGCACGCCGGCACGGTCGAGCACGCCGATCAGCGACCCGTGCCCGCTCGGTTCGACGCGGCGCATCGCGACCGTCACCATCGCGGTGCCGCTGGCCTCGATCGCGCGTGCGAGTTCGTCGAGCCGGTGGAAGCCGCCGGTGCCGAGGATCAGCCGGCTGGCGAGCGGCGTGCCGGCGATCATCAGCGGCGGCTCGTCAGGCAAAGCGACCGGCGGCGGCACGTCCGGCGCGTCCGGTGACTGGCTCGGTGCGATGCTCGCGTCAGCCACCTTGGATCGCCTGCACCAGTTCGATGGCGGCGCCGGCTTCGATCAGCGTCGATGACCATTGCGCGCGCGGCACCACTTCGCCGTCGACTGCGACGGCGACGCCGCGCCCCTCTTCCGGCAGCCCGTGTTTGACGACCAGTTCGACGATCGTCAGGCCCGGCTTGAGGTCGTCGCGCGTGTTCCCGTTGACGGTGATCCCGGAGGGCATCTCGCCTTCAGCCTACGCGCTCAGCGGTCAGCCGAGCACGAGCGCGGCGAGCCGGTCGGCCGTCTCGGGGGCGAGCAGGATGCCGCTGCGGTAGTGGCCGACGGCGTAGAGCACGCGCGCGTCGTCGCCGGCCGGATCGCCGGGGGCCGCGCCGATCAGCGGGTCTCCGGTCGCGGTCGCGGGCCGCAGGCCGGCGAGCGTTTCGACGAGCACGAATTCGCGGGCGGCCGGCACGATCTCGAACAGTTCGCGCAGCAGGTCGTGGACGGCCCACGCGGTGACGCTGCGGTCCTCTCCACGGTGCTCCATCGTCGCACCGACGACGTAGCGCCCGTCGCCGCGCGGCACGCAGTACACCGTTTGCGACCGCAACACGTGGCGCACCAGTGGCGTGTCGCGGCGTGGGTGGTCGTGGTCGCGGAGGATCAGCAGCTGGCCTTTGATGGGGTGCGCGATCGCGGCCGGCGCGACTCCGGGCAGCGGCCACGCGCCGGTCGCGACGATCACGCGATCGGCGGCCGCGAGCCGGCGATCGGTGAGGCCGGCGATCGGTTCGGCGTGTTCGTGCAGC
>JASGGQ010000061.1:0-15431 GCA_047604965.1 Patulibacter sp. | reverse complement strand
GACGTATTCGCTGCTGCCGTCGAGCATCGGCGCTTCATACGCAACGGTGTGGGGGCCGTTGTACGGCCCGTATGCCGGCGCGCTGAACCCAACGAAGAACCCGCAGAATCTCAAGGGTTCGCGGCTGTATCTCTCGACCGGCAACGGCGTGCCGGATGCACGCTTTGGGTTTGTGCTTGATGCGTGGACGAAGGGCGTGGCGCTGGAGAGCTTCACGTTGGCGCAGACGGTGCGGTACGACGCGGTGTTGACGTTGAGCGGCGTCGATCATGTCGTCAAGTACCGCGGTGGCGTTCACGATTGGCCGTATTGGCGACGCGAGTTGCCGGTGGCGTTGGCGTGGAATCCCTTTGCGGCGCCGCCGGTGACTTCCAGCGCACCGACCGCGTGGAGTTACCGCACGATGCAGCCGCACGGCAACGCTTGGGGGATCGGCTATCGCTTCGAGGGGCTGCCGGCTGCGCCGTTGAGTTTGCAGCGCGCCGGCCAGCGGATCTCGGCATCCGGTAGTGGCACCGTGACGCTGACGGCGGGCGCCGCCGCTGGCGATGCGTCCGGCGCCGGTTCCAGCGCGCACTGCTCGATCACCGCCGAACTGCCGTTCACCTACGACCTCCCCGCCGGCTGCTAACGCTCTGCTGGCGTGAGGTTGCGGCGTTGGGTGTGGCCGTACGCCGGACGGCCGCTGCCGGAGCCGCACGCTTGGGTGATCCGGCGCATGATCGGTTCGCTTCGCGGGTGACGCTGGCGCGAGCCCCGCTTACTTGACGCTGGCGCCGCCGCTTGATGGTGCGGTGATCGACCGTCCGAACACCAGCGGTGAGCGCGCGGCGGCGTTGAACTCGGAGGCGGCGATGCGTAGCCGGAAGCGATACAGCGCGGCGGAGTGGGGCGTGATCGAGACGGTCAGCTTGCGGCCATCGCGTTTCACCGTCACTGTCTGACCGGTGACGTAGGTGCCGGTGCTGGTGCGCCGCTCGATCGTCAGCGTGACCGCTCCACGGCCCGGCACGACCGTGCCGTGCAGCACGACCCGGCGGCCCATCGTCAGCCGTTTCGGGACCGTCAGTGTGAGCTTCGGGACGAGCCGCATCGCGACCGTTGCTGAGGTGCCGCCGTCGCCGTCGGTGCGTACGACGCGCAGCTGCCACGATCGGTTGAATCGGTGTGTGATGCGGTACGCGCCGCTCGTGCTCGTCCGTCCTGTGCCGACCGACTGCCAGGTGGTGCCATCGGCGCTGACTTGGAGGCTCATCGTCGCCGATTTCAGTGGCGTGCCGCCCTGCGTGGCGACGCCGGTTACCTGTGTCGTCGTGCCGGCGTCGATTGTGCGCGGCGCCGAAATGGTGATCTTCACCGGTTGCGGCGTCGCGGCAGCGGCTGCCGGCAAGGTCACCGGCAACGTTGGATCGGCAGCCGCGACCGACGCGCGCACTTGGTCGAGCAGCGGGTATGCGCCGTCGCCCGGGCATTCGGTTAGTCCCACGTCGCGGTGGCCCATCACGCGCGGCACCGTTGCAACTTTGCCTTCCTTGTAGCGCGACAGCGATCCGCCGGCACTGGTGAGCGCGACGGTCCCCGAGCGCGGCACCCCCGCCACCGCGAGCCGCCACGCGGCAACCCGCGAGACGGTCGCCAGTTGCGCGCTGCTCGGCGCCACCGCCTGGAAGTCGCCGAGCATCGAAATTCCGGCGGTAACGGCGTTGAAGCCTTGCGCTTGCGCGCCGACGACCGCTGTGGTCAGGCCGCCGGCGCGGCCTTCCCATGCGCCGCCGAACCGGTCGACGAGCACGTTGTACCCGATGTCGTTCCAGCCGTTGCCGTTGCGGTGGTATTTGCAGATCGCGAGGATCACCGCCGGCACCTGCGCCTGCGTGTACGTGTTGGTGCCGACGGTGTGATGCACGACGACGGCCTGCACGCTGCCGACGCTTGGGTCGGTGCGTGGTTTGCAGTTGTTGTCCGGGTCCCACGCGCTGCGCGGCGCGATGCCCGCATATCCGTCGTCGGCGGTGGCGCGCGCCGCCGACGCTACCGCGCGCGCAGTCGTGCCGCTGACGTCGACGAACGCGGCCCGCAGTCCGCGCGGTGCGGCGCCGTCAAGGCGCACCTGGAGCCGCCGTGCCGGGCCGGTCCACAGCGGCTCGGTGGAGCCGAGCAGCCCGCTCGCCGTTTCGCGTTGTGTGGCGGCGAGCGCTTCGGATCCGTCGGCGCCGCGTACCACGCCGTCATGCCCCTGCTGGGTTTCGAGCGTCAGCCACTCGGTCCAGCTGCCATCGGTGCGTTGCGCGCGCAGCTGCCCGCTGATGCTGACGCGGGCCGACGCCCAGCGCAATCCGACCATCGAGAAGCGCTGTGTGGCGCGCACGGTGATGAGCGTGCGTGCGACCCCGGTGCCGCTTCGTGCCGCGTTCGCGGTGGCTGGCGCCGGCAGCGACTGCGTGCGGTAGCTGGCACGTTCGCCGCTGCCTCCGCTCGGCGGCGAGGCGGCCGTCGCGCGTCCTGGCGCAGCGGCTACCGCAATGCCGGCGAGCAGCACGGTCAGGAGCTTCAGCGGTGCCATCCAGCCGCCGCGCACGCCGCGACCGGCGCGTCGTGACAGACGCCGATCAGGGAGAGCCGGGTGGGGTGCGTGTCGCACGATCATGTCGTCGACCACACCAACACCGTTCCATACCGTTGGTGGCGCACCTGCACGATGGCCTGCGCGCCAGGTCGGATGCGGCGAGCGATCGGCTCGGGGAGCGTATGCGTGTGAACAGATCTTCACGCGGCAGTTACCGCTCGGTCACTTCGCCGGTCGCGCCGGTCGCCAGCATGGCCGGCCATGTACCGCACCACCTTGACTGCGTTGACCGGCGCGGCGCTGGCGATGTTCGCCGTTGCCGCGTCGGCCGATGCCGCCGCATTGCAGGCGCCGACGCTGGCCGGCCGTTACGCGCTCGATCGCTCGCTGATCCTGCCGACGCCGACGCTGACTGACGCCAGCCCGATCATTGCTGCCGGCGGCATCCGCGAAGGCGGCCTCTCGGCGCTTGAGGTTGTCCCAGGCACCGGCAACCGCCGCTTCGTGACGATTACCGATCGCGGCCCGAACGGCCAGCCGACTGCCGCGACCGACGGCCGCACCTTCCCGTCGCCCGGCTTCGCGCCGACGATCATGGAACTTTCCGCCGACGCCGACGGCCGCCTGTCGGTGCTGCGCCGCACGCAGATTCGCGTGCCCGGCAGCGATCCGGTGCGCGGCAGCGGTACCGATCTGATCGCCGGCGACCGGTCGCTCATTACCGGGCTGCGCAACGTCGTGACCGCGAAGGTTGACGATCGGATCTGGCTGATGCAGGGCGACACGCAGCTCAGCGAGTACCTGCCGACCGACCCGTACGGCCTCGATACCGAAGGGATCGCCGTCGATCCGCGCGACGGCAGCTATTGGGTCTCCGACGAATACCGCCCGTCGATCGCGCGGCTCAGCCCGTCCGGCGTGATGGCACAGCGGATCGTGCCGGTTGACGCCGGTGATCAGGACACCGATCCGACCAGTGCAACGAAGCCGCTGAGCGACTACTACGACGGCGCAGATCAGCCGGCGCTGCAAGAGCTGCTGCCGAAGGAGTGGAACGCCCGCAAACTCAACCGGGGGCTGGAAGGGTTGACCATCTCAGCCGACGGTCGCACGCTCTACGGCATCCTGCAAAACCCGCTCGACACCCGCAACGCCGACTACACGGCGCTCGGGTATGGCACGCGCTGCGACGGCGTCAGCGGCGCCGCGTCGCAGAGCCAGAACTTTTACCGTGGCGACCGCGTGGTGCGGTTCGATATCACCGATCCGCAGCAGCCGGTGCTGACCGGCGAGTTCATCTACCAGCTCAAGCATGTTTCGTCGACCGACAGCTCGCTGCAAGGCAAGCAGCGCGTCAGCGACTTGACGTGGGTCGGAGATGACCGGTTGCTGGTCGATGAGCACGACGACGACGCAGACGGCCACGCCAACCGCGCGCTCTACGAACTCGATCTCGCTGACGCAACGAATCTCACCGATGCCTACCCGACGTACGCATCGCGGCAGGAGCCGGTGACGATCGGCGGCGTCACCCAGCCGGCCGGCTGCTTCATCGACCAAGGGCAGGACGCCGAGCTGGCGGCGCTCCCGACGCCGATCACTCCAGGTGCGAAGTCGCTGTACCTCGATCTCAGCCCGGCCGGCGTTGATTTCGCGTTCAACAAGGTTGAAGGGGTCGCAAAGCTCGACGGGATCGACGGCGTCGCGATCATCAACGACAACGACTTCGGCTTCGAGCAGGACAACACGACGAACCTCATTTCTCCGGCAGCCGATCCGGCCAGCGAACTGCGGATCTACGCGACCGCGCCGAGCCGGGTGACGCCACCGTCGATCAGCGGTACGGCGCAGGCCGGCCACACGTTGACCTGCGACCCTGGCACCACGAGCGGCAGTGGCACAGTGAGCAACGCATACACGTGGCTGCGGGGCACGACCGAGATCGCTGGTGCCGACACGAGCCGCCTGACGCTCTCCGCCGAGGAGATCGGCTCCCCGATCACCTGCCGCGTGACGGCGACCCACACTGCCGGTGCGGTGGTCGCTGCGGCCCCCGCGCAGGAGAGCGCCGCGACTGTAGCCGTCGCTGGTGTTGATGCCGGTCCGGCCGGTCCAGCCGGTGAGTCGGGCGCCACCGGCGCCAAGGGAGAGAACGGCCCGACCGGCGCCAAGGGGGAGACGGGAGCGACCGGAGCCAAGGGTGCCGACGGCATCGTGCGGCTGCCGAAGGTCAGCTGCAAGCTCAAGCGCCGCGTGATTCGCTGCACCGTCAAAGCGCCGGACGCCGCGTCGCGTGTCGTCGTCAAGAGCGCAGCCGGGCGCACGCTCGCGCGCCGTTCGGTGGCCAACGGCACGGTGATCACGCTCCAGGTGGCACGCACTCCCACCCTTCGGATCGTCGCGCTGCGGGGCGCGACTGCGGTCGCCATCACCACGCTGCGCGTGCGGTAGGACGGGTCGATCGTCTGGACCGCGCCTACCTGCTTCGCGGTTGGGTAATTGGGGCCGTCTTCACCGCGCTGTTCATGGCGGTCGGGCGGTACGGCGAGACGCAAGGCGACGTTGGACCGTCGTTCATTGCTTTCCTCGTGGTGAACGCCTTGCTGTTGCCGTACGCGAAACTCGTCTGGGACGAAGCCCGTGGCTTCGTGCTCGGGGACAACGTCTTCTTCGTGTCGCAAGGACTGATGCAGTTTGTGGGCTTGAAGGTCGTCGTGAACCGTATGTTGTGGGCCTTCGCGATCCTCATTGCGCCGATCGGCCTTGCCTATCTGATGGTGCGCCGCTGACGGACGAGCAGCCTGAGCAGGGAGAACCGCCGGCCGGTGGCCGCAGTGGGCGCCGCAGGCCGCTGGCGCCTACCATGGCGTACAAGGCGCCGGCGTGATGCGGGTGCCGTCACCGCCAGACCTCCGACGCCGGGACCCCGCATGAACGAGATCGAACGCAGCTGCGTCACCGCCGTTCGCACGCTCACGATCGACGCGATCAACAAGGCCAACAGCGGCCACCCGGGCATGCCGTTGGGAATGGCCGCGCTCGCGTACCTGCTCTACGGCGAAGTGCTCAAACACGACCCAAAGTCGCCGCGCTGGCCCGACCGCGACCGCCTCGTGCTCTCCTGCGGCCACGGCTCGATGTGGCAGTACGCCGCGCTGCACCTCTCCGGCTACGACCTGTCGCTCGACGACCTCAAAAACTTCCGGCAGTGGGGCAGCAAAACGCCGGGCCACCCCGAGCTGGAGCTGCACGACGGGCAGCCGCTGACGCCCGGCGTGGAGGTCACCACCGGCCCACTCGGCCAGGGCTGCGCGAACTCGGTCGGCATGGCAATGGCCGAAGTGTTCCTCCGCGAACGGTACGGCAAAGAGATCGTCGACCACCGCACCTACGCGGTCGTCTCCGACGGCGACCTGATGGAAGGCATCAGCGCCGAAGCGGCGTCGATCGCCGGGCAGATCGGTCTTGGCCGCCTGACGTGGTTCTACGACGACAACGACATCTCGCTCGACGGCCCAACCTCGCTGAGCTTCAGCCGCGAAGACGTATCGACGCGCTTTGAAGCGTACGGCTGGCAGGTGCTCGATGTCGGCGACGCCGACGACCTCGACTCGCTGCGCCGCGCGATCAAAGCCGGGCAAGAAGAACTCGCCCGCCCAACGCTGATCCACATCCATTCGGTGATCGGCTACCCATCGCCAAACAAGCAAGGCAAAAGCGCGTCGCATGGCGCGCCGCTCGGCGCCGAAGAGACGCGCCTCACCAAAGAGGCGCTCGGCGTCGACCCGGACGCCACCTTCAACGTGCCGCCGACCGCCTACGAAGCATTCAGCGCCGTCGCGCGTGGCGGCGAAGCGCACAGCGAATGGACGCAGCGGTTCCAAGCGTGGCAGCAGGCGCACCCGGAACTCGCCGCCGAATGGGATGCCGCGCAGGCCGGCCGTCCCGCCGCGCCGCTCGCCGACGCGATCCCCGCCGACTGGGACAAGGACAAGCTCGCGACTCGCGCCGCCGGCGGCAAGATCATGGCCGCGTTCGAAGCGGCAGTCCCGACGATGCTCGGAGGTGCCGCCGACCTCACCGAGTCGACGAAAACGATCTTCCCCGCCAGCGAACAATTCACGCACGAAGCGGCCGGCCGCAACATCTTCTTCGGCGTTCGCGAACACGCGATGGGCGGGATCGTCAACGGCCTCGCCGCGCACGGCGGGATCGTACGCCCGTACGGCTCAACCTTCCTCCAGTTCGCCGACTACATGCGCGGCTCAATTCGCCTGTCGGCATTGATGAACCTGAAGGTCGCGTGGGTCTTCACGCACGATTCGGTGGCCGTCGGCGAGGACGGCCCGACGCACCAGCCGATCGAGCACTTCGCGGCACTGCGCGCCATCCCGAACCTGACGGTGCTGCGGCCCGCTGACGCGACCGAAACCGCTGAGGCGTGGCGCGTGATCCTCGAAGAGCTCGACGGCCCCGGCGTGCTGCTGCTCAGCCGCCAGGATCTGCCGGTGCTCGACCGCGCGAAATACGGCACCGTCAAAGGCGTCGGCTGCGGAGGCTACGTGCTCTCGCCGGCCGACGGCGACGAGGTCGGTGCGATCGTTGCGACCGGCTCTGAGGTCGCGGTCGCGCTCGCCGCCCAGCAACAACTTGCCGACGCCGGCCTAGCGGTGCGCGTCGTCTCGCTGCCGGGCTGGGAGCTGTTCGAAGCGCAGGATCAGGTGTACCGCGACGAAGTGCTGCCGCCCGCCCTTCCGACCGTCTCCGTCGAAGCGGGCATCCGCATGGGCTGGGAGCGGTACGCGCAAGCGCACGTTTCGATCGACCGCTTTGGCGCGTCGGCGCCCGGAGCGCTGGTGCTCGAGCGGCTCGGGATCACCCCCGAGCGGGTCGCCGACGAACTGCGCGGACTGCTCGCTGCGCGGTAGCGCGCGGCCCACAGAACCTGATGCTGCCCGCGCCGCCTACTCGGCGGCGCGAGCAGCAACCAACCGCAGGAACGCAGCAACGCCGAGCGCGGTCGCGCCCCCGGCGAGCGGATACTCGTCGTCGATCGCTGCGACGAGCAGCTGACGATCTGCCGCCAGGTCGTTGGCCGCGACCGGGAAGCCCCGAGGGAGCTTGGGGGCGCTGCTGCGCTTGATCTCGACCGCCCAACGTTCGCCGCTTTGCCAAGTCAGCACGAGGTCGGCTTCCGCGCCGCTGGCCGTCCGATAGAAGCCGACATCGGCGTGAGCACCGGCGATCGTCGCGGCCTGCTCGACGACAAATCCCTCCCACGACGCCCCGGCGACGGGGTGGGCCAGCACCGCGTCGAGCGTCCCGAGGCCGAGCAGCGCATGGACGATGCCGCTGTCGCGCAGGTAGAGGCGCGGCGCCTTGACGAGCCGCTTGCCGACGTTCGCGTGGACGGGAGAGACCCGCCGCACGAGCAGGAGATCGACCATGAGGTCGACGTACTGCGTCACGGTGCGGACATCGAGCGTCAGCGCGCGAGCGAGTTCAGCGGCGTTGAGTGGCGCGCCATGACGATGCGCGAGCATCGTCCAAAAGCGCCGCAGCGTCTCGGCGGGGTGCCGAGGCCCGAGTGAGGGAATGTCGCGCTCAAGGTAGGTGCGGATGAAGTCGTCGCGCCAGCGACGTGACGACCGGTCACTGGTGGCCAGCAAGCTGTCGGGAAAGCCGCCGCGCACCCACAGCTCCGTTTGCTGGCCGGCACCGACTTCCAGCAGGTTGAGCGGACCGAGATCGACGATCCCGAGCCGGCCGGCAAGCGACTCCCCGGCCCTGGCGAGCACATCCAGCGACGCGGAGCCGAGCAGCAGGAAGCGGCCGGTGCCGGCGCCGCCGCGCCGACCACGATCGATGACGCTGCGCAGCAGCGGAAGCAGCTCGGGCATACGCTGCACTTCATCGAGCACAACCAACCGGTCTGCGTGCTCGTCGAAGTAGAGCCTCGGGTCATCGAGCTTGGCGACATCGGCCGGATCTTCGAGATCGAGGTACACCGACGGCCTGCTCTTGGCGAGCGTCAGTGCGAGGGTCGTCTTCCCCGCTTGGCGTGGCCCGGTGATGACGACCGCAGGACGCTCGCCAAGGAGCGTCGTTACCTCGTGCTGCGCCAGGCGCGGAATCATCCTTGTAAATCATACATCACAATGCATGATTTACAAGGATATGGGCGGAGGTGTCGATGGGGGCGCCGGCCGCGTTCCGGTGCGCCGACAGGTGGCGGTGCGCCGGCTACTTCGTGGTGCAGCGGGCCGGCTGCTTGGGCACGGCGCTGAGCGCGGCGTTCGAGATGGTGGGGATCGCGCCGGCCGCACACGAGATGCGGATGGCGCGCCGCGCCGCCTTGGAGCTTGGTGAGGCAAAGTAGTCGGTCGTCGTGGTGATGACTCCGGCGGCGCGCACCGCCGCGAGCGTGGCGCGCGCCGCGCGGCGCGCGTCGGCGCCGGTCGCGACGTACTTGCCGCTACTTGCGTCGTAGGTGCCGGAGGCATCCTCACGGTTCCAGCCGTCCAGCAGCGGCAGGTACGGCGTGATGATCGTGTCGCCGTTTTGGGCCATCAGCACCCCACCGGCGGCGTGGACGCGCGCGGCGATGCGCGTGACGAGTTCGAGCATGCCGTCAGCCTGCGCGGCGTGATCTTCGACCATCTCGACGTTGCCGAGCAAAAGGCCGTCGAAGCCTTTGGCGAGCAGCTGCGGCGCAATCTGGTCGGCGAGCGCGTCACGCAGCGCCGCGCTGCTGACGTTCGCGTACCGCTCGCCGTTCCAGTCGCCGAGCGCTTCGAGGCGATCGTTGCGCAGCAGCGAAAACCATGAACGCCACGCTTCGACGGTGCCGACGCTCAGGTAGCCGAGCACCACGGCGTCGCGGCGCTGGAGCCCCGCGACCTGCTTGGCGCTCGTGTCGTCGCCATCGACGACGACGAGATCGCGGGTCGCGAGCCGCGCGATCTTCGACGTGGTGAGCGTCGCGCCGAGCGCCATCGTGAAGCTCTTGGCGGCACCGAGCCTGGCTTTGGCGGTTTGCTCTGCCGCCAGCGCACCGCTCGGGCAGGCGCCGGCGAGCATGCAGGCAAGCACGGCGGCGCGGGCCGCGACGACCGCTGGGACGGGGCGAGTCACCTGTCGAATCGTAGAGCGTGGCGGCTGCCGTTGCGAAGGTGGTGTGCGCCGCCTGTTGGTGCGTCGATGAGCCGCACGAACCCGGCCTCCACCGGGTGCCGCCGGCTATCCGATCCAGAGCCGTTTGCGTTTGGTGCCGATGTTGCCGACCCCGTCGGTCGCGGTCGCCAGCACCGACCAGCGGATCTTCTTGCCGCGCCGCAGTGCCGTTTTGGCCGACTGGGTGAGGCGCACGGCAACGGTCGTCGCCCCGCCGCTCGGCAGCGATGCCAGCCCGGTCGTGGCGGCCGAGACTTGGTGGCGGTCGGCGTCCTGCACGACGACGGTCACCGATCCGGGCTCGTTGAGCGTGACGGTCGCCACGACGCCGCTATGGCGCAGCGTCGTGCGGCGCGGCGACGCGATCGACAGTGCGACCGTCGGCGGTACCCGGTCGACGGTTGGCTGCTCGGCGAAGAACATGCGGGTGCGATCGTAGGTCAAACCCCGGCGGTCATCCCGCCAACTCCGCAGAGGCGTCCCAGAGGATCGAGAGTGGCAGCGCCCACATGCGCTCGGCGATCTGGTGGCTTTCCTGGCTGAGTCCGAGCACCGCGCCGCCGAGGAACCGCGGGCCGAGGCGCTTGGCGAGCGCGTGGATGCCGGAGAAGTGGGCGGAGCGATAGGTCTCGGTTGCCTTGATCTCCAGGAGAAACACGCCGCCGTCAGCGAATTCGAGCACGAGATCGACCTCCAGCCCGTCCCGGTTACGGAAGTGGCGAAGGTCGAACTCTTCTCCCGACCAGCCCTGCTGCTTGCGCAGCTCAAGAGCAGCCAACGCTTCGAGATGTGGGCCGAGTCGTTCGGCGGCCAGCGGATCAACGAGGGCATCCGGGTGCTGTCTGCTCAGGCGTAGCGCGAGCGCAGTGTCGGACACGCTCAGCTTGCGACGGCCGACCTCCCGCTTCGTAAGGTTCGGGCCCCACGGCCCCACGTCGGTGGTGAGAAAGAGCGTTCGCAGCGCGCCCAGGTAGTTCGCGATCGAGGACTTCGGAATGCCGAGCTGGTCGGCGATCCGCGCCTGCACGAGTTCGCCAGACTGGTTCGCGGCAACGAGACGCAGCACCGCGCCGAGACGCTCGGATGACAGCGTCGGAGAGACATCGGTCAGATCGCGGGTCAATATCCGCTCGATGTAGCTGTCGATCCAATGGTGCCGCGTGCGTTGGCTGAGCGTGCCAAGCTCCGGGTACCCACCAGCTGCGATAGCCGCTACGTAGTCCCGGCGATTCCAGCGACTCCGGAAGTCCTGCGGTGTTGGTGGCAGTGCGCGCACCCAACTCGCGAAATCGTCGCGATGGCCAGCGAGTTCCCCTTGGCTCAGGCCGTGAAGGTGTAGCGTGGCTGCGCGGCCTGCGAGTGAGTCTGGCGTGCGGGGGCTGCGCAGGAGATCGGAAGAGCCGGTCAGCAGGAAGCGGCCTGGTCGGCGGTCCCGGTCAATCGTTGCTTTTATGGCGAGCAGCAACGCTGGGACACGCTGGATCTCGTCGAGCACCAGCATCTGCTGTGGGTGGGCAGTGACGAACGCTTGCGCGTCACGAGAGATCGCGGTGCGTGTCGCTTCGTCGTCGAGGCTGAAGGTGCGGTGTGGGCGGTTGCTGGCCAGCTGAGCTGCGAACGTGCTCTTGCCAACCTGCCGGGCACCGGCGATCACGACCGCCGGGAATGTGTTCAAAAACTCCTGCCCGAGCGGAAGTAGGTGCCGTTGCAGGAGTTCCACAGAGAAATCGTAGCATCGCCGCACGAACGCGGGTCTTCGAACCGGACAAACGCGGGTATACGAACCGGATAAACGCGGGTATGCGAACCGCACAAGCGCGGCTGCTGGAACCGGACAAACGCGGACCTGTAAACCGGACAAACGCGGGCACGCAAAGCGGGCGAACGCACCGCGCGGCTCTCTCTTACCCCGCGATTAGCCGGCGGACCTTTTTTGCGCTTGGGCCGCCTTCGGCGCGCACGCCCGGTGAGAGCTGCACGAGCCGCAGCTCCTGGATCATCCAGAAGGCGGCCGTGAGCTGTGGTGGCCACGGGACGCCGTTGCCAAGTGCGTCGGCGGCAGCGGCCAACTCGTCCTCCAGTGCGTGGATCGCATGCATCCGGTCACGGTCGACCGCCGCCTGTGCCGGCACGCGCGCGAGGCGCTGCGCCATCCCATCGAGGTAGCGCGGCAACGCGGCGACCTGTGCCGCGCCGGTCGCCGCCAAGCAGCCGTCGTGGATCAGCAGCCCGAGCTGATGGTTGACATCGTCGCGTGCCCCCTGCACGTCGCCGCCCCACCCCAGCGCGTCGAGTGCCGCTTGCACGCGCCCCGCCGCCTCCAGCGCCGCCGCCGCGTCGCGCGCGACCGCCACCGTGCGCTCCACCAGCCCGGCGGCGACCTGTGCGCGCAGCGTCTCGAACGCCGCCGCCTCAAAGACCGCGCCGCCCGCCTGCGCCATCAGCGCATCGACCGCGCACGCCGCCGCGTCGTCGAGCACGGCCGGCGCGCCACCGGCATACGGCGCGCCGGCGAGCAGCAACTGCTGACGGCTCGTGAGCTGCCCAACGACCGCTTTCGAGGGTGACGGCAAGGTCAGCAGCAGCAGCCGGCGCGTGCCCGCGTGCATGCCGATCGCCTGCTCAGCGGCGGTCGCGACGACCCGCACGCCGACGGTGTCGCCCTCATCGATGAGCGTCGGATACGCGCGAACGGCCTGCCCGGTGCCGGGCAGCGCCACGACGCGCGGCAAGTTCCCCGCCGAATCAACCGCCGGCCACTCGCGCAGGCCGCTGCGCTGCACCACCTGCGCTCGTTCGGTGAGCCGCGCCTGAAGCCTCGGCGCCAGCGCACGGCGCACCGCACCGAGATCGTGATCGTCGGCGAGCGTCACGCCGTCGGGCGCTTCGACGCGAAACCGCATTTGCAGATGCCCCGGCAGCCGCCGCACGTCAAGTAGCGCCGGATCGACCCGCACGCCGCGCACACGCAGCACCTCGGCGGCCACCACCTCGCCGATCGGCCCGCTGCGCGGCTTGACCGCCCGCACGATCTGCTGCGCCAGCTCCGGCACCGGCACCAGCGCGCGGCGCTGCTCCTTCGGGAGCGTCCGCAGCAGCCCTTCGACCAGTTCCTCGCGCAACCCCGGCACCAGCCAATCGAAGCCGTCGGCGCGCAGCTGCCCGAGTGCATCGAGCGGCACGTGAACGGTTACGCCGTCACGTTCGGTGCCCGGCTCATATGCGTAGGAGAGCTCCAGTTCCAGCTCGCCCTGACGCCACTTCGTCGGCCAGTCGCGCGCATCGACCCCGCCAAGCGTCGCCGCATCGAGCAGCAGCTCCTTCGGGTATTCCAGCAGATGCGGGTCGTGGTGGCGGTGGCGCCGCCACCAGCGATCGAACTCGCTGCCGCTGACGATCCCCGCCGGCACCCGCTCCTCGAAGAAGCCGCGCAGTACCGCGTCGTCGACCAGCAGGCCACGCTGGCGCACCCGCTGCTCGATCCGCTCCACATCGGCGATCCGCTGCCGGTTGACCTCCAAAAACTGGTGCCGGGCATCCCACTCGCCCTCCACCAGTGCCTTCTGCACAAATAGCTCGCGCGCCTCCTGCGGCCCATGACGGCCGTAGCTGACGGCACGCCCCGGCACGATCGGCAGGCCGTACAACGTCACCCGTTCGGTGGCGACCACTTCGCCGCGCCGACGATCCCAGCGTGGTTCGTCGTAGCTGCGGCGCACCAGATGCCCGGCGAGCGCCAGCGCATCCTTCGGTTCGACCTGCGCGACGGTCCGCGCCCACAGCCGATTGGTTTCGACCAGCTCGGCGGCCATCACCCACGTCGGCTGCTGGCGCGACAGCGACGACCCGCGCCCAATCAGGAACTTCGAGCCGCGCGCCCCCAGATATTCGCGGGTGTCGCCGTCCTTGAGTCCGATGTGGCTCAGCAGTCCAGCCAGCAGCGCACGGTGAATCTCCGCCGGCTCGGCCGGCTGCTCGTTGAGTGCGATCCCAACCTCCTGCGCCGCACGCCGCAGCTGCGCCGCGAGATCCTGCCATTCGCGAATCCGCAGCACATGCAGGAAGCGCGCGTGGCACGCCTTGCGCAGCTGTGATCCGGTGCTGGTGCGTCGCTGCTCCTGCACCCACCGCCAGATGTTCAGGAAGGTCAAAAAGTCCGAACGCGGGTCGGCGAACTGCGCGTGCTGTTGTTGGGCTTGCGCCAGCTGCTCCGGTGGTCGCTCGCGCGGATCTTGGATCGAGAGCGCCGCGCAGATCGCAATCACCTCGCTGGCGCAGCCGAGCCGGTCGGCTTCGAGGATCATCCGTCCCAGACGCGGATCGATCGGCAGCCGCGCGAGGCGATGCCCGAGCGCAGTCAGGCGCAGCTCGCCGCTTGGCGACTCGATTGCTGCCAACTCGTGCAGCAGGTTCAGTCCGTCGCGTACCTGCCGTGCGTCCGGCCGGTCGATAAACGGGAACCGCTCCACGTCGCCGAGGCCGAGCGCTGCCATGCGCAGCATCACCGACGCAAGGCTGGTTCGCAGCACCTCCGGGTCGGTGAACTGCGGGCGCGCCGCGAACTCCTCCTCGCTATACAGGCGCACCGCGACGCCTGGCGCGAGCCGCCCGCAGCGCCCGGCGCGCTGGTTCGCGCTCGCTTGGCTGACCGGCTCGATCGGCAGTCGCTGCACCTTCAGCCGCGCCGAGTAGCGACTGATCCGCGCGACGCCGGCATCGACGACGCTCATGATGCCGGGCACCGTCAGCGATGTCTCTGCGACATTCGTCGCGAGGATCACGCGCGGCAGCCCGCGCGGACTGGGCCGGAAGACCTTCTGCTGTTCGCTGCTGGCCAGGCGCGCGTAGAGCGGCAGCAGTTCGGCGTGCCCCTTCAGCCGGCCGCCGAGCAGCTCGGCGGCGTCGCGAATCTCCCGCTCGCCGGAGAGGAAGACGAGCACATCGCCGCGCCCTTCCGCGAGCAGCTCCTCGACGGCACCCGCGATCGCATCGGCTTCGTCGATCGGGTTGCCGGCCTCGTCGATCGGCGGGCGGTAGCGCAGCTCAACCGGAAAGGTCCGGCCGCTGACCTCCACAATCGGTGCCGGCGTTCCGTCGGGCGCCGCGAAATGTTCGGCGAAGCGCTGCGTGTCGATCGTCGCGGAGGTGATGACGAGCTTGAGATCGGGGCGCTGCGGCAGGATCTGATGCAGCACGCCGAGCAGGAAGTCGATGTTCAGGCTGCGTTCGTGCGCCTCATCGACGATGATCGTGTCGTAGCGGCGCAGCAGCGGGTCGTGCTGGATTTCGGCGAGCAACAGGCCGTCGGTCACGAGCCGCACCAGCGTGTCCTGCCCGGAGCGGTCGTCGAACCGCACGGCGTAGCCGACGGCGTGCCCCAGCTCGCTGCCAAGTTCGCTGGCGATCCGTTCGGCGACGCTGCGCGCCGCGATCCGGCGGGGCTGCGTGTGCGCGATCTGCCCGTCGATGCCGCGTCCAAGTTCGAGCAGCAGCTTCGGGAGCTGCGTCGTTTTCCCGGAGCCGGTCTCCCCGGCGACGACGACCACCTGATGGTCGGCCAGCACGCGCAGCAGCTCCTCGCGGCGTTCGCTGACCGGCAGCTGCGGGGGATAGCTGGCTGCGGTGATCTGCGGGGCGCGGGCGCGCCGCGCTTCGATCAGTCGCGCGCGCCGCGCCGCGCTCGGCGGCCCGC
>JASGGQ010000060.1:0-15466 GCA_047604965.1 Patulibacter sp. | reverse complement strand
ACCACCAGCCAGCCTGACACGACCCCAACCACCACTAATGCACGATCCGGGTTAGCCGTTCATGGGCCGGAGGCGAGGGTGGTCGTCCACGTTGAGGTGTAGGTACCCGCATAGATGTTCGCTGGGACGGCGAGGGTAAACGGGATTGCAACGGTGGTCGGCCCGATTCCGTAGTTGGCCGCGTTGGAATAGACGGTCGCCGTCGAGCCAGCGGTCAGCGAGACCGGATAGGAAGCGACTCCACCACCATCGGACGACGACGCGCACTGCCCAGTGCCTGCGGATACCGTTGGCGACGCGGCCGCGAGCGCCGTCGTGGCGAGCGTGTGCGATGCATCTCGTTGAAATTGCGTCGCGTTCAGCTGGATTTTCCAGCCAGACGACGTCGCGCCGGTCGTCGTGTCTGCCGGAATCGGAGATTGCGAAGGCAGTGGCGAAGGCGTCGCCGAGACCGAGGGCGACGTCGGATAGACCGCGCTCTGGTCATTGATCGTATAGCTCGCCGAGCCCGAAATACTCTTATTCGTGCCATCCAGGGCCGTGCCATCGAATGTAATGGTCGAAGGTGACGTCGTGAGCGCACTCGAACCGTTGAAGCAGGCGTTCGTATTTGCCGGGTTGAGGACGAACGAGTACGCGGTCCATCCCAGCACGTTGCCAGCACTACTCTGCATGTGAGTATACGCATACTCGGTGGGTGTCGGCGACGGGAACGCCCCGCTCGTCATAGGCGCAAGGAACGCGACCGCTGTGTTGATGTTTTCCCTGGATGAACCCGTACTCATATCGCCCTGCACCCCGCCGTAATAGCCCTTATCGGCCCACGTACCGTTGCTGAGGATAAACGTGAACTGGCCGGTACCCGTTCCGCGCAACGCCATGACGACACTAATACCGAGGCTCCCGACTGCATCCGTATACGAGGTGATATTGCTGGAGTTCGGCAGGACGAGACCGTTGCTATTATTGCGAACCAATCCACTCGTGAAGTCTGACGAGATATTAACCGATACACTACCACGAATCGGAGTGGTTGTATTGACGCCTCGGTACACCGAGATCGTGCCGGCCGCAGTCGCGCCACCCTTCGGACTCCAGTTCCCGGTGAACTCGTAGCTGGCGGTGCTCGACACGTCCGAAGCCGTCGCAAACGTGTACCAGACCTTTTCAGCCCAGCTGTGCCCGCTAGACGAAGTGTCATAGCGACAGTCGACGACATTATGCCATGTGGTTCCCGCAGGAGTCGTAGGGTTGTCCGTGTCGCCCGAGGTACTATCGGTATCGGAGTCCGGGCAGGTAATCGAATCGACCGTGCCATCCGGAATCCATTGGATTGCGGCGAGCATCAGATCTCCGACCTGAAGATTTGATGGTTTCGTAAACGAAAGCGTCAGCTTCTTCGCACTATCCACAGAGCCTGACGCCGACGACGCGGAAACATACGACACCGCCGCTTGCGCGCGAGTAGCGCCGATGAGCAGCGAGACAGCGAACACCAGCAACGTCAGCGGCGCCCGCGCGAACCTGATCCTGCGCAGCGGTCGGAGGTGCGGCGTGGAATGTAGAGAGATCAGCGTAGCTCGGGTGTAGATGCCGGCGGCGCAACCGATTATACCGACCGAGCAAACGATTGCATCAACCGGCTACGACGACGCAAGCGCATAATGCTTGCAGGACCTGCTTGCACTGCTACCCTAAGCGCATGAGCACGTTGTACCTGCGTGGTGTTCCGCTGGAGGTCGAGCGGGAACTGAACGAAATCGCGGCCGCTTCGGGGACATCAAAGAACCGCGCGGCGCTCGTCGCGCTGCGCCGGGGACTGGGCCTCGATCAGTTCGATCGCGCGGCGACGATCGCGGCGCTACGGCGCTCCCGGCCGAGCGTCGGCAATGTCGAGGTGGCAGAAGTGATTCGCGGTGAGCGACCAGGCGCCTGACGCGGTAATCCTCGTCGATGCCTCCGTGCTCGTCGAGCTCGTCGTCGCCGGCCGGCACGCCGCGTCGGCCGATCGGCTCCTGGCCCATCTCGAGGAGCGGCCGGAAACCGACATCATCACCGCCGCTCACGGCCTGATCGAAGCGCTGAGCGCGCTGCGTCGCTTCAACCTCGCCGGAACGCTGGGCGATGCAGATGCCGAAGTGGCATGCCAGATGCTCCGGAGGCTCGACCTGCGACTCGACGCTACCGGACCGAGGATGCCGTCCGCATGGGCGCTGCGACACTCAATGACAGCGTACGACGCCGCGTACGCGGCTGCGGCGATTGGCCTCCGGACGCCGTTGATCTCCACCGACCAGCCGCTGCTTCGGGCATGCGAAACGGCGGGAATCTCGGCTGTTCATCTCGATCGGTTCGCGCCTGTTCCTTCGACGTGAGGCGCCAACCCCCATGTCACAAGGGGGAGAAGGACTCACCGACCCAGTGATCGGCCGTTTCCGAAGCGGAACCGAGCAGCTCTCCCGCACGCCCGACGACGCAGCCGCACCAACGAAACGTGCGCGCAGTCACACCCGACGGTACGATCCGCTCCATGTCCCGTCTGTCCCCTCATTTTGCGCACCGATCGTTCGCTGCCCTTGTCGCACTGCTGGCAGCAACCGTCGTCGCCGGCTGCTCAGTTCCCGCGCCGGAGGGAGACGCGCCGCTGCGCTACCGCGACCTGATCTTCAGCGGCGTCACCTCGACGACCGGCGTGGCGTACGGCGCCGCGCCGCTGGCAGACGGCTCGACGCAGCAGCTGACGATGGATCTTTACCAGCCAACCGGCGACACCGAACGGTACCGGCCGGTGATGATCTGGATCCATGGAGGGTATTTCCGATACGGCTCCAGCAGCGATACCGACGTCACGACGCTGGCGAAACGCTTCGCGCAACGCGGCTACGTGACGGCATCGCTGAACTACCGGCTGCTCGGCACCAACTGCTCTGCGGAAAACTTCGAAGATGGCTGCACGACGGCGGCGTTCGCGGCCTCCAGTGACGCGAAGGCCGCCGTCCGCTGGTTCCGCGCGCACGCCGACGAGTACCGCATCGACCCCGACGCGATCGCGATCGGCGGCAGTTCTGCCGGTGCGATCACGTCGATCTTGGTCGCATCGACCGCGAATTCGGCGGGCGATAGCGGCAACCCCGGCTATTCGAACGCCGTCAACTGTGCTGTCTCGATCTCCGGCGCTTTGCCGACGAACCTGACCTTCGGCAAGGGCGATGCCCCGATCCTGTTCTGGCATGGCACCGCCGACACGATCGTGCCGTACGACTGGGCGGTCGACAATGTTGACTACATGAACAGCCACGGACTGATTGCCGTCCTGCGTAATGTCACCGGCGCCGGCCATGTGCCGTTCGCGACATACGGCGACGATATGGACGAACAGGCACGCAACTTCGTGTTCCGCGCCATGGGCCTGTAGCGAACGGCCGGCGCGTTCGCGCTGCCAGACTCTTGCCGGCAACAGCTTTCCCTGCTCCCGTTCGACGCATCGCGCCTCACATCGGCTCACCGCAGGAATCCCAGCCTGGTACCATGCTGGGATGAGCAGGCAGATCGCGGTACGACTCCAAGATGATCTGGTGGATTTTCTTGACGCGGCGGTCGAGGCAGGCACGGCGCGAAGCCGCGCGAGTCTCGTGACCCGTGCGCTTGAGCGTGAACGGCGCCGTCAGCTCGCCGAGCGCGATGCGGAAATCCTTGCTCATACCGGCACCGATGCAGTACTCGACGGCCTGTCAAGCTACGCTCGCCGCCAGGCACTACCACTCGACTAGTGCGGCCAATCCACATCGCGCAACTCGACAAGGCAAGACCGGTCGTGGTGCTGACCCGCGAACTGGTCCGACCGTACCTGAACGTCGTGACCGTCGCGCCGATCACGACCACCATTCGCGGCCTCTCCACCGAAGTGCGCGTGGACCGCAACAACGGGCTTGCGTCGCCGTCGGTGATCAGTTGCGACAACATCACGACGATCGCTCGTGATGATCTTGGCCAGCAGATCGGCGCGCTCTTCGAATCGCAGGAACGTTCGCTCTCGGCCGCAATCCGAGCCGCGTTTGATCTGGACTGACGGCGGGCGCGCTACCGCGATTCCAGGAGTGCCGCGAGGCGGCCGAGGGCGTCGTCGATCTCGGAGTCCTGGATGATGAGCGGCGGTAGCAGGCGAATCGTCTGCGGGCCGGTCGCGTTGAGCAGCATCCGCTGCTCGCGCAGCGCGCGGCCCACAAGCTCCGGCGCGCCGCCACCCTCAAGATCGAAGCCGACCATCAGGCCGCAGCCGCGCACCGCCGTGACGCCCGGCAGGCGCGCAACGCCGTCACGCAGCCGCTCGCCGACACGCTGCACATGCGCGAGCAGCGCCGCATCTTCGAGCACGTCGAGCGTCGCGAGCGCGGCAGCGGCAATTACCGGCGAACCGGCGAAGGTCGAGCCGTGGTCGCCACGCTGAAGCACGTTCGCGTACGCCGGCCCGGCGATCACCGCGCCGATCGGCAGTCCACCACCGAGCGCCTTCGCGCTGGTGACCACATCCGGTACGACCGGCGTGCCTTCGAAGCGCCAAAAGGTGCCGGTGCGGCCCAGGCCGGTTTGAATCTCATCGAAGATCAACGCAGCGCCAACACGATCACATGCCGAGCGCGCAGCGACCAGCACCTCATCCGGGACCGGCCACACGCCGCTCTCGCCACGGATCGGCTCCAGCAGCACCGCCGCCGTGCCCTGATGAACGGCTGCCACGATCCCATCGACCGTCGGCTCGGCGACGACGAAGCCAGGGACGAGCGGCGCGAACGGCGCCTGCTTGGCTTCCTGCGGCGTCGCCGACAGTGCGCCCATCGTGCGGCCGTGGAAGCCATCGCGTACCACGACGATCTCCCCCCCACGCTTCGCGCGGCGAGCAAGCTTCAATGCCCCTTCGACCGCTTCGGCACCGGAGTTGCAGAGAAACACCTTGGTGCCGTCGCCAAGCGAACCGGATGCGAGCCGTTCGGCGAGCTGGAGCGCCGGCGCCGTGTGAACCAGGTTGCTGACGTGCAGCAGCCACTGCGCCTGACCGGTCAGCGCCGCGACGACATGCGGATGACAATGACCGACATTGCTCACCGAGATCCCCGCCAGCAGATCGAGGTACTCCTCCCCCGCCGCATCCCACAACCGCACCCCTTCGCCGCGAACTGCGTCGAGCGGCAGGCGCGCGTACGTGTCGATCGTGAACTGCTCATCGAGCCGCTGAAGCTCGGCCAGCGACGGCGGATCACCGGGGAGATGGACCAAACCATCGCCACCGCCGCGTTCGGCGGCCCACCGCACACCCGAAAGCCCAGAGCCCACAGAGAACATCGCCACGCTCCTACGCCGCCGGGGTGATCTTCGTGCCGATGCCCTCGTTCGTGAAGAGCTCCAGCAACACCGAATGTGGCAGGCGCCCGTCTACGATGTGCGCCGCCGTTACGCCGCCGTGGATCGCATCGACGCAAGCACGCAGCTTTGGCACCATTCCACCGCTGACCTCCGCTTCGACGGCCCGCTCGACGCGGTCGGCGTCGGCGGTGCGAATCAGGCTGTCGGGCTGCTGCGGATCTTCGAGCCAACCGGCGACATCGGTCAGGAAAACGAGCTTGTAGGCGCGCAGCGCGCGCGCCAGGGCGCCAGCCGCCTCGTCGGCGTTGATGTTGTAGCTGTTGCCTTCGCGATCCGCACCGACCGACGCGATCACCGGAATGTAGTCCTCGGCGACATGCTCAACGACGCCGGTATCGACCCGATCGATCGCGCCGACGAAGCCGATATCGGTTCCATCCGGCGCTGCGCGGCGCTTGCAGCGAAAGAGTTGGCCGTCGTCTCCGGAGAGGCCGACCGCCGGCTGGCCGTGGCGGGCGAGGCGCAGCACGATCTCCTTGTTGACCTTCCCGACGAGCACCATCTTCGCCAGCTCGACCGTTTCGGCGTCGCTCACGCGCAACCCGTCGACAAACGTCGTTTCCTTGCCGACTCGGCCCATCAGCTTCGTGATCTCCGGGCCGCCTCCATGCACGATGATCGGGTTCATCCCCACGTACTTGAGGAGCACGACATCGCGCGCGAAATCCTCGACGAGTGCCGGCTCAGTCATCGCGGCGCCGCCGTATTTGATGACGACCGTTCGGCCGTGGAACTCCCGGATGTAGGGCAGGGCTTCGAGCAGCATCCCGATGTCGCGCATCAGTGCCTCCTCATCCGGGTCGTCAGGGGGCCGGGGCCAGCGGCCGGAGCCGCCTGCCGTGCCGCCGGGGAATACGTGATGCTGCGTGCTGCGACGCGGTTCACGTCGTGTACTCGCTGTTGAAGCGCACGTACGCGACGGTCAGGTCGCAGAAGTAGCGGGTCGATGCGCCCTCGCCCGGGAAGCGCACATCGATCTCAACAAGCTCCTGCGCGGCGGCAGCGTCGACGGCGGCGCGGTCGTAGCGGGTCGCCTGGTTGCGACGGCAAACCTCGATGCCGCCGAAGGCGATGTCGAACTCCACCGGCCCGCGGCCGGCGAGCGCGTGCCCAGCGGCCTGAATGATCCGGCCCCAGTTCGGGTCGGCGCCGGTCAGCGCGGTCTGTACGAGCGGCGAGGTGGCGATGTGGTCGGCGACCTTGTCGGCGGCATGGCCGAGCGCGTCGCCGCCGGTCACGCTCACGCGCGCCAGGCGCGTGGCGCCCTCGCCGTCGGCGATCAGCTGGAGCGCGAGGTCGAGCAGCAGATGCGTGAGCGCCGCTTGGAGCCGCGCATCGTCCTGCGTGTCGGCCGGCGCAACGCCCGACGCGCCGGAGGCCTGAAGGACGGCGGTGTCGTTGGTCGACAGCTGCCCGTCGACAGAGACGCGGTTGAAGGTGTCGGCCAGCGCGTTGTCGAGCAGCTTCCCGCAGCGCGAGGCGGTAAGTTGCGCGTCGGTCTGGACGAAGGCGAGCATCGTCGCAAAGCCCGGGTGGATCATCCCCGCACCTTTGGCCTGTGCCACGATCCGCACCACCCCTTCGCTGAGCGTCACGTCAACGGCCGCGCGCTTGAGGAAGAGGTCGGTCGTCGAGATCGCCTCGTTGAAGGTCGTCGGATCGCCGGAGAGGTCGTGGCGCAGTTCCGGCAGCGCGCGGACGTACGCAGCACCGTCGAGCGGCTCACCGATCTTGCCGGTCGAGCAGAGGCCGATCTGCTCCAGAGGTAGGCCGAGCAGCATCGACGCGGCGCCATGCATCCGCGCGGCCTCCTCCAGGCCCGTGCGCCCGGTCGAAGCGTTCGCGTTGCCGCTGTTGACGAGGACGGCGCGCAACTTGTCGCAGTCGCACCGGTCGCGGGTGATGATGACTGGAGCCGCCGCCGTCGCGCTCGTGGTAAAGCGCGCCGCCGAAGTCATCTCCGGCTGGTCGCACACGACAACGCCAAGGTCGCGTGCGCCCGATGGCTTGCCGCCGGCAACGATCCCTCCGGCACGGAAGCCGGCCGGCAGCAGGGCGGCATCACTCTCGGCAACGCCCTCCGGCAGCGGCAGCCAGCGGCTGAGGTCCGGGCGGGCGTCCATCAGGTGTGCGCTCCTTGGCTCGTGCCCGGCAGCAAACCGAGCGTCTCCGGCAGACCAAACATCAGATTCAGCGACTGGACCGCCTGCGACGCGGTGCCTTTCCAAAGGTTGTCGATCGCCGAGAAGATCATCACGCGGCCGGTGTGCTCCTCGACTTGCACATGGATGCGGCAGAAGTTCGTCTCGCGCACGCCACGGGTACCGGGCGGCTGATCGACGAGTTCCACGAACGGCTCGTCAGCGTACGCGTCGGTGTAGCGTGCGATGACTTCGTCCTCGGTCAGTGCTGCGGCGAGCGTCGCGTAACAGCTGACCAATTCTCCTTGATCGACCGGGACGAGATGCGGCACGAAGGTCACCTTCACCCGGCTCCCAGCGGCGGCAAGTTCCTGTTCGATTTCCGGACGATGACGGTGACCGGTCGTTTTGTATGCGACGACCGAGTCGGCGATCGACACGTAGCTCGTGGCGTGGCTGAGTCCGCGCCCGGCACCAGAGACACCGGTCTTGGCGTCGATCACGACATCGGCCAGCAGGCCATCGGCGGCGAGCGGGCGCAAGCCGAGCAGCGCGGCGGTCGGGAAGCAGCCGGGGCCGCTGACGAGTTGCGCGCCGGCCAGGTCGGCGCGGTACAGCTCCGGCAGGCCGTACACCGACCGTCCGATCAGCTCCGGGTGCGGGTGCGTTCCGTACCACGCTTGGTAGGTCGTGAGGTCACGCAAACGAAAATCGGCGGAGAGGTCGATCACCTTCAATCCGCGGTCGAGCAGTGCGTTGACGACCGGTGCGGCGGCGGCGTGCGGATAGCCAACGATTGCGGCGTCGGACTGCTCGGCGTGGCGGTCGAGGTCGAGCGTTTCGAGCACGGCATCGACGCGATGCTGCGGGTACAGCGCACCGAGCCGCTGCCCGGCCTCGGCGCGCGCGGTGATCGGGCCAAGTTGCAGCGCCGGATGCTCCTGCACGAGCCGTGCAGCGATCGCACCGGCGTACCCTGACGCACCGGCGATCAAGATCTTCGGACCATCGCCGGCGCTAGCCACGAGCGACCGCTCCGACCTGCCGTTCGAGGGCCGCAAGGATCTTGCCGCGCGCCGTGCTGGCCTCATCTTCGGTGAGTGTGCGATCTTCGGCTCGGAAGGTGAGCCGCAACGCCAGCGAGCGTTTGCCGGCCTCCAGGCCGGGGCCGGTGTACACGTCGAACACGCTCACGTCGCGCAGCAGCGCGTTCGCGCCGGTCCGCGCCGCCTCCACGATCTGCTGCGCCGGTAGCTGCTCGTCAACGACGACCGCGAGATCCTGCGTGATCGACGGAAAACTCGCAAATGGCTGGTATTGCGGGCGCCCGCCGACCGCGTCGAGCGCCACGCCGGCGTCGAGTTCCAGCAGTGCGACCGGTGCCGCAAGATCGTACGCGGCAGCGATTCGCGGATGCAGCTCGCCAACGACCCCGAGTTGGCGATCGCCAAGCAGCACCGCCGCACCACGCCCCGGATGCAGATGCGCCGCGACGACCGACTGGTCGACCGTCAGTGGCAGGCGCAGCAGCGCTCCGATCGCGCGCAGCACTTCCAATGCCGCACTGGCGTCAGCCTTGACGGGCGACTGATCCTTCCAGGTCGGCACGGTCAGCGCGCCGGTCAGCAGCACGCCAAGCGTGCGGCGTTCGAGCGGGAGCGCCGGCTGCGGCGTCGCGTGGTAGGTCGTCCCAAGCTCGAACAGCCGCAGATCTCGCACGCCACGTGCGGTGTTGCGTTGCGCGACTTCGAGCAGCGACGGCACCAGCGTGGTGCGCAGCTGACCGAGTTCGGAGCTCATCGGATTGCGCACGACCACCGACTGCCGCAGCGGATCGTCGGCAGGCAGGCCGAGGCGATCGAGCTGGTCGACGTTGCCGAAGCTCCAACCGACGACTTCCAGCAGGCCGCGCCCAACGAGCAGATCTTGCAGCGCCCGGTCGGCTCGCTGGCGGGCCGTGAGCCGGCCGGCCGGCCCGCCGGCCCGCACCGTTGCGGGCAGGTTAGCAAGGCCGTCGAGCCGCGACAGCTCTTCGACGAGATCGATCGGGCGCGTCAGGTCGTTGCGGCGCTTCGGCGGGATCGTGACGGTGAGAATGCCGGTGCCGGACGATTCGACGCCCAGGTCGATCGCGCGCAGCAGTTCGACTTGCCGTACTTCGGGCAGGTCATACCCCAAGCAGCGCTTGCAGAGGGAGACCGGCAGTTGCAGTACCGGCGCATCGACCTGGCGGGTACCGAGGTCGATCATCCCGCCGGCCGGCACCGCGCCGGCCAGCTCACGCATCAGCTGGAGTGCGCGCCGCTGCGCGTCGAGCGCCTGCTCGACCGGCAGCGACTTCTCGAAGCGGCCCGACGCTTCGGTGCGAACGGCCATCGCCCATGACGCGCGGTGGATCGACGGCCCGTGCCAAGTTGCGGCTTCGATCGCGACGCGCGTGGTGGTCGCCAGCACCTCAGAGCGTGCGCCGCCGATGATCCCAGCGACGGAGGTCGGGCCATCGGCGTCGGAGATCAGCAGCGTGTCCTGTGGGACTTCCCGCTCAACGCCGTCGAGCGTGGTGAGCCGCGCGCCGGCTTGCGCGGCGTGAATGTCGAGTGTGGAGCCGGCGACGCGATCGAGGTCGAACGCGTGCAGCGGCTGGCCGGTTTCGAGCATCACGTAGTTGGTGATGTCGACGACGTTGTTGATCGGACGCTGACCGGCGGCGACGAGCCGTTGCGCAAGCCACGGCGGCGACGGCCCGACCTGCACCTGCTCGTAGACGATCGCGGTAAAGCGTTCGCAGCGCTGCGCATCGCTGAGGGTGACGTGGAGGCCGCCGCTGGTGGCGGTGAGACGGCCGCGCTGATCGGTGGTGGAGGCAACCGGGTCGGGGAGCGCCACGCCATGCCACGGTGCGCCGCGCAGTGGCGCTCCGGTCGCGGCATGCAGTTCGCGGGCGACTTCGTAGATCCCCAGGCAGTCGGGGCGGTTCGGCGTGACTTCCAACTCGATCGACGGCCCGCCGAGCGGCAGCACCCGCGCCAGCGCAGCGCCGGGCCTCAGCTGGCCGGCCGCGATCCCCGAAAGCGGCGCAGTCGCGGCTGGTCGGGAGCCGTTGCGCAGCGCTGCCGGGTCGCCGTCGATGGTCGCCAGAACAAGGATGCCGTCGCTTTCCAGCCCCAGTTCCAACTCTTTGGCGGAGCAGATCATGCCGTTGCTCACCACCCCGCGCAGCTTGGCTTTTTTGATCTTCATGCCGCCGGGCATCACGGCGCCAACGCGCGCCACCGGCACGAATTGGCCGGCGCCAACATTCGGTGCACCACACACGATCTGGATGGCCTCCTCCTCGCCGACGTCGACCTGGCAAACGCCGAGCCGGTCGGCGTCGGGATGCTGCGCGCGTTCGAGCACAAGCCCGACAACGAACCCATCAGCGGACGGCGGGCCGATCTGGTGGATCGCTTCAACTTTGGTGCCGGAGTCGGTCAGGCGCGCTTCGAGCGCGGCCGTGTCGAGGCCCGGGTCGCAGTACGACAGCAGCCATTCCTGTGGGACGTTCATCGCAGCTGCTCCAGAAACCGGACGTCGTTCTCGATGTAGAGGCGCAGATCGGGGATGTCGTTGCGCAGCATCGCGATCCGCTCGATCCCCAGACCGAAAGCAAAGCCCTGCACCGCTTCGGGATGGTAGGCGTCGCGCCCGACCGCCCTCAGCACGTTCGGATCGACCTCGCCGGCACCGAGGATCTCCAGCCACTGCTCGCCTCGGCAGACGGGGCAGCGTTCGGTGCCGATCCAGCCGTCGGTGCAGTTGAAGCAGGCGACGTCGATCTCGACGCTCGGCTCGGTGAACGGGAAGAAGTGCGGCCGCAGGCGGATGTCGAGTTCGCCGCCGAAGATCGCGCGAGCGAACGCCATCAGCGTGCCTTTAAGATCGGCGAGGGTGATGCCGGCGTCGACGGCGAGCCCTTCGACCTGGTGGAACTGCGGCAGGTGCGTTGCGTCGTAGTCGCGGCGGTACACGCGGCCGGGGATCACGACGTACAGCGGCGGGTCGTACGCTTCCATCGCGCGAATCTGCATTGGCGAGGTGTGAGTGCGCAACACCACGTCGTCGCGGATATAGAAGGTGTCGGTGGTCGCGCGCGCCGGATGGGTCGGGCTGTGGTTGAGCGCGTCGAAGTTGTAATGGACCGTTTCGACTTCGCGGCCGGAGAGCACGGTGAAGCCGAGTCCCACGAACACATCTTCGATGTCGCGCCAGGTGCTGGTGATGATGTGTAGCGCGCCGTCGGGCAGCTGCGGCGAGCCGGGGAGCGTGAGATCGAGCCGGTCGGCAGCAAGCCGCGTCGCCTCTTCGGCGCCGGCGAGCTGCGCTTTGCGCTCCGCCAGGCGGCGTTCGATGGTGCCGCGCGTGAGGTTCGCCGCTTTGCCGACCTGGCCGCGTTCCTGCGGCGGCAGTTCGGCCACGCCGCGCAACAGGTTCGGCAGTTCGGCTTTGCGACCGAGCATGGCGACCCGCACCGCTTCGAGCGCGTCGGTCGTCGTGGCCGCATCGATCTGCTCGATCGCGTCGGCCTCCAGTGCGCTGACGCGCTGTAGCAACGTCGATGCGTCGGTCACGATGCCCTCCAGGACTCAGTGGTCGCGCCGGTCGCCTGCCCAGCGCGGGCAATCTCATAGAGGGCGATGGTGCCGGCCATCGCCGCATTCACGGAATCTCGGGCCATCGGGATCGTCGCGCGCACGGCGCAGCCCTTCGCCGCTTGGAGCGGCAGCCCTTCCCGCTCGGCGCCGACGACCAGCGTGATCGACTGTTCGCGGGCGACGAGCCCCGGAATCACTTCGTGGAGCGATTCGCCATCTTCGGCGACGAGCGCGATCGTCGTGCCGGGGAGCTGCTCGATCGTGTCGGCGCGGGCGACCGGGACGGTGAAAATCGCGCCCATCGAGCCGCGGACCGCTTTCGGTGAGTACGGGTCGGCGCAGTGCGGCCCGAGCACGACGCTGCTGGCGCCGAAGGCGTCGGCACTGCGGATGATCGTGCCGATGTTGCCGGGGTCGCGGACCCCCCACAGCGCGACGCAGAGCGGCCCGGCCGGCTCGCTCCAGCGTTGCTTGTACACGGCCAGCGCGCGCGTCGACGAGCCAAGCTGGGAGTGCTCGGCAAGCAGTTTGTCCTCAACGGGAATCGGGCGCAGCGCCTCCGGCATCGAGCTGGGCGTGTTGCCGGGCACGAAGACCGATCGTGCGACCCAGCCGGCGTGCTGCGCGGCAAGCACGAGATCTTCGCCTTCGGCCGTGAACAACCCGAGCTTGTCGCGCGCGACGCGGCGTCCGAGGCGGCGGACCTCTTTGAGCTTGAGGTTGTCGGGGCTGGTGATCACGGGGAAGTGGAGACGGGGGTCGGTGGGCGTTCGGTGGTCACGGAGGTGGGTGCGATGTGACGAGGGAGTTCCAGGCTGCCGAGGCGAGGCCGGGAACGACGACGGGCGCCGCCCTGCGATGAAGACGACGCCCGTGCGTGAAAGGTCGCGGTGACCGGAAGTGCCGGCTAGGCGGCGGCCTTCTTGGCCTCTTCGGCGATGGCCGTAAAGGTCTCCGGGTCACGAACGGCGAGGTCTGCGAGGACCTTGCGATCGAGGTCGATCTCGGCCTGCTTGAGGCCGTAGATCAGCTTCGAGTAGGTCGTACCGTTCAGACGGGCGGCAGCGTTGATGCGCTGAATCCACAAACGTCGGAAGTCGCGCTTCTTGTTGCGACGGTCGCGGTAGGAGTAGACGCCCGCCTTGAGGAGGGCCTCCTTCGCGCGGCGATAGTTGCTGTTCGCCTCGCCTCGGAAACCCTTGGTCCGTTCGAGGGTGGCGCGGCGCTTTTTGCGCGCGTGGACGGAACGCTTGACGCGGCTCACTTGGTCTTCGCTCCCAGCAGCTTCTTGGCGCGCTTGGTCTCAGCCTGCGAGAGCAGCAGCGCGCCGGCGAGCTTGCGCTTGCGCTTGGCAGACTTCTTCTCAAGGATGTGAGACGTCATGGCGTGACGCGCGCGCACCTTGCCGGAGCCGGTGACTTTGAAGCGCTTCTTCGCGCCCGAATGGGTCTTCATCTTCGGCATAACGAAGGGGGCAGTATTGCAGGTCGGGCGCCGCGACGACACGCGGGCGCGTTTCCTCGCCGGGGCGCATGCACCGCTTTACGCGGGCGCGCCTGCCGGCAAGCTTGCTGTGCAGCTTAGTCGGTTCCGCGCGGCGGTGCGGAGCGCCACTGCTGGCCACTCCGCAAACCGCCGTGCGAACCGGACTTCAGCTGTCGGGGTCGGCGTCCTCGGTGGTCGCCTGCTTCTTTGCCGGTGCCTTGGCCGACGCCTTCTTGGCGCCGGCGACCGCTGCTGCGGCAGCAGCCTTGGTCGGCGCCTTGCGCGGCTTCTTTGGCGCGGCGGCACCGTCGGCCGATGCCTCCTCGTCCTCGTCCTTCTTGGCGAGCGGCGACGCGGCACCGGTGCCAAGATTGAGCTTCGGCTGCGGCTTGCGCTTGCGCGCCGCTTCGGCCTTGGAAACCGGCGCTGGTCCGGCCTTCTTCGGCTTCGGTTTGGGTGCCGGCTCCGGCTCTGGCTCTGGCTCTGCGACCGCTTCTGGTTCGGGCTCGGCCTGGGCCTCTGGCTCGATCACCGGGACCGAAGTCGCTTCGACGACCGGCTCAGGTGTCGGCTCCGGCGTGGCGGCGTCGTCGGCGACGACGACGGCCTGCGTCTCCGGCTCAGGCGGCGCGGCGTCACTCTTGCTGCGGCTGGAGCGGCGCGGACGCGCCTCGGCGGCTGGCGCCGGCTCGGGCGTCGGGCTGGGCTCCTCACCCGGGCCATCAACGGTGATGCCTTCGCCTTCGGCCAGCTCGCCGCTCTCAAGATCGCGGTTCTTCCACGCCTCGGCATCGATCTGCCCGGCGAGCACCGCCTTCGAGGGGCTGAGCAGCATCGTCATGTTGCGCCCATCCTGCTGCGGGCGCTGATCGACCTGTGCGATCAACTCCAGCTCGTCGGCGAGACGTTCGAGGATCGCCTGGCCACGCTCGGGGTGCGTGACCTCGCGGCCGCGGAACATGATCGTGATCTTGACCTTGTCCTTGTGCAGCAAGAAGCGCTCAACGTGGCCCTTCTTGGTGTCGTAGTCGTGTTGCGCGATCTTCGGGCGGAACTTGATCTCACGAAGCACGATCTGCGTTTGGTGCTTGCGCGCGGCCTTCTGCTTCTGCGCCTGCTCGTACTTGTACTTCGAGTAGTCGAGAATGCGGCAGACGGGCGGCTTGGATGCGGCCGCGACCTCAACGAGATCAAGGTCGCGGTCCTGCGCCATCCGCAAGGCCTGATCGGTCGGCAGGATGCCGACCTGCTCGCCGTGCTCGTCGATCAGACGGACCTCGGGAACCCGGATCCGTTCGTTGATGCGCGTGGTGTCGCGATCCGGCATCCGCCGGTCGAAACGTCGTGGGACCGGCACTAGGCGGAAACTCGCAGCTTGGCGCTACGGGCCGGTCGCTGGGAAAGAGAGAGCGTCAATGTTCCGTCATCATAGCCACAGCGCCCTCTTGGACCAACGCCGCGAAGCGTGGGCCACTGCCGGAGGCGACTTCGAGCACGCCCCAGGCGCCCCGCCGACTGCGCTGCATCCCCGGACCGATGCCCTCGTCGAGCCCGGCAAGTTCGCCCTTGCGCCCCACCCACACGAGATCGAGATCGATCCTCATGCCAACGGTATGAACCGAGCGGGTGCGCGTCAGCAAGAGTGCGTGGTGCGGCGGGAGCTGGTCGGTCCCCAGCAGACCACGCAGCCGGCTGCGGAAGCTCGCGGCGATGTGAATGACCTCGCCGCTGCCGAGAACGATATGCGGCAAGCCCACGAGGCGCGGCGGCGTCCCTGCCGGCGAT
>JASGGQ010000059.1:0-15859 GCA_047604965.1 Patulibacter sp. | reverse complement strand
TTCTGCACGCCACCCGAATCGGTCAACATCGCCCGGGCCGACGCCAGCAGCCCGCTGAACTGCAAATAGCCGAGCGGTGGCAGCAGGCGCAGCTCGCGTGCGGCACGCTCGCGCAAGCCGAACTCGTCGAGCCGCGCCGCCGTCCGCGGATGCAGCGGCAACACCACCGGCAGCCCCAGCCCCGCCAGCAGATCAAGCGCCGCCGCCAGCCGTGCCGGCGTGTCGACATTCCCCGCTCGATGCAACGTACACAGCGCATATTCACGCGGCGCCAACTCCAACTCGACGAGCATCGCCGTGCCGGCCGCCAGTGCCGCCGGCCGCGTGCGGCGCGCCACATCGATCATCACGTCGCCGACGACCTCGATCCGGCCGGCAACTGCCTCGCGCAGCAATTGCGCCGCCGCCGCCTCAGTCGGCGGCAACAACAGATCGGCGGCGTGGTCGACGAGCACACGGTTGAGCTCCTCCGGCATCGCCCGGTCAAACGACCGCAGCCCCGCCTCCACATGCACCAGCGGCACGCGCCGCTGCGCCGCCACCAGCGCCCCCGCCAACGTCGAATTCGTATCGCCGTACACCAACACCAGATCGGGCGAAAGCTCCACCAGCAGCGGCTCCAGCGCCGCCATCATCCGCGCCGTCTGCGCCGTATTGGAGCCGCCGCTGATCTGTAGCTCGCGCTCCGGCTGCGGCGCCCCCAACTGATCGACGAAGACCTGGCTCAGCGCGTCGTCGTGATGCTGCCCCGTGTGGACCAGCACCTCCTCGTGACGCGCCCGCAACAACGGCGAGACCGCCGCCGCCTTCACAAACTGAGGCCGGTTCCCGATCACCGTCACGATCCGCACCCAGCGCACCCTAAGGATCCGCCGATCAATTCGCGGCGCGGGGAGTGGCGCCTCGCACGCGCGCCGCAGGCCCGTCTGCGGTCATCGGCCCGCGCCGTGGGCACGGTGGAGCCGGTTCAGCCGCCGCCGATACGGCGCACGCGAATGCCGGCGTTGCCGAGCGCCGCGGCATCGAGCGTGCCGCGCCCGTCGATCACCGTGCGTGCGCCCGGCACCTGCGCCGGGCGCAGCGCGCGATACTCGGCGTGATCGGCCTGCACGATCGCACCATCGACCGGGGCGCCATCCCACGCCGGCAGCCCAAGCGCCGCGAGTGCCCGATCGTCGTACAGCGGATCGGCGACCAGCGGCACCGCGCCGCGCGCCCGCAGCCCCGCGACCAGCGGAAAGACGCCGGAGAACGCCGTTTCCCGCACGCCGCCACGGTAGGCCGCACCCAAGATCAGCACGCGCGCGCCGCCAAGCGCAACGTCGCGCGCCAGCAGCTCGATCGCATGCTCCGGCATTCGCTCGTTGACGACCCGTGCCGCCGCGACGAGCTGCGCCTCCGGGTCGCCTTGCAAGTAAAAGCGCGGGTAGACGGGGATGCAGTGGCCGCCGACCGCGACGCCCGGCCGGTGTACATGGCTAAACGGCTGCGAATTGGCGGCATCGATCACCGGCGCCAGATCGATCCCCGTGCGATCGGCGTACCGCGCAAACTCGTTCGCGAGCGCGATGTTCACCTCGCGATACGTCGTCTCGACGAGCTTCGTCAGCTCCGCCGCTTCGGCCGAGCCCATTTCGCGCACGTCGGCGGTCAGGAACTCGCGATACAGCTGCGCGGTGCGCCGCTCGCACGCCAGCGTGACGCCGCCGACGAGCTTGGGGTAGTTGGCCAGGTCGGCAAAAATCCGGCCGGAGAAGACCCGCTCTGGGCTGAAGGCCACGTTGAGCTCGACGCCGAGCTCCAACCCCGACAGTTGCTCCAAACGCGGCGCGATCCGCGAGCGGGTCGTACCGACCGGCACCGTCGTCTCGAGCGACACGCAGACCCCGTCGTGCAGGTGCGGGCCGATCGCTTCGACGACCGCGTCGATCGCGCGCCAGTCCGGCACGCCGTGTTCGTCGACGACCAGCGGTGGCACGACGACGACCAGTTGCGCGCCGGGGATCGCATCTGCGGTGTCGGTCGTTGCGCGCAGGCGGCCCTCCGCGACCAGTTGCGCGAGTGCTTCGTTGAGCCCCGCCTCGCCGGGAAATGGTGCATGGCCCGCATTGACGCTCGCGACGACGCCCGGGTCGATGTCGACGCCAACAACCTCATGGCCGGCAGCCGCGATCTGCACCGCGAGCGGCAAACCGATCTTGCCGAGCGCGACGACCGCCGCACGGAACGGACGGTCAACGGCGGGCACCGACGGCGCGGCGGAGGACACGGGCATCGCCGGTAGGGTACCGACGGATGCCGTCGCGCCCTGATCTCGCCGTCGACCCGACCGCGCGCCTCGCTGGCGATGTGACGCTCGGGCCGGGCGTTGTCGTCGGTGCCGGCGCGCGGGTCGGCAATGGGGTGACGCTCGGGCCGGGCGTCGTGCTCGGTGCCGGCGTACATCTCGCCGATGGGGTCACGCTCGGCGCGCATGTGGTGCTGCACGACGGCACGCAGCTCGGCGCCGGCTGTCTCGTGCAAGATGGCGCGATCCTCGGCAAGCAGCCGGCGCTGGCGCGCACCTCGTCGCTGCGTAGCAGTGCGCCGCTACCGTCGCTGACACTCGGCCGCGAGGTGACCGTCGGTGCCGGCGCGGTGATTTTCGCCGGCACCACGATCGACGACGAGGTGATCATCGGCGACCAGTCCTACGTGCGCGAGCGCGCCGCGATCGGCTCCGGCAGCGTGATCGGGCGCGGCACCGGCGTCGACCCCGAGGTGGCGATCGGGCGGCGCGTGCGGATCCAATCGCAGGTGTACGTGACCGCCGGCACAACCGTCGCCGACGATGCCTTCATCGGCCCGTGTACCGTGACGACCAACGACGACGCGGTCGGCCGGCCCGCGCCTGGCGAGCCGTTGCGCGGCCCGCGCATCGAACGCGGCGCGCGCGTCGGTGGCAACGTCACGCTGACGCCCGGCGTCGTGATCGGCGCCGAAGCGTTCATCGGTGCCGGCGCCGTCGTCACCAAGGATGTGCCGCCGCGCACCCGCGCCTACGGCGTGCCGGCCCGCGTTGTCGGTGAGGTGCCCGCCGGAGAGCTGCTGGACTCCGCTGTGGACTGAGCGTTCCAACGCCGGCCCAGCGCATCACCGGGCCGCTGTGGACGCTGAGCGACGCGCGACGGAGCCACGCACCGGTAGGCTGCGCCGCGATGTCGATCCCCGCTTTCGCTCTTGCCTCGCTGACCGAGCCGCTCGTCAACCTCGCGGAGCAGGTCGTCAACGAGGTTGGCCTGATCGGGATCTTCATCACGATGACGCTCGAGAGCGCGTGCATCCCGTTCCCGTCGGAGCCGACGATGCTCGCCGCCGGCTTTGCCTCCGCGCGCGGCGACCTCGCGTTCTGGGGTGTTGTGTTGACCGCCACCGCCGCGAATGTGATCGGCTCCTGGATCGGTTACGCGATCGGCTACTACGGCCGGGTCGAGGCGCTCGAGAAACACAAGTGGATTCACCTCGACGCCAAGCAGCTTGCGCGCAATGAACGCTGGTTCCGCGACCACGGCGGCATCACGGTGTTCGTGACCCGCCTGCTGCCGATCGTGCGGACCTTCAGCTCCGTGCCGGCCGGTGCGGCGCGCATGGGGATCGGGAAGTTCACGGCATACACGACCGCCGGTTGCTTCCTCTGGATGCTGGCGCTCACCGCGCTTGGCCACCAGGTCGGTGAGAACTGGCGCGAGCTGCAAGACAAGCTGCACTACGTCGACTACCTTGTTGCCGTCGCGCTCGTCGCCGGTGCGATCTGGCTGCTGCTGCGCTGGCGTCGCAACCGCGCGACGGTGGCGATCGACACGATCGTCGAGCAGGATGCAGGTGTGACCGCCGACGCCAGCGTCGAACCGAACGTCAACGAGCCGGCGCTCTGAGCGGCGCGAACGCCGCCGCCGCGACGATCGCCTGGCTGCCGGTGCGCGTCGTGGAGCATGCCCCGTTGCGGGCCGCGCTGGCCGGGATCGCGCACGGCACGCTCGAATGGCTGCCGGTCTCCTCCTCCGGGCATGTCGCGCTGCTGGCCAGCGCGGCGCGCTGGCCGGAAGCCGAACCGGCGCACGCCCGCCAGCTGCGCACGCTGGAGGTTGCTCTGCACACCGGCTCGCTGCTGCCGCTCGGCTGGCGCGCCGCGCTGGAGCTGCGCCGGGCCGGGCGGCGAGAGCTACAACTGCGGCTGCTTGCCGCCGGGGCCGGCGCGACCGCGATCACCAGCGTGCTAGGAGCGGCGGTCGGTCCGGCGATCGAGCGGCGCAGTGGTGGTCCTGCGGCCGTTGCCGGTGGGCTGGCCGCCGGTTCGCTGGCGTTGCTGCTCGCCGAACGGCGCGCCCCGCTGGCCTGTACGGCCGGCGAAATTCGGTTGGCGCGGCTGACCGCCGCCGACGTTGCCACGCTTGGCCTGGCGCAAAGCGTGGCGCTGTGGCCCGGCGTGTCGCGCCGCGCCGCAACGCTGGCTGCCGCCCGCGCTCGCGGCTACGCGCCGCAGGACGCCAGCGCGCTCTCCTGGCTGGCAGGGTGGCCGACGCTGCTGGGCGCCAGCGCCTGGCAGGGCGCCCGTGATCGTGCCGCGCTGCGCGCTGCGGCACCGACCGTCGCAGCCGGCGTCGCCGCGAGCGCCGCAACCGGGCTGCTGACGCGCCGCCTCCCGGATGCCACCGCCCGCTGGCCTGCCGCCGCCTGGGCGGCGTGGCGGCTGGCGCTCGCCGTCGCCACGCTGAGAGGCTCTCACACAATGAGGCGCGTGCGGTCGGCGACGACGGCTGGCAGCGCGCCGCCCGCGTAAGCGCCGGCTCCCGGCGGGCGGCGGCGGCCCCGATCCGTCACCATGTGCCCCATGAGCGAGGCGTACGCAGCGGCCGGGGTCGACACCGACGAGGCCGACCGCGCCGTCAAGGCGATCGTCGGCGAACTCTCGGCCGCGCGACCGGACGGCGGCAGCCGCGTCGTTTCGCTGCCCGGCCACTATGCGAGCGTGCTGAAGATCGCGCCGGGCCTCGGACTAGCGATCGCGACCGATGGAGTTGGCAGCAAACTGGTGGTCGCCGAGCAAACCGGGCGGATCGACACCGTTGGGATCGACTGCGTGGCGATGAACGTCAACGATCTCGTGTGCGTCGGCGCGGAGCCGATCGCGATGGTTGACTACATCGCCGTTGAAGAGAGCGACCCGCAGCGGCTCGGCGCGATCGCCAAAGGCATCGCCGAAGGCGCCCGCCAAGCGAACATCGAGGTGCCCGGCGGCGAAGTGGCGGTGCTGCCGGAGCTGATCTCCGGCCATCCCTCGCCGACCGGTTTTGATCTTTGCGGCGCGGCGGTCGGCACGGTTGCGCTCGATGCGATCATCACCGGCGACGCGATCGCGCCCGGCGACGCGCTCGTCGGCGTGCCGAGCAGCGGCCTGCACAGCAACGGCTACACGCTGGCGCGCCGCGCCCTGCTCGAACAGGGCGGTCTCGCACTCGACGCCACCCCCGAGGAGCTTGGCGGCGCGAGCGTCGCCGATGCGCTGCTGGAGCCGACCGTGATCTACGTCCGCGCCGCGCTGGAACTGATCGCCGCCGCACAGATTCAGGTGCATGGGCTGGCGCACATCACCGGTGGCGGCGTCGCGAACCTGCTGCGGCTCGGGAGCGGCGTCGGCTACGCGATCGACACGCCGCTGCCGGTGCCCGGCATCTTCCCGCTCGTGCAGCGCCTCGGCGGCGTCAGCGAACGGGAGATGTGGGAGGTGTTCAACATGGGGTGCGGCTTCGTCGCGATCGTCCCGGTCGAGCAGGCGCAGGCAACCGCCACGCTGCTCGCACGCCACCATCCGGGCGCGGCGGTGATCGGCCGCGTGACCGATCAGGCGGGCGTCGCGAGCGTGCGCGGCGCCACGATCGTCACGCCGTAACGCGGCCGCTCACGGCGTCGCCTCGCGTTCGAGAACGGGGTCGCCCGCCGCGTCGGACCCGTTCGGCGGTTCAGCGGCCCTTCGGCCACTGCACGACGCGCGTGCGTGCCGCGAAGTCGTGGCCGGCGCGATGTTCGCGATCCCACAGCGGCCACAGGAAGTTCAGCACCCAACCGAGGAACAGGGTGACCAGTGCCACGGCGGCAAGCGCGATCGTCTTGAGCGTCAGTTCTCGCAGCAGCGCGGTCCGCCAGTCGATCGGCTGCCCGTCGGCGCGCACCACGCGAATCCCGGCGACGCGTTTGCCCGGCGTCTGCCCGCCGCCACGGCAGAGGGCGATCGCCAGCGCAATCCCGGGGATCAGCGCCTGGACGGCGAAGGCCGCGTAGAACGGCGCCGGGTCGGCGATGCTTTCCGGCAACGGCGCGAGCCGCGCGAAGTACTGCGCCGCTTCGGAGACGGTCAACCCGAGCGCGACGCCGACCGGCACCATCAGCAGCCAGGCCAAGGTGCCGAACAGCAGGCCGTCGAGCAGATAGGCCCCGAGGCGCGACGGCCAGGTCGCGAGCACGAACTGCTGACCGGCCGCCAGCGGCGGCGTGTCGCCCGACCAGCCGGCCGGCGGCTGCGTATTGGCCGTCGCGGGCTGTGGAGGTCGGGGCGCCTGCGGCAGCGGCGTGCCATCAAGGCGCGTGTAGATCGACGGTGGCGGTTCGGGCCGGTCGGGCATCACGAACTCCTTACGCGCGGCGCTTGGTTCGCACGACGCGGGTATGCGCCAGGAAGTCGTGGCCGGCGCGGCATTCGCCATCCCACAGCGGCCACAGGTAGCTCAAGATTGCCGGCACAACCATCGCGGAACTGCCGACGAGGTTGACGATCAGCCCCTTGCAGATCGGTTCGCGAAAGAGTGACTGACCGAACGTGAGATTGGCGCCGCTCTCGCGTACGACGCGGATCCTGAGCAGCCGTTTGCCGGGCGTTGCGCCGCGCCACCAGGCCATGAACAGTGGTGCATACAGCAGCCCGCTGAGATAGGTGAGCGCCGATGCGCTGAGCAGCAGCCACACCAGGTTGAAGTGGCCAGCGCCGCCGCCGGGAGCGTCGCTGTACGCGTCGAACTGTTCGGCATCGAACGCAAACGGATGTTCGGCGAGCAGCACGAACCCGGCGGTCGTGAGCGCGAACGCCCCGGCGATCCGCAGCAGATAGTCGACCACCATCGCGGCGGCACGCGACCCCCAGTCGGCCAACTCGAACAACTCCGATGGCCGACCCCGATCCTCACCGCCCGGCGTGGCGACGGGGCCGACGAACGCTGGCGCCGAACCGGGCGACGAGCTCTCCCCAGCGTGACCACGAGGACTCGCGGCCTGACCGGCCTGACCGGCCTGACCGGCGCGCCAGCTCGCTGCGCCGGGGATGCCCGGAAGATCGTCGGAGGGCGGAAGGGTCACGACGGCACAGTGAACCAGACGCGTTGCGCGTCGTCGCGTGCGCCCCCCGGTCGGGTGGTGCCGCCGAGCGCCAGGCTCCGCTGGCAGCGCGACGGTAGATTCCCGGCCGATGGCGACGATCCCCGTGTTCGATACCCGTACCCCGGTGCTGCCGTTGCGCGGCGAGATCGACGCGGCGATCGCGCGGGTGCTCGATTCGGGGGCGTTCGTGCTCGGCCCGGAGGTCGCGGCGTTCGAGACGGCGTTCGCGGCGTCGATCGGCGCCCGCCACGCGATCGGCGTCGCGAATGGCACGGAGGCGATCACGATTGCGCTGCGTGCGCTTGGCGTCGGCCCCGGCGACGAGGTGATCGTCCCGTCGTTCACCTTTTACGCGAGCGCGGAGGCGATCCCGCCGACCGGCGCCACCCCCGTGTTCTGCGACGTTGATCCAGATACCCGCTGCGTGACGGCCGAGACGGTGCGTGCGGTGCTGACGCCGCGCACAAAGGCGATCGTGGCGGTCCACCTGTTCGGCAATGTCGCGCCGGTCGCGGAGATCCAGGCGCTCGGCGTGCCGGTGCTCGAAGATGCGGCGCAGGCGACCGGTGCGGTGGGGCTGCGCGCCGACGGCAGCGCCGGCCGGGTTGGCACGCTCGGCACGATCGCGACCTTCTCGTTCTACCCCTCCAAGAACCTCGGGGCGTTCGGCGACGGCGGCGCGATCACGACCGCTGACGATCAGCTTGCCGAGCAGGTGCGGCTGCTGCGCTTCCACGGCTCCCGCGCGAAGGACACCTACGTGGAGGTGGGCTACAACTCGCGGCTCGATGGCCTTCAGGCGGCGATCCTCGGTGTGCTGCTGCCGCAGCTGCCGGCGTGGGTTGCGCACCGCCGCGCGGCCGGCGCGCGCTACCGCCAGGCGCTCGGCGACGCCGTTGGGCTGCCGGTAGCCGGCGCCGGCACCGATCCGGCGTGGAACCTGTGGGTGATCACGCATCCTGAGGCCGACCGGCTCGCCGACGGGCTTGGCGAGCGCGGCATCGAAGCGCGCGCGTATTACCGCGCGCCGGTGCATGTGCAGCCGGCGATGGCGCCGTATGTGCGTGATGGGGTCGCGCCGCTGCCCGGCACCGACCTGCTCGCCGCCCAGCACCTCGCGCTCCCGATCTCCGCAGCGATCACCGACGACCAGATCGACCGCATCGCCGCCGCCGTGCGCGACCTGGCCGAGCACTGACGGCGGCGACCCTCACCGCTCGACGCGCGAGCGCTACTCGGCGAGGAAGTCGGTGATCGCCGGGAGGAAGCGTGGGTGGCTCGGCGCGCCGAGATGATCGGCGGCCGGCAACTGGTAGAGCCGCGCCTGCGGGATCGCATCGGCGAGCAGCTGCGGCCGCGCGGCGAGGTTGTCGCTCGCGCCGGCCAGCACGAGCGTCGGCGCGGTGATCGACGCCAGCGCCACGCCGCCGTCGTGCATCGCCGTCAGCTGCGCGGCGAGTGCCAGACGATCGGCGCCGATCGTGTCGACGAACGAGCGCCACACGGTGCCGAGCGGATGCAGCGCGGTGCCGGCGGCGCGCGGATCGTCGGCGAGCAGTGCCGGGACGACCAGCTCCGGCGGCAGCTCGCGCCGGTCAACGCCACCGGTTTCCAGCACGCCCGCGCCAACGCCGCCGGCAACGAGCCGCCGCACACGGCGATCGTCGGCGGCGACCAGCAGCGCCGTGACCGCGCCCATCGAATAGCCGACGAGGTCGTACGCGCCGAAGCCAAGCGCATCGACGAGTTCGCCCACGTCGCGCGCCATCCGCTGCTCGCCATAGCGCGCCGGATCGTGCGGGGCGTCAGATTCGCCGTGGCCGCGCGCGTCGATCATCAGCGTCCGCCGGCCCGCATCGGCGAGGCCATCGACGACGCCCACGCCACCCCAGCTCAGCTGCGAGTTGACGCCGAAGCCGTGCAGCAGCACCACTGGCCCCAGCTCGCCCGGCGCGGAGTCGTCGTACTCGTAGGCGATCGCGACGCCATCGCTGGTGGTGAAGCGTTCCATCGGCCCGGCAGTCTGCCAGGCGCCGGTGGTGCGATGATCGGTCGCCGATGCGCGTCTGGATCGACCTGACCAACAGCCCGCACGTCCTCGTGCTGCGTCCGATCGTCGAAGACCTCCGCGCGCGTGGCCACGAGGTGCAGGTGACCGCCCGCGACTTCGCGCAAACGGTCGCGCTGGCCGAACGCCACGGCCTGGACGCCACCGTCATCGGCCGCCATCGCGGCGAGCAGCTCGGCCGCAAAGCGATCGGGCTCGCCAGCCGCTCCACGGCGCTGGCGCGCTGGGCGCGCCGCCGCCACTTCGATGTGGCGCTCGGCCACGGCTCCAACGACATCACCGTCGCCGCCAAGCTGCTCGGCATCCCCAGCGCGACGATGTTCGACTACGAGTTCGCGACGGTGCAGCACAACGTCAACTGCCGGCTGGCGCGCAGCGTCGTCGTGCCCGACGCGATCCCGCCGCAGCGCCTACGCCGCTACGGCGCCGACGGCAAAATCCGGTCGTACGCGGGGCTCAAAGAGGAGTACTACCTTGCCGACCTCACCCCCGATCCCGGAGTGCTCGACGAGCTGGGTCTCGATGCTTCCCGGCCGATCGCGGTGATCCGCACCGCGCCCGATGTCAGTCTCTACCACCGCCATCCCAACGGCCAAGTCGACCAGTTCGCCGACGTGCTCACCAAGCTCCAAGGGCAGCAGGCGGTCGTGCTGCCACGCACCGCGCAGCAGCGCGCCGAACTGATGCGGGCCGGCGGCTTCATCGTGCCCGAGCAGGCGATCGACGCGCCGAGCCTGATCGCCTTCGCCGATCTCGTCGTGTCGGCCGGTGGCACGATGAACCGCGAAGCGGTCGCGCTCGGCACGCCCGTGTACACGACTTTCGCCGGCACGCTCGGTGCCGTCGACGAGCGCCTGATCGCCGAGGGCCGCCTGCGGCAGCTGCGCGACGCAGGCGAGGTCACGCTCGCCAAACGTGAGCGCGCCGCGGACGGCACCGCCGCCGACCGGATTCGCCGCGACCCGCGCCTGCTGACCGACCTGCTGCTCACCGCGCTGGAGGAAACGGGTGGGCGCGCTGCCACCGCCGGCTGACGGCGCCCGTAGAATCCGCCGCTGATGCGCCGCCGAGCCTTGCGATCCGTGCTTGTTCCCGTGCGCGCGCACGCGATCCCGCAGCTGCTGCTCGACGGCGCGATGGTCGCCCTCTCGTACTACCTCGCGTTCCGGCTGCGCTTCGGGTTCTTCAGCGAGCCGCTGCCCGACCACTACCGCCGGCTGTTCTGGTCGTCGGTCGGTCCGGTCGTGGCGCTCTGCCTGGTGGCGTTCGTGCTCTTTCGCGTGTACCTGCGGTCGGCGCGCTTTGCCAGCGTCCGCGACCTGATCGCGATCGTCAACGGTTCGGTCGTCGGCACGATCGCCGCCGTCGGCTACGTCGCGATCGTGCGGCCGGTCAACTTCGTGCCGGACTACGTGTGGCACAGCTCGCTGCCACGCACGCCGGAGAACATTGCGCGCGTCACGCAGTACCCGACGGTGCCGACCAGCGTCACCGCCTTCTTCGTGCTGCTGCTGCTGGGCTGCATGACCGGCAGCCGCCTGATCGCGCGCCTCCTGCACGATCGTGGGAACTTCAGTGCGAACGGTGCGCGCGGCGCCCGCAGCGTGCTGATTATCGGTGCCGGTGATGGCGGCCGGCTGGTGCTGCGTGAGATCACCCGCAACCCGGGGCTTGGCTTGCGGCCGGTCGGCTTCGTCGATGACGACCCCGGCAAGAAGGGCCTGCGGATCGACGGCGTGCGCGTGCTCGGCGCAACCGCCGAACTGGCGCGCATCCTTGACGATGTAGAGCCGGACGACGTGACGATCGCGATCCCGTCGGCGCCGGGTACGATGCGCGCGCAGGTGGTGCGTGAATGCCGCAAGCGCGGCATTCCGGTTCGCACGTTGCCGACCGTTTTCGAGCTGCTGCAAGGCGGCAGCGACATGTACGTGCGGCAGGTTCGCGACGTGCAGGTGGAGGACATTCTCGGTCGCGCGCCGGTGAAGATGGAACTCGATCGCGTCGGCGGCTACCTGCGCGGCCAGGTGGTGATGGTGACCGGGGCTGGCGGCTCGATCGGCAGCGAACTGTGCCGGCAGATCGCGCGGGTCGGCCCGCGCAAGCTGGTGCTCGTCGATCACGCCGAGGACAACCTCTTCGAGATCCACCGCGAACTGACCGGCGACCGCCACATCAGCCGCGAGGTGGCGCACGCGGTGCTCGCCGATTGCCGCGAAGAGGACCGCATGCGCGAGGTGTTCGGCGATCACCACCCGACGACCGTCTTCCACGCCGCCGCGTACAAGCACGTCGGCTTGATGGAAGAAAACCCGGTCGAAGCGGTGCGCAACAATTCGCTGGCGACGCGGCTCGTCGCGCGGCTGGCCGGCGAGTTCGGCGTCGAACGGTTCGTGCTGATCTCGACCGACAAGGCGGTCGATCCCGCGACGGTGATGGGCGCCAGCAAAGCACTCGCCGAGTGGGCCGTCGAAGCGGAGCAGCAGCGCTTCCCGCAGACGCGATATGCCGCCGTGCGGTTCGGCAACGTGCTCGGCTCCTCCGGCTCGGTCGTCCCGATCTTCCGGCGCCAGATCGCCCACGGCGGGCCGGTGACGGTGACCGACGCGAACATGACGCGGTACTTCATGACGATCCCTGAGGCGGTGCAGCTCGTAATCCGCGCGGCAACGCTCGGTGAAGGCGGCGAAGTGTTCGTACTGGAAATGGGCGAGCCGGTGAAGATCATCGAGCTGGCGCGCACGATGATCGAGCTCTCCGGACTGGAGCCGGAGGTCGATGTCGCGATCGAGATCGTTGGCCCGCGACCGGGTGAGAAGATCCACGAGGAGCTGTTCGGCGGCCACGAACGCGGCGTGCCGACCGACGCCGCACGGATTTTGCGCGCCGACCGCCCGCCGATCAGCGCCCGCACCGTCGATGCGGCGTTCGATCGGATCAACCTGCTGGTGCTCGAAGGCGACGCCGCCGGGCTGGCCGCCGAAGTGGCCGCACTGATCGCAGCGGCCCGTGGCGACGGCACGCTCGGGCAGCCGGCGACCGTCTGAGAAGGGCGTCCAGAGAGCGGCGCGTGCGCATCGCCGGAACCGGTGCAAGCGCGCGTGCGGCGCAGCGGCGGCGTCACGTCGCCACCCCGCACCGTAGGATGAGCCGCCATGGTCGTCGCCTCGCTTGTCGACACGCTTTCCAAGATTGGTGCCATCGGTGGCATCGTGAGCTTCATTGGCGTTGGCCTGATGATTCTGCTGGTCGCCTCGCAGGCCCGGCAGATCCGCTCGATGCGGGAATGGATCGACGCCGAACCGGAGCGTCAGGCCGAGGTTGCGCAGCGCGTGATTGCCGAGGTGCAGCGCCGGATCGCCGCTGCCCGCGAACGACGTGCCGCGCAGGCCGCGCAGCCGCCGGTCGCCCCAGCGCCTGCGGGCGGTGCGCGGCAGGTGCCTCCCGCTCCCGGCACGCTCGGTGCCACGCCGGAAGCACGGGCCGTTGCCGCCGCGAAGTCGCCCGACGCGATCACGGCCGCGCCGGGCGAGGAGGCTGCGAGTTCCGATACCGCAGCTCCCGGCGCCGCGACGCCCGCCGAGAGCGCCGCCCCCGGCAGTGCGGACGCGCCGCCGGTCTTTGCGCCGCTCGCACCGGTCGCAGGCGCAGAGCAGCCCCCCGGCGATCCGGTCGCCGGTGGCGACGCACCGCTCAGCGCCGCCGATGAGCCGGCGGTCGTCGCGCAGTTTGGGCAGGAGACGCAACCGGCCGATGCACTGCCACCCGACTACGACCCGTTCGGTGCTTCCACCCCGGCCGCTGCGCATCGTGCCGACGCCAGCTTCGACGAGCACTTCGCGTTCGACGAGGAGCAGGAGGAGGAAGCGCCGCGCGGCAACCGGCTGCTGTTCGGTATCGGCGCCGCCGCGCTGCTGGCCGGCATCGTCGTCGCCGTCTATGTCCTCGTCGGAGGCGGCAGCGACACCAGCTCGCCGGCGAAGATTTCAACTGCCGACGACACCCACTCTGCCAGCAGCAGTGACGCCTCCGCGAGCAAGACCAGCGCGACGACCCCCACCACGATCGACCGCAGCACGATCCGCGTCACCGTGCTCAACGGGACCACCGTCAACGGCCTCGCGCAGACGGTCAGCGACAAGCTCGCCGCGAAGGACTACACGGTCGGACAGCCCAACACGCTGAGCTCCGATGCTGCCGTCGCCGCGAGCTTCGTGCAGTACCGGCCCGGCAGCGGAAACGTCACCAAAGCCCGCGAAGTCGCGAAAGATCTCGACATCCCCAGCAGTTCGGTGCAGCCGATCGACGCGAACGTCAGCGTGGCCGCGCCGCAAAGCTCGGTGATCGTCGTCGTCACCGGGCAAGATCTCGCGAGCACCGTCAGCGGTACCTCCGGGTAAGCGGATGGACGCTCCCGCGTCGCTTCCGGCGCCCCGCGTCGCCGCAGCCGCGCTGATCGCCGTGATCGCGCTGACGACGGTCGCGTTCGGGGCGGCGCAACGACTCAAACGCGCCGCGCCGATCATCGATGTCGACTCCGTTCGCGCGCTCTCGCTCTTCTCCCCGGCGCTCGAACGCGGTGCCGTGCGCGCCCGCTTCCAGTTCAAGATGAACAAGGGGGATGTCGTGACCGTCGCGATCGTCACGCCCGAAGGCGACCCGGTGCGAACGATCGACCGCAACCGCCCCCTGGGCGCCGGCAAACGCTTCTTTGGCGCCTGGAACGGCGCCCGCGACAACGGCAAGCTTGCGCCCGACGGCGAGTACAAGGTGCAGGTCGGCTTCCGCGACGCCGGCCGTGCAACCCTGCTACCTGGCGTCACGTTGACCAAAGACACCACGCCGCCGACGCCGAAGCTGCTGTCGATCGGCCCCGAGAAGGACCCGTCCAGCGGCGAGCCGCGCCCTGAACTGCTGCCGCGCAGCGACGGCCGCCCGGCGCGGGTGCGCTACCGCGTTTCCGGTCGCTCGACCGGCATCTCCGTCTTCCGCACCGATCTCGCGCGCCCGCGCCTGATTCTCGACGAAGCGATCGGCAGCGGCGATGGCCAATGGACGTGGGATGGCACCGTCCGGGGGCGGCGCGTTCCACAAGGCACCTACCTGGTTGCCGTTCACGCCAAGGACCGCGTCGGCAACATCGGCTGGTCGACCGGCACCGCGCAGCAGCTCGCCGCGTACGGCGCCGGGCTCGACGGGCGCGGCGGCATCGTCGTGCGGTACCTCGCCGCCCAGACTCCCGACGGGCCGGTCGCCGCCGGTCGCCGCGCGGGAATCGGCGTCATCTCACCTGGCCGGCGGTACCGCTGGAGCATCCGCCGCGTCGGCCAGCGCCGGCCGGTGTCGCGCGGCAGCTCACGCGCGGCGTACCTGCGGCCGAAAATGCCCGGCGGCGCCAGCGGGCTATACCTGCTGGACCTCACTGCGGGGCAGCGCCGCGCGACGACGACGATCGCCACGCAAGGCGCGACGCCGCAGCCGGTGCTCGTTGTGATCCCGCAAACGACGCTGATTGGCAGCGCGCTCGTCGACGACGATGGCGACGGCGCGCCCGACACGCTGACGCGCGGCGTTAGCGTGCAAACCGGCCGGGTACCGGTCGACGACCGGCTGCCCGCCGACCTCGCCGACCACATCGCACCGCTGTTGCTCTCGCTCGACCGCAAAGACCGCCGGTACGACCTGACGACCGATCTCGCACTGGCGCGCGGCACCGGGCCGACGCTGCGCGGCCACGAAGGCGTTGTGCTGGCCGGTCAAGCGCAGTTTGTCGACCGGCGCGTGCAGCGCCAACTCGCGCAGTGGGTGCAGCGCGGCGGGCGGCTGTGGGTCAGCGAACCGTCGTCGTTGCTGCGCTCCGTCACGGTGACCCAGGCGCAGGCGACCAACCCGACGCAGCCGTCGAGCTTGGACCCATTCGGCTTTGAACTCGGGCCGCTTCAGCCCGTCTCCCGCGTTGAGCAACTGAGCGACCGCCAACGCCTGTGGCGCGGCACCGACGGTCGCTTTGAGGGGCCGCTGGTTGTCGAACCGATTCTGCGCGGGCCGACCGACGGCACCAAACTCTCCGAAGGCACCACGCCGGGCGGCGGACAAGCGGTACTGCAAGCGGTCAACGTCGGGCGCGGCGCCGTCGTGCGGACCGGTATCCAAGGGTTCGGCGCACGCACCCTGCGCGACCCCGACGCCCGCGAGTTCTTGCGCCGGCTGTGGATCTTCTTGCGAGGCGGATGAGGGTGCTGCTCGAACTCGCCACCTTGCCGTCCGCCGGACTGCACGCACTGCCGCAGGCGGCCGTGATCGCCGCTCCGGTGCGCGACCTCACCGCCGTGCTTGTCGCCGCGCTGGCCGCCGGTGCGCTGCTGCTGCGCGCCCCCGCCGCCC
>JASGGQ010000058.1:0-16391 GCA_047604965.1 Patulibacter sp. | reverse complement strand
GCAGCAGGGCCGCCACCCAGCCCGCCACTCGCCTGCGCCAGCTCGTCGCGACGCGCGGCGCCGGCCGCTCGCCGGCTGGCGCGGCCGCAACGGCAAGGCCGGCGAGAGCGGCAACGATCGCCGTCAACCCGGCGTACTCCAGCAGCCAGTCGACGCTGCCGTGCAGCAGCCACAGTCCGAAGGCCCCACCGACGGCGATCGCGATCGTGCGCCGCGCGGGATCGGCGTCGGCGGCCAGGCGGCGCAACGCCATCAGGATCGGGACGATCCACAGCAGCATGAGCACCCCGCCAATCAGGCCAAGTTGGCCGAGCGTGCGGACGACGATCGAGTGCGGGTAGGCGGGGCTTTCGCTGCCTTTGCCGCGCAGCAGGAAGTCCTGCCGGAAGTTGTCGGCGCCGGCACCGCGCCAGCGATGTGCCTCGAACTGCTGCCAGCCGACGACCCAGAATTGCCAGCGGCCAGAGGACAGATCGGAGGTGAGCCGGTTCTCGCCGGGCGCGACCGCGTTGTAGCTGGTGCTTTTGATGGTGCGCAGTGCGCCTGCGGCGCGGTCGCGCGTGACCGGTCCGGCGTTGACCGCGAACGCGATCGCCGCGACGGCGAGCGCCAGCCCGACCAACGCGCCGCCGATCCGCGCGGTGTGTCGGCGCAGCGGCGCGTCACCGTCGATCCGCGCGTCGAGCATCGCCCAGCCGGCGGTCAGCGCCGCAGCGAGCACTGCTGCGCCGATCGTGCGGGCGATCGCCTGGTGGACGACGACGATCGCGTTGGGGTCCAGTCGCGCGGCGTTGCCGACGTCGGCCAGTAGTGGCGCGGCGGTAGCGAGCGGCAGTGCAACGACGGCGAGCGCGGTCGCGTTGCGCGCCCGGCCGGGCAGTGCGGCAAGCAGCAGCACGATCACGGCGGCGTCGGCGAGCAGGCCGCCTCGGCTCAGGCAGAGGAAGGAGAGCGCGGCGGCGGGCACGGCGATCAGTGCGCCGCCGATCCGCAGTGCCGGGTGGATGCGCCCACCGAGCAGGCCGACGCCAACGAAGCCGACGACGCCCCAGAAGGCGGCGCCTGCGTTGACGTATCCGACCGGTTCGAGCAGGCGGTCGTAGAAGAACCACGGGTCGATGTCGCCGGTCGCCAGGAGGCTCAGTGCGGTGACCCAGGTCATGGCACCCAGGCCGGCGGCAGCAGCGGCGAGCACCGTCAGTGCCGTGCGGGGCTGGTGGCGCCAGTGGGCGAAGAGGATGAAGGTGGTGGCCAGGAAGGCGGTGCGGGTCGTGCCGATTGCGGCGGCACCGTGGTCGGCCGACCAACCGATCGAGAGTGCGCTCCAGAGCGTCACTCCGGCGATGCCGGCGATCGATACGGCGCTCAGCGGTGGACGCGCTGCGGTCGGCGGCAGGGTGAGCAGCGCGACAGCCAGCAGCAGCGCGACGACGACGCCGGCCGGCGCCCAGTGCGCCAGCGGGTATCCACCTTCGGGGGCACTGGCAACGATCACGACCAGCAGCGCGAGCAGCTGCGGCAGCGCGATCGGGGCGGCGCCAAGCAGCGTGCGCAGCGGTGAGTGCCGAGCGGCAGCGCCGGTCATGGTTGGAGCCGCGCTGCGTGCCAGCTGCCGCCGTCGCGGAGGTACCGAAAACGGTCGTGGAGGCGGTCTTCGCGCCCTTGCCATAGTTCGACTTCGTCGGCGATCAGTTCGTAGCCGCCCCAGCTGGCGGGGGCGACCGCCGGGCCCGGATCGGGGTGCGCGGCGTCGGCGGCGTCGCGTTGGGCTTCGAGCTGGGCACGGCTGGCGATCGGCTCGCTTTGGTGTGAGGCGTAGGCGCCGATGCGGCTGCCGCGTGGCCGACTGGCGAAGTAGCGATCCACTTGGTCACGGGGCAAGAGCCGGGTGTGGCCGGTCAGTCGCACGGAGCGTTCAAGCTCGGCGAACCAGAAGGTGGCGGCGGCAGCCGGGTTGGCGGCCAGCGCCCGCGCTTTGCGGCTTTGCAAGTTGGTGTAAAACTCGACGCCGCTGGTGGTGATCGCTTTGCAGAGCACCATGCGCACGGCCGGCGTGCCGCCCGGGTCGATCGTCGCGAGCGCCATCGCCGTCGGTTCGCCCTCGCCTGCGGCGCGCGCCTCGTCGATCCAGGCGGCGAGCGTGCGCAGCGGGTCGGCGGCGACGGTCGCGTCGTCGAGTGTGCCTCGGCGGTACGCGCGGCGCTGGTCGTGGAGCGGCACCTGGCGATCGTACCGGCGACCGCTTCGCGGCCACCTCGACGACCTGTTGAAGTCGTCGGCGCCTATCGCTCTAGAGACGGGGACGCGGTCTACGGCGCAGCAGGCCGCGCAAGTACTGGCGCAGGGAAGCCGACGAACCCCCGCCAAACTTCGCTTGGCGAGGGTTCGCACATGATCCATATGGAGGAGAGGAGGGGATTCGAACCCCCGATCGGGCTATCCACCCGATACCCACTTAGCAGGCGGGCGCCTTCAGCCACTCGGCCACCTCTCCGGGCCTCGCCAGTGTAGTCGGCTCAGCAGAGCTTCGCAGCGCCGCACCGGCCTGGGACCCGATTGCACATGCCGAGCGGGAGCGCAGCCAGCGCAGGGCGGCGCCGCCCCAACCTGCGCTCACACCGATCGATCGCCACCGAGCCAGCGATCGGCAAGGTCGGCAAAGCGCTGCGCGCGCTGATCGCCGCCGCCAACGATCCGATCGAGCCACCGCTCGGCTTCGCTGCGGTCGATGCCGGCCGTCGCGACCAGCATCTGCTCGATATCGATCCAGTCCTTCGGTCGGTCAAACGACGCTTTGCAGACGATCAGATGCTCGGGGCTCAGAATCGGGATCGTCGTCTCCGCGAACGGGACGATGCGGGTCGCCCCAGCCATCGCGGTGTGGAGGGCGTCGTAGGCGAAGAACAGGTCGATCGGCGTGCGCCCCCAGTGCAGCCGCCCCTGGCCATCGCGGGCGATGGCCGTTGGGTGTGGCGGAGCGGCGACCCCCAGCGGAATCAGCGCGGCAGTGACCGCTTCCAGCTGTTCGGCGGCGACGAACACGTTGAGGTCGATGTCGATCGTCGCGCGGGGTTCGGCGTAGTAGGCGAGTGCGAGCGCCCCGCCGAAGGCATGATCGAGCGCAGCGGCCGTCAGCGCGCGGTGCAGCGTGACCACCTTCGTTGGCAGCGCCGGCTCGCGCAGGCTCATGCGGTCTGCGGATGCAGCTCAGCCGTGCTCGCCGCCGCTGAGCGAAGGCGCGGAAACCGTTCGGTCCTCGGTGGCGGCGCGGGCAGGGCATCGGCAAGCAAGAGGAGATCGACCAGCGCCTCGCCGCGCGCCTGGAGCGTGGCTCTGGCCCACGGCACCACGGCAAGTACGTGGGGCACCGAGCGTTGGCGCCCGGTGGCGTCGGTGTCGCTGTCGGTACTTTCGCCCAGTGCCTCACGCAGCGTTGCCCGTAGTCCAGATGGGAGCGTCTCGCCTGCGGCGAGCACGTCGATCAAGCGCAATGCGGCGTCGCGCTCAGCTGGAGCGGCGACCGGGACACCCTTGCGTTTGGCCGCTCCGGTGACCGCTGCGGCGTCGAACGGCCGCGAGGCCCGGTTCGCTGCGTGCGCGAGGACCGCCGGGGTGAGGGTGCGAAAGGTCGCGAGGGTGCGGCTGCGCGGTCCCAGTGGGGTGCGCACCGACTCTCGAATCTCCCACGAACCGGTCCGGTGACGGACGATCGACGCCATAGTGGGAAGCTTACCCACTACTGCGCGCAACGGTCAACGCCGTACCGCTGAAACCTTGAAACCTCTCGCAAGGGCATCGCCCGGCCGGCGCCACGGCACGCCGCACCGGCCGACTGTGGTTGCATGGGACAGGCAAAATGGTCTGCGCCTTGGAGGGATGGCAGAGCGGTTGAATGCGGCGGTCTTGAAAACCGTTGTGCCAGTAATCCTGGCACCCCGGGTTCGAATCCCGGTCCCTCCACTTGCCCCCGCAGTCCGCCGCGCTGCTCCGGGCGACCGCGACAGCGCACCCTGCTGCGTCGCGTGCGCTGCGCAGCCGTGCTCGTGCTACCTGACGCGCGCAGAGGCGACGCGCTCACCGAGCGTCGTCGTTCCGCGCTGCACGCGCACGCGAACGGCGTAGCTGCCGGCCGGCAGCGCCCGGTTGAGCGTCACCGCGAAGCTCGCTTGAGCACCGCTCCAGGTGGCGCGCACGAGTCGCCAGGCCGGCGCCTGCACGCAGATCGTGGTGCGCGGATTGCGCGCACGACGCCGGCTCTGCCCGGCGAACCGGCTGCGCGCAAAGCGCCACCAGCGGCATTCGTCGTTGCGCACCGCGAGTTTGAGCGCCAGAGCGGTCGCATCGACCGCTCTCGGGAGTTGCAGCGTCCCGCTGATGACCGTCTGCCCGCGCCCGCGCCTCGCGGTCGTGATCCGCGCGGTGGCGGCCATGACCGATCCGCGCACGTCGTCGCCGGTCGCCGGCAACAGCAGACGATCGCTCTCCAACACGATCGACGCCTCAGCGGTTGGCGTTGGAGTCGGCTGATCAACCGGCGTCGGCGGCGGCTCATCAGCCGGCGTTGGCGTTGGCGTCGGCTGATCATCCGAGATCGGCGTGCGCTGCTCGATCGCGGTCGGCGTCGGCGTCGGCGTCGCGAGCTGGGTCGGAGCAGGTTCCACTGTTGGTGTCGGCGTGATCTCCTGGTATTCGGCGACCGGCGCGTCGCCGCCGTCATCCGGCACCGTCCACGTGCGAGCAGCGGTCGTCGGACCGTCGCTCCACTTCGTAAACGCATAGAGGTGGCCCGCGCTCGCGAAGCGCTGCGTCGCCGTCAACGAGGTGAAGTAGCCGGCCGCGACCGTCACGTCACCCGGGGCCGCCTCAACGGTGCTCTCCCCCACGTCACGCGCCATCGCGATCGTCGCTCCGGCGGGGCTGGAGCGCAACGCTACCGACACCGGCTTGGGTTCGAGGATCACCGTCGCGCCGCCACCGGTCGCCGTCGGCGAGGAGATCCGTACGCGGGTCCAGCTGCCCAGCTCATGCCCGGCATCGGGGGTGACGGTGAACTGGAGCTGCGGGGTGCCGTCAACGAGTTCGGTCCCGCCGGTGCGTTGCTTGAGCGGGTGGATGTGCTGGCCGCCGTGATGCGTCCACGCCTCCCACACCAGGTCGTCGTCGCTGACGCCGCTGTTCGCCGCATCGCCGTCAGGACGGGACGCCTTCACGACGACCGGTTTGCCGAGCACCACCTGCGCATGATCGGCCGGCTCGGTGATCGACAGCTGCGGCGTCGGTCCTTGGCAGATGTACTGCATCGCCGTCGCCTGGTCGTCACCGGACCGGACCGTCAGCCGCACCCAGCCGCTGCCGCGCGCCGTCAACGTTTTGATGTCGTCGACCGGCAACGCAAGCGTGCGCGACGTGCGCCCGGCATCATCGACGCCGTCACCATCGACATCCCAGGCGTAGGTCGCGTCGGGACCGGCGTCGGCCGCGACGAGCGTGACCGTGCCGCCGGTCGTAGTTCCGCATTCGCCCGTGACTCGCTCGACCTCCGCCGTCACCAGCGGCGCGGTCCGCAACCGGTGCAAACCGCCGCTGCCGTCACTGCCGAAGCGCAAATACCACAGCGCACCGTCGGGGCCTTGGCGCATTGTCAGGCGGAACCACGGATCGTCGGGGTCGGTGACCGGGGCGTCGGCGATCTGGTCGAGCAGCGGATCGACGGTGCCGGCCGTCGCATCGGTGTTGACGGTCGGCGCGCGGCCTTCGTCGGCCGGTGTCAGCAGGCCGCCGTCGCTGTCGACGTTCGCGCTGTCGTCGGGGTCGGGCGACAGTCGCATCAACCAGCCTTGCGCGTAATCGCCGAAGACCAGCGAGCCGAGCCACTCGTCGGGCAGCGCGACCTTCGGGTCGGCGCCGGTCACCGCTTCCACGCGCGGGCCCGCGATGATCGCAGCGCTGGATTGGTCGGGGTCGGACGAGTGGTAGTACTCGACCGTTGGCCGGCTGATCGTCGTGGCCGGCGTGATCGGGTCGGGCCAGTGGTCGGTGAGCTGCTGGCAGCTGGTCATTCCCGAGACGGTGGGCGTCGTCAGCGGTCCTCCCCACGCCGTGATCAGGCCGCCGCCCGACCGAGAGTCGGCAAAGAACCAATTCCAGTAGGTGCCTTCCCAGCATGGCCAACCGATGTTGTCGCCTGCATGCGCGACCGTCAGCGTTTCGACCGCGTAGTTGCCGACGTTGCCGATCGCGAGCACCGGATCGCCGCCCGACTGCGGATCGGACGGCAGCAGCGTGATACGAAAGGCGTTCCGCAGCCCAATTGCCCAGATCTTCGTGCAGACGCGCGTCAAGTCGGTTTCGTCTGGGCAGAACGGATGGTCCTCAACCCCGTGACCCGAACGGTCGATCCGCAGGATCTTGCCGGCGTAGCTTTCCAGGTTGTACGCACGAAATGACGCGCGTGAGAAGCCCTGCCACGGCGATGCGTCGCCAACGCTCAGCAGCAGCGAGCCGTCCGGCGCGGCGACGATGTCGCCCAGGCCGTGCGTGTCGGAGTCCGACGGAATGCAGTCGTACGCACCATCATCGCGCGTACTGAGGTTGCCATCGGGGTACAGGTTGTCTTCATCGAATTCGGCGATCTTCGCGCCGCCTGCATCGTTGCTCGGCGTCGTCATCCGCACACCGTTCGGCGCGTCGTCGGTTTCGCCGTGCGCGGCAGCTTGCCCGTCGCTATACGGCTTGCAAGTCGAGTCGGGGTCGGCTGCCGCGTCGTTGCCGAGAATCGTGATGGGATCGGTCGCCGTTCCATCCGCCGCGATCGTCAGTCGCACCACGGCGGCGGTGCGCCGGACGCCGTTGGGGTTGCCGTTCGGTGCAGCTTCTACCCACGGCGTCGAGCCGCGCGTGATCAGCGCGTAGAGATACGGCTCGGAGGGGAAGTCCGCGTCGAGCGTAAAGCCGACGAACCCGCGATCGAACTGCTGTGTGACCGAGAAGCTGTAGAGCGTCTGCGGGGTGAGGTCGTACCGTGGATGTGCGGGATCGAAGCCCTCGACGGCGTTGTAGCGCAGCAGCGCGCCGGACTGCTTGGCGACGTACAGGTCGCCGTTTGGGGCCACCTCGAAATCGACGGCGCCGCCGATCCCCGACACGATCGGCTCGTCGGCCAGTACGTCGGCACCGTGCGCGCCCGCACCGGCAGGCACGATCAGCAACAGCGCGGACAGGCATACCCACAGCGCAACCAGCCGGTTTGCGTACAGGGAACGAGGCCGCTGCGACTCAGCGGGACGGGACATCTCCGGCGACGCTAGCAACGGCGCCCGCGCCCGCACAATGGGACGCGCCGGATCTGTCCAACTTCACACTTCTTCGCTCGGTCGCTGCGCTGGTGCGGCGCGCGGCCGGACCACACGCCCGCGTGCGGTCAACGCGCTGCGTCGGCCCGGTCGGTCAGGCTTCGCGGCGCACGTGACTACTCCCCACGGCGCGAATTGTTCAATGGACCGACGATACTGCCGGTCTGCACGTCGCGGGCAAAGCGCTGCGGGGCGTTGGGATCTTGCGCCGGCGGCACCGCGAACGGCGTGGTCACGATCGTCCGATCGTGCAGGCCCCGTTCGCTGTATACCGGCGGCAGCGAGACCGACACTCCGACCGGGCGGCGCGGCATACGTGCCGGCGCTCCGCCGCGCCAGCCGGCGACGATCAGTGGCACCTCGCCTTGGCACGGCGTTCCATCCCCGGCGCGTGGCAGATCTGCGGTCACCGCAAACGCCGTCCCACACCATGATGCAACGGCGTACAGCGGACCGAGTAGTCCCCGGTCGAGACCGCTGAGCACCGCCGCCACGGCCGCTTCACGCGCATCTTCGTCGCGTTGGCTGCGGCGGGCAAGCAGCGGCCCAGCAGCTTCGACCACGACCGTTGCGGGCTCGGCGCGCAGTTCGCGCGTCGCCAGACTGCGCAGCCGGACGACGGCCGGCGCACCGGCACCGGAGATGGACGCGTCGACCGCGATGCACCGCGCTCCGAGCAGCTGCGCGACGCCCAGCAACGGCGAACCGACGACCGCGATGACGACGGTGCGCTCGTCCAGTGGCGGGCTCGCCGGCAGCCAGCCGACCGGCGCACCCCGCAGCTCCAGTCCGTCGACCTGCGGCAGCTCGGGCCGGTGCGGGCCGGCGAGCAGAATCTGATGGCCACCAGGCAGCATCATCACCCGCTGGCGCGACAGCCGCGCACGCAACACCTCGGCGGCGCGTGCGACATGCAGCGCGGGCGCCGGCCGGCCGGCGTGGTCGCAAACTTCAACCAGCATGCAGCGCTCGCCAGCTGCCAGCGCGGCGCCGCTGGCCGCAGCGACGACCGCCGCCTGATCGGGCGCCTGCGGGGGAACGACGCCGAGCAGCGCGGCATACGCGGCCGATGGCTGCGCCGGCAGGTGCGGCGCGACCGCCCGCAGGCGCGCGCAACTGCCACGCGCTGCGAGCGCCGCGAGGTGCGGCACGTTCGCGCGTTCGAGCGCCGTTGCCGCGCGAACTCCGACGCACGCCGCGCCGGCCAACACCACCAGCAAACGCCGCTCACGCAGCGGCGCGTATCTGTACCCCGATGACATCGCTGTGACTCTGCCGCAGTTCACCGAGCACAACCTCGCGAGTGCTGGCGAGTGCCACCCTAAAGCGAAGCGGCGACACCGGCGGTCGGAAGGTGGCAGGAACGTGGCGCTGAGCCGTCGGTCGCACCGTCGCGATGCGGCAGCAAAGCCCACTACGCTCACTCCCAGCGCCCCGTGCATCTCGCGCATCGTGCTGCGAGCGTGGGGCACGAGGAGGATCCGATGCTCTTTGAGCCGCTGCGCCGCAAAGCTACGATGGTGTCGCCCGATGAAGCGCTGCCGGGACGCGCCACGCCGCTGACGGTTGACCCGGTGCACGCCGTGCTCGGCTCGGCGATCGTGCCGCCATTTCCATCCGGCAGCGGCGAGTTGATCGTCGGACTCGGCTGCTTTTGGGGCGCCGAACGGCTGTTCTGGCAGCTGCCGGGGGTTGTGACGACGGCGGTCGGTTACGCCGGTGGGGTGACGCCGAACCCGACCTACGAGGAGGTCTGCTCGGGCCTCACCGGTCACGCCGAGGTGGTGCGCGTGATCTTCGAGCCGCGCCAGATCGCCTACGACGAACTGCTGCGCCTGTTCTGGGAAAGCCACGACCCGACGCAGGGGTATCGCCAGGGCAACGACATCGGCACCCAGTACCGCTCGGCGCTCTACACCACCACGCCGCAGCAGGCGCAGGCGGCGCGAACCTCAGCCGAGCGCTATGGCGGTGCGCTGGCCGAGCGCGGCTTGGGCGCGCTGACCACCGAGATCGCTGCGGCCGGACCGTTCTACTACGCCGAGAGCTACCACCAGCAGTATCTGCACAAGCACCCGGGCGGCTACTGCGGCCTGAGCGGCACCGGCGTCAGCTGCCCCAGCGCAGCCGACATCACCGCAGACCCGGCGTAACGCCCGCGCGCCGGCGCGGACGCGCACCGCTACCACCGACCACGCGGCGCCCGGCGGCTCGATCATCTGTCGACGCCCCCTGCCGACCATGCGCCGCACGCCGACCCACAGGCAGAGCGTCGATCCCGAAGCTCCCGCCCGATCCCGCCCAGCGACAGGCCGCGACCATGCCCCTCCGCAAGTAATTCCCGTTGATGCGGCCGTTGATGCGGCGCCCGCGCGGCTCGCAGTCGCTCAGCACGGTCGTTCAGTGCGCGAGCGTGACGCCGAGCAGCATCACGGCCAGCGACAGCACGCCGATCACCGGGTCCAGCCAGCGCTTCTCCCCGTGGTGGACGTGGTAGCCCATCGCCCCGATCAGCACCGCGAGCAGCACCAGCTTGGCTTGCAGCACGCCGTCGCCCCACGCATGGTCGTGGGCGGCGAGCTGCACGCCGGTGAGGATCAGCAGGCCAAGTGCGACCAGCGAACCAGCGCCGAACCGGCGCGCGACGAGCTTCATCTCCTCGCGGCCACGCAGCACCGGCACGAGCACGGCGCCGAGCATGATCTGCCCGCCGATGAAGAACGCCATCGCAAGCAGATGCACGGCGTGGATGACGGTCCAGATGGTCATGGCCGTCAGCGTATCGGCGGCTACTTTGCCTTGGCGGCCAGCACGTTGTATGCCGCGCGCCGCTTGCCGTCAGCATCGACCAGCCCGGCATCGAAGATGTCGTCGGGACGGTCGGCGCCCGGCGCGAAGAAGTTGTAGAAGTACACTCGCGTGATCCGTGGGAACTTCGCGGCAATCGTGAATACCTGCCGGGTCGCCTTCGCCTGCCGCGTGGCGTCCGGCGCGAAGCTGTTGCCGAGGCGATACAGGCCGCCGGTTTCCGTTACCCACACTTTGCCTCCCTTCGCGACCTTGAGGAACGCAGCGGTTCGCTCGGTGCCGAACCGGTTGACATCGGAGTAGTTGTGAAAGCCCCAGATCGTTGGTTTGGCGCCCTTCGCGGCGGCCAGGAACGACGTCACGTACTTGAGCGTCGGCGCGACGCTGTTGCCATCGAGTACGTCAAGCCCGACGACGCTGCATCCTTTGCAGACCTGCGTGCGGAAGGCGAGAAAGAGCTGCGCGGCAAGTTTCGGGCCCGGTGTCGCGAAGCGTCCTTTGACGGTGCCGCGGTTCGCTTCGTTAAAGACGCCCCACGTCTCCACATCACCCTTGTGGCGCGCCACAAACGCCTTGGTCGCCTTCACGTACGCGGCGACGGTCGGCAGCTTCTCCGGTGTGCGCAGCGAGTAGTTGAAGGTGAGGTGCACCTTGTAGCCCTTGGCGCGGGCGTTGGCGATCCACAGGTCAGCGGTCGCGCGGGCGGCGGCGTCGTTTTCGACATCCCACGGCGCGATGTACCGCACCGTCCTGATCTTCTTGAGTTGCGTGAAGGCCGGCGTCGCGAAGAGCGTCGGGCTCTGGTCGCCCATGCCGATGGCGGCACCGTGCGCGGCGGGCGTCATCTGCGTAGCAGCGACAACGGCCAGGAGAACGGTAAGAAAGAGCTTGCGCATCGTGGTGGGGCGGTGGCAGTCGGGGCAGGGGCCGAACTGCGTGGCCCCGCAGCGGGGCTGCACGCAGCTCCTGATCGGCTACACGGTGCCAGATCGCGGACCCCGGTGCGCAGCCGACGAGAGGAGACGCGCCACCTGCGCTCGACAAGTTTCATCAGTGTAAGTACTCTTCGGTACCACGCATGAGCACCACATCGAAACAGGCGGCGCGCCGGGCGCGCGTCGGCATCATCGGCACCGGATTTGCTGGCCTCGGCATGGCAATCCGCCTGCGCCAAACCGGCCAGGATGACTTCATCCTGCTAGAGCGCGGCGACCAGATCGGCGGCACCTGGCGCGACAACGACTATCCGGGCTGCGCGTGCGACGTGCCGAGCAACCTGTACTCGTACTCGTTCGCGCCGAACCCGGACTGGACGACGACCTTCGCGCATCAACCCGAGATCCTCGACTACACGAACCGGATCGTCGACGAGTACCGGCTGCTGGGCAACACCCGCCTGAACACCGTCGTGCAAGACGCGCAGTGGGACGGCGACGCGCAGCGTTGGCTGGTGGCGACCAGCCAAGGCGACTACGAGTTCGAGGTGCTCGTGTCCGCGACCGGGCCGCTCAGCGCCCCGTCGATCCCCGCGCTCCCCGGGCTCGACGAGTTCGACGGCCCGGTCTTCCACTCCGCCGAATGGGATCACTCGGTCGATCTGGCCGGCAAGCGGGTCGCGGTGATCGGTACCGGTGCGTCGGCGATTCAGTTCGTCCCCGAACTTCAAAAGGTCGTCGGCGAGCTGAAGCTGTTCCAGCGCACGCCGCCGTGGCTGCTGCCGCGCCCGGAATACAAGACCTCACGGCTGCGTCGCGCGTTGTTTCGCCGCTTCCCGGTGTTGCAGCGGATCGGCCGCAGCTACTTGTACTGGACGCATGAGGCGTACGTCGTCGGTTTCACCCGCCAGCCGCTGGTGATGAAGGTGCCGCAGTTCCTCGCGCTGCGTCATCTGCGCCGCCAGATCAAGGATCCGGTGTTGCGCGAGAAGGTCACGCCGAACTTCACGATCGGCTGCAAGCGAATCCTGTTGTCGAGCAACTACTTCCCGGCGCTCGCGCAGCCAAACGTCGAGGTGATCGCGTCGGGCGTGAGCGCGATCGGCCGGCGTTCGGTGATCGCCACCAGCGGCGAGGAGCGTGAGGTCGATGCGATCGTGCTTGGCACCGGCTTTCACGTGACCGATCTGCCGATCGCCGACCATGTGCGCGGCGCCGACGGCCAGACGCTCGCCGACGTGTGGAACGGCAGCATGCGGGGGTACCGTGGCGCGACGGTGCCGGGCTTCCCGAACTTCTTCTTCGTACTCGGCCCGAACACCGGGCTCGGGCACTCGTCGATGATCTACATGGTTGAGGCGAGCGTCCAGTACGTGCTCGATGCGCTGCGGCAGATGGAGCAGCACCAGATCGCGCAGGTCGACGTGCAGCCCGAGCCGTTCCGCCGCTGGAACGATGAGCTTCAGCGCCGGATGTCGCAGACGGTGTGGACGACCGGCGGCTGCGCGAGCTGGTACATCGACGAGCACGGCCGCAACACGACGCTGTGGCCGGACTTCACCTTCCGCTTCCGCGCGCTCACGCAGCGGTTCGACATCGAGTCCTACACGACGCTGCCACGGCGCCAGTCCGTCGCGGCGCCACCAGCACCAGCACCAGCCACGCCGAGCGTCGAAATTTAGCCCCTATAGGGGCACTATTTCGACGCTCGGCCGGTCATGATGGCGGCATGTCCGACGCCCTGGTCTCGATCATCCGCGACGGAGACGTCGCAATCCTCACCATCGACGCGCCGCCACTGAACCTGCTCACCGCAGCGCTGACCGACCAGCTCGATGTGGCAATCGGCGAACTGGAGGCCGACCCACCGCGCGCGCTGCTGCTGCGCGCCGAGGGCAAGGTGTGGACCGGCGGCGTTGACGTCGAACAGTTCGCGGGCCGCTCCGCGCAGGGCGGCCACGACCTGTGGGTGCGGCTGCTCGGCTTCACGCAGCGGATCGAGGCGCTGCCGTGCCCGTCGGTTTTCGCCGCGCACGCGCTGTGCCTCACCTGGGGACTGGAACTGGCGCTCGGTTGCGACCTACTGATCGCTTCGCCGAAGGCGAAGTTCGGGCTCGTCGAGAAGGTCGTCGGGCTGACGCCCTCAATGGGTGGCACGCAGCGACTGGCGGCGCGCGCAGGCACCGCGCGCGCGAAAGCGTTCGTGATGAGCGGCGCCCTCTACGGCGCACAGGAGCTGCACGACTGGGGCGTCGTGACGCAGCTCGTCGCACCGGAGGAGTTCGACGCGCGCGCGAGAGAGCTGACGCGGGAGCTGGCGGCCGGCCCGACGATCGCGCACAACGCAACCCGAGCGATTCTCGCCGCGCAGGCCAGCGGCGGTGTTGCGGCGGCCGATGCGCTCGTGCCGGATGTCTGCGGTGATCTCTTCGCCACTGAGGATCTCCAGAACGCCGTGCGCAGCTTCCTCGACGTGGGCCCCGGCAACGCAACCTTCACCGGCCGGTAGCGCGACACACGCACACACGCATCCGGTCCAGCCGACCGGGCCACCACACCGCATCTCGGCGTGCGTGTTGGTGTTCGTCGCAACACCAACACGCCGGTCGAACTGTCGACCGGATTCGCTCCGCCTGTCAGCGCAGCTTGTGCATCCCGGCGCCGGGCTCGAGCTGCACGCGCGCGGCGTTGAGCGTCCCAGCCAGCGCGGCGTAGTGCCCAGCAAGCAGGCAAATCTCCAGCAGGCGGCGCTCATCGTAGCGGGCGGCCAGCGCGGCGTAGGTGGCGTCGGAGAGGTCGCGGCCGTCGAGCAGCTCATCGGTCGCGCGCACCAGCAGCTCGGCGACCTCTCGCTCGATCCCATCGCCGTCCGGCGCCGGCGCGCCTGATCCGACCGGCTGCGCCGTCCACGCCATCACCTGCGCACCCAAACCAGCCTGCGCGCCAAGCGCCTCATGGTGAAAGCGCTCGTACGCGCTACCGGTCCGCGCGGCGACACGCAGGATGATCAGCTCCGACTCGCAGCCGCGCAACGACCCGAACGGCATCAGCCGCGACGAGTACAGCAGCCACGGCAAAAACAATCCGCGATGCCGTGCCAGCGTCCGCATCACATTCGGGACCGGGCCGCCGGTGTGCTTGGCGACGATTCGCATGAGCCACCAGGTCGGGCGTCCGATCTCGCGCGGCCCGCCGGGGGCGATCCGTGGCTGCTGCGATGCGGGCATAGCCCCACACTATCCGCCGTCCGGCGCACCGGTCCGCAGCACCAACCGCTGCGCCGACGCACACCCCAAGGTGACCGATCACGCCACCGCGACCCGCGATCTGCCGATGTCGGCACGTTTGCATGCGCGAGAGCGAGTGGCAATGTGTCAGGGTAGACAGCGTGATCCATGTTTCCGCCCTCGACGCGCAGCGCCGGGGGTGCTCTGCGCATGCATGAGGGTGAAACGATCCTGGTCGTCGGCGCGCTGCTGGCGGTCGCACTCGGCGCCTCGCTGCTCGCCGGCCGCTTGCGGGTCCCCGGACTGGTCGCCTTCTTGGGCATCGGAATGCTTGCCGGCTCCGACGGGCTCGGTTGGATCGACTTCAACGACTATGAGCTTGCACGAGCGGTCGGCATCACCGGGCTGGCGCTGATCCTCTTCGAAGGCGGCCTCGCGATCGAGCTCTCGGCGCTGCGCGAAGTCTCCAAGCCGGCGAGCATCCTCGCGACCTTCGGCACGGTGGTAACGGCCGCAATCACTGGCCTGATCGCGTGGTGGCTGCTCGATCTCAGCGTGCTCGAAAGTCTGCTGCTCGGTTCGATCGTCGCCGGGACCGATGGGGCAGCGGTCTTCGCGATCATGCGCGGCTCAACGATCCGGCGGCGCCTGGCACACACGCTGGAGGGCGAGGCGGGCCTCAACGATCCGGTCGCCGTGCTGTTGACGGTCGCGCTCATCGAGCTGATCACGATTCCCGGCACCGACGGCTGGGACGTCCTCGTGCTCTTCCTCCGTCAGCTCATCGCCGGGGCCGTGATCGGGGTGGGCGTGGGCGTGCTTGGTGGCTGGCTGCTGCGGCGCGTCAAACTCGGCTCAGCCGGCCTGTATCCGGTCGCGTCGCTGGCGATCGCGTCGCTGGCCTTCGGCGGCGCCGACACGCTGCACGGCTCGGGCTTTCTGGCGGTGTTCCTCTGCGGCGTCGCGCTGACCGCCGAGGAGATCCCGGCGCAGCGCACGATCGAAACCTTCCATGAGGGACTTGCGTGGGTCGCGCAGCTCGGCCTCTTCCTCACCCTCGGCCTGCTCGTCTTCCCATCGGAACTCCCGGATGTCGCACTGCAAGGCACGCTGCTCGCGCTGCTGACCGCCGTCGTAGCGCGGCCGGTGGCGGTGGTCCTGGTGCTCGGCCGGATGAAGTTCAGTCTCGCGGAGCGGCTCGTGCTCGGGTGGGCCGGCCTGCGTGGCGCCGTGCCGATCGTGCTGGCGACCTTCCCGATCATCGCCGACGTGCCGGGCGGCCACCAGATCTTCAACATCGTCTTCTTCGCCGTAACGGTCAGCACGGTGCTGCAAGCGGCAACCTTCGAGCCGCTTGCCAAACGGCTGGGCGTCACGACCGAGCATCGCGCGATTCCCGCACCGCTGATGGAAACGCGCGCCGTGCGCCGGCTCGGCGCGGAGGTGGTGCAGTACGCCGTCCGCCCGGAGGATGCGATCGTCGGCTTGCATGTGCGCGATTTGGAGCTGCCACGCGACGCGCTGCTGAACTTGATCGTTCAACACAACACCGCAGTTCCGCCGCGCGGTTCGACGGTCATCCATGCCGGCGACGAGCTGCACATCCTCGTCCGCCAGGAAGCATTCGCCGACTTCCAGCAGCTGCTCAAGCGCTGGCGGCGAGGCCCGATGTTGCGACCGGAACGGCGACCGGTCGGCGTGCGCAAAGCGACGATCTTCCATACCGGTCCGTGGCGCGAGCAGGACGGCAATCCGGCTCGCCCGGAGACGGTCAGCGGCGTGCCGGTGATCGACCAGTTGCGTACGCGGCGCGACGAGCCGGGCGCCGTCGTCGCGTTGCAAGATGGCCGCTTCGCATATACCGGTCGCTTCACGGCAGTCGGGTCGCCACGCGATCTGCGCCGCGCCGCCGAGCGGCGGCTGCGGCTCGCCGAAAGCGACGGCGAGCAGGCGTGGTGGCGCGAGGTGATCGGCGCCGTCACCCTCGGCATCTAACGTTCGCCGAGCGTCGAGATTTGGCCCCTATAGGGGCCAAATCTCGACGCTCGGCCGGCGGCCGGCGCGCACGC
>JASGGQ010000057.1:0-16406 GCA_047604965.1 Patulibacter sp. | reverse complement strand
GGCGACCGGCCCGTTGACGCGATCGAGCGCCTCGCCGAGGATCGCGAGATTGCTGCGGTGCAGCCCCTCGCGGTCGACCGTCGCGGCGCTGCGAACGACCACCGCGACCTCGATCGCCTGTTCGATCACGGCAACAGCGACATCGCGGCGGCGCTGCTTCGGCACGCGCTTGGAATCGTCGAGCCGCTCCAGCCCACCGCGCATCCGGGGCGGGCTGGGCTGCTCGGCGTCGTCGTACTCGATCAAGCCGACGAGCCGGACCGGTGCCAGCAGCACGGCGGCGGCAACGAGCGGACCGGCCAAGCAGCCGCGTCCCGCCTCGTCAGCACCGGCGATCAGGTCGCCGCGCGCGGCGTCGGCCAACACCAACGCAGCCGCCCGCTCACCGGGACGCGCGCGCCGCGCACGCGCGATGCCGCTCGGCCGCACGCTCTGCATCGCGAAACCGGTTCCTACAGGCCGCCGATGCGCTTCGGCGGCCAATACGTCGCGAAGGCCCGGCCGATGATGTAGTTGCGTGGCACCGGCCCCCAATATCTGGAATCGCTGCTGTCGCCGCGATTGTCGCCCATCATGAAGTAGTGGCCGTTGGGCACCGTGAACGCCGCGATGTTGCAGATCTCGCCACTGCACTCCCGGGCGTACGGCTCATCGACCTCTTTGCCGTTGCGAATCACATGGCCTTCGCGGACCTGGAGGCGATCGCCGGGACCACCGACGACCCGCTTGACGTAGGTCTCGCTGAACTTGCCGGAGACCGCCTTCACACAGGCGTGACCGGGGGAACGAGGCTCCGCGCATTCACCGGTTCCGGCGCCCATCGGTGGCCGGAAGACGTAGATGTCACCAACCTTCGGATCGCCGAAGTTGTTGCCGAGCCGGTTGACCAGCACCCGCTGTCCTTCAACGAGCGTCGGGACCATCGACGCCGACGGGATTTTGTACGGCTTGACGAGGAACTGCTGGATCAGCAGTGCGAGCGCCAGCGCGCCGATGACGACGCCGATCGTCTCCACCCAACTGCTGCCATGTTCTTGCTCGTCGGTGTTGTGTTTTTTGCTCATGCGTCTTCCGCCTGTCCGTCGGTGCTACAGGCCACCGATCCGGCGGACTGGCAAAAGCTTGCGAAGGCTTACCTGCTCAGTGCCGAGCGGGGTCACCTGCCGACAATGCCTGGAGTGGTGAACTTCACCACGGCCATTGAGGCAGAAGGATGACCACCATGGCCCCGGTTCCCGCTCCGACGACCGATCGTTCCCCGTGCGTCGCCTTTTGCGCAATACCCCGGGCGTCCCAACCATCGCCCCCGCAACTGATCGCGGTGCTTCCCTACGCCTGTTCGGCGTCGGTCGGAGCCGGCGCCTCGGCGGCCGCGTCTCCCTCGACGTCGGTCGCTGCGGCTTCGGCCTTCGCCGCCGCCTCAGCTTCAGCCGCAGCCTGCGCTTCAAGCTCGGCCTGCGTTGGATCGCTCACGAGACCGGGCTCGACGATCTCCTCCGGGCCGGTGTAGCGGCGCTCACGCACACGAGCCGCCTTGCCGACGCGATCGCGCAGGTAGTACAGCTTGGCGCGACGCACATCGCCACGCGCGGCAACTTCGATCTTTTCGATCTTCGGGGAGTGCAGCGGGAACTGCCGCTCAACGCCAACGCCAAAGGACTGCTTGCGCACGACGAACGTCTCACGCACGCCGTGGCCCTGACGCTTGAGGACAACGCCCTCGAACACCTGGACACGACGGCGGCTGCCCTCGATGACCTGGAAATGCACGCGGACGCGATCGCCCGGCTGGAAGGACGGAACGCGGCGCAGCTGCTCGCGCTCGAGGCTCTCGATAACGGTGCTCATAGGAAAGGAAGTCGGTCGGCGCGCAGGGCAGGACGCCAAAGGCGCGCGCGGGGTCGCCCATGATAGCGAGTGGCTAGCGAACGAGTCGCCCGGAGGGGTTGGCCTCGCCGCGCAGCCGCGCCTGTTCGCGTCGCCACGCCGCAATCGCCGCGTGGTTGCCGGAGAGCAGCACCGGCGGCACCTCCCACCCGCGCCACTGCGCCGGGCGGGTGTAGTGCGGATACTCGGGATCGCCGCCGAGCTCCGCCGAAAAGGACTCCTCGGCCGCCGAATCGTCGTGGCCGAGTGCGCCGGGCAACTTGCGCACGATCGCATCCATCACCACCATCGCCGCCAGTTCGCCGCCGGCAAGCACGTACTTGCCGAGCGACACGCGATCGGTCGTGAAGCGCTCGAGGATCCGTTCGTCGAAGCCCTCGTAGCGCCCGCACAACAACGTGATCGCCGGCTCTTGCACCAGTTCGTCGACGAGCACATCGTCGAGGATGCGACCATTCGGAACGAGTGCGATCACCCGCCGCTGCTGGGCAAGCTCGACCGGATCGACGCCGTACAAGCCGCGCAAGCCAGCCTCCATCGCGTCGACCCGCAGCACCATCCCCGCTCCACCACCGAACGGCGTGTCATCGACCTGGCGCCCGGAGAGCGGCGTGAACGGCCGCGGGTCGAGCGCGCGAACCTCATGCCCGGCGTCGACGGCGTTACGGACATGGCGTTGGCCCGCAAACCAGTCGAGCGAATCGGGAAAGAGCGTGACGACGTCGAGCTGCATGCGTGCCGGCCAAGTGTGGCGCGTCGCGGCGGCAGATGCGCGGCGACCGGCTCCGGCGTGGCGCAGCGTCTACGGGTCGAGCGCGAGAAACTCGGCGTCGACGGTGATCTGGCGCACGTCGAGGGCGACCGCGACAATCGCGTCGCGGACCATTGGGATCAGCAGTTCGCCGCGTGGCCCGCCATCGACCCGCAGCACTTCGCAGCTCGGGTACGCCCGCAACTCGCGGACCTCGCCAAGCTGCTCACCATCCTGCGCACGCACCGCGCAGCCAACAAGATCGTGCGCCCAGTACTCGTCGTCGCCGAGTTGCGGCGCGTCTTCCAGCGCAACCATCAACGCCCGGCCGCGGAGCGCCTCTGCGTCGCTGCGCGTGGCGCAGCCGGAGAGCCGTACGAGCGGGCGTTCGTCGGTGCCGGCGCGGCGCTGCACGACGCGCGGCTCGGCCTCGCCATCGACGAAGACTTGCGCGCCTTTGGCCAGCAGTGCCGGGACCGGTGCAACGACATACACCGATCCATCCAGACCGTGCGCCTTGCCGATCGTGCCGGCGGGAACGCGCTCCGGGGCCTGCCCGGCGGAACCGATCACTGGACGATGTCGACGAGCACGCGGCGTCCGTCACGCACGGCAGCGGCCCGGACGAGTTGGCGAACCGCGTTCGCTGTGCGACCACCGCGGCCAATCACGCGGCCATAATCGGCGGCGTCGAGTGACAGCTCAAGGACCACGGTGCCCTCGTCACCGCCGGCTTCCTCCGTGATCTCGATCGCATCGGGATGCCCTACCAGGGGCGCCACGACGGTTTCGAGCATCGCGCGTGCTGCGGCGGCGTCGCTCATGGAAGCGTGCGGCGCGTTACGCCTTGATGCCCTGCAAGCGCAGGAGCTTCTTGACCTGGTTGGTCGGCTGGGCGCCACGATCGAGCCAGTACTGGGCCCGCTCGGCGTCGACCTGGATGGTCGACGGCTCGGTCTGCGGGTTGTAACGGCCGAGGATCTCGATGAAGCGACCATCACGCGGACTGCGCTGGTCGGTGGCGACGATACGCCAGATCGGATTCTTTTTCGCGCCTACGCGGGTGAGTCGGAGTCGAACCATTCGACGGACCAGAGTAGCGGGCGCGCCCGCGTCGTGCAGTCACGCCCCAACTGGGAAGCCGGCGCGCCGCCGCAGCCGCGCCACCCACCCCGCTAACGGCGGCCGAGCTGCTGCATCAAGGCGCCCAGGTCGGGGCCCTTGCCGCGCGACATCTGCTTCATCACCTTGCGCATCTGCTCGAACTGATTGAGCAGCCGGCCGACCTCCTGGATCGTCGTACCGGAGCCGGCGGCGATCCGGCGCTTGCGGGAGCCGTTGATGATCTTCGGGTCGCGGCGCTCCTGCGGGGTCATCGAGAGGATGATCGCTTCGATCCGGTTGACCGCCGAATCGTCGACCTTCGCGTCCTTCAGTTGGCGGCCAAGCCCGGGGATCATCCCCAGCAGGCTCGACAGCGGACCCATCCGGCGCATCATGCGGATCTGTCCGAGGAAGTCCTCAAGCGTGAACTCGCCACGGCGCAGCTTCTTCTCTAGCGCGCGCGCTTCGTCCTCGTCGACCTGCCGTTCGGCCTGCTCGATCAGCGAGAGCACATCACCCATCCCGAGCAGGCGCTGGGCCATGCGATCAGGATGGAAGCGTTCGAAATCCGGGATCTTCTCGCCGGTTGAGGCAAACAAGATCGGCTTGCCGGTGATCTCCTTGACCGAGAGCGCGGCACCACCACGGGCGTCACCATCGAGCTTGGTCATGATCACGCCGTCGAGCGGCACCGCCGCGCCGAAGTTCTCCGCGACGTTGACGGCATCCTGGCCGGTCATCGCATCGACGACGAGGATCGTGTCGTCCGGCTGGATCGCGTCGCGCACGCGGCGCAACTCGTCCATCAGCTGCTCGTCGATCGACAGGCGGCCGGCCGTATCGACGATCAGCACATCTTTGCCGTTCTTCTTGGCCTCCTCCAGTGCCCAGGTGGCGATCGTGACCGCGTCGACCTCAGTGCCGCGCTGGTAGACCGTCGCGCCGGCACGCTCGCCCATCGTCACGAGCTGGTCGATCGCCGCCGGGCGATAGATATCGCAGGCGGCAAGCGCGACCGAGGAGCCATGCTCCTCTTTGAGCAGGTGCGCGAGTTTGGCTGCCGCCGTCGTTTTGCCAGACCCCTGGAGGCCGGCGAGCAAGATCACCGTCGGCGGGCGGCCCGCGAACTTCAGCTCCTGCGATTCGCCGCCGAGGAGCTGCACCAGCTCCTCATGCACGATCCCGATGACCTGCTGGCCCGGGTTCAGCGAGCCGATGATCTCGGCGCCGAGCGCGCGCTCCTTCACCTTGGAGGTGAAGGAGCGAACGACCTTCAGGTTGACATCGGCTTCGAGCAGCGCGAGGCGGACCTCGCGCATCGCCGCGTCAATATCGCCCTCGGTCAGGGTGCCACGTTGGCGGACCCCGTCCAGGGTGGACTGAAGCCGTTCGGAAAGCGCGTCGAACATCGGCTGCGAAGGCTACGCCTTCGGCGGCTTGCTCGCCTCGGGGGCCAGCGGCGGGATCGTGCCGGTGCCGGGCACGATGTTCGCCAGGCCCTTCGCAGCGTCGGTGAACTCGGTCGGGATCACGAACACCTTGTTGGCCGAACTGTTCGCAAGCCTTGGCAGCATCTGCAAATACTGGTAGCTCAGCAGCGCCTGATCGGGGTTGCTCTGGTGGATTGCGCCGAACACGTTGTTGATCGCCTGCGCCTCGCCCTCGGCTTTGAGGATCTGCGCCTCACGCTCACCCTGGGCGGCGAGGATCGCGGCTTGCCGCTCACCTTCGGCGCGCAGGATGTTCGACTGGCGCTCACCCTCGGCGGTGAGGATCTGCGCCTCGCGAACGCCTTCCGCGTTGAGGATCTGCGCGCGCTTGTCTCGCTCGGCACGCATCTGCTTCTCCATCGCCTCCTGGATCGACGGCGGCGGATCGATCGCCTTGATCTCGACGTTGCGGATGCGGATGCCCCAATCGCCGGTCGTCTCGTCGAGCACGGTGCGCAGTTCGCCGTTGACGCGATCACGGCCGGTCAGCGCCTGTTCGAGCGTCATCCCGCCGACAACATTGCGCAGCGTCGTCGTCGTGAGCTGCTCGATCGCTTGCAGCGGATTGGCGTTGCCGTACGTGACCTTCTCAGCGTCAGTCACGACGAAGTAGATGACGGTGTCGATCTGCACCGTGACGTTATCGGCGGTGATAACCGGCTGAGGCGGGAAGGTCACGACCTGTTCGCGCATGTCGATCAGCGGTTTGACGCTGTCGATGAACGGCACGACGATCGTGAGTCCCGGTTCGAGCGTGCGGTTGTATTTGCCGAGCCGTTCGACGATCGCTTTGCGTGCCTGCGGAATGATCCTGACCGACCGTAGGACGAAGAACAGGATGAAAACGGCAATTGCCAAAAAGACGTAGCCCATGATTTAGCGCACCCCCGTACGCGTGAGATCGTTGACCGGTGCGACGACCACCGTCGCACCCCGAACTGCTTTGACTTCGATGTCGGTCCCGGCGTCGATCGTCCCGAGTTCGTCTTCGGGGACCGCCGTCCAGACCTGACCGCCGAGCCGCACCGTGCCGGTGCCTGCCCGCCCGTTGATCGCCACCTCGACGACGCCACGGCGTCCCGCGAGTTCGTCAACGGGATTCTTGAGCGTCGGCCCCTTGTCCATCTGCCGCTTCGCGATCGGCCGTACCGCGCCGCTGAGCAGCAGACCACCGAACCCGAACACCAGCCATTGCAGCCAATCTTCGCCGCCAACCAGGTAGACGCCGAGCGCAAGCAACGCCGACAACGCAAAGAAAACCGGGAAGAAGGTGATCGAGATCATTTCGATCACGCCGAGCGCAATGGCAAGCAGGACCCAAAACAACACAGACATGTCGAGGCGATCCTATCTGCCCGCCGGGCGCCGTTCGCCGACCGATCTGGGCAGCCTAGGTCAGGAGTGCTCCGGCGAAGTCGTCGGCATCGAACGGACGCAAATCTTCGACCCCTTCGCCAACCCCGACGAGCTTGACGGGGATCTGGAGTTTGTCGGCGATCGCGACGGCGATGCCGCCCTTCGCGGTGCCGTCGAGCTTGGTCAGCACAATCCCATCGACCGGCGTGACCGAGCTGAAGATCTCCGCTTGGCGCAGGCCGTTTTGCCCGGTCGTCGCATCGATCGTCAGCAGCGTCTCGTGCGGTGCGCCATCGAGCCGCTGGCTAATGACGCGGCGGATCTTGCCAAGCTCGGCCATCAGCTGATCCTGCGTATGAAGGCGGCCGGCCGTATCGATCACGATCACGTCGGCGCCGGTCGCCAGGCCACGGTCGATCGCGCTGAACGCGACGGCGCCGGGGTCGCTGTTCGGCGGGCCGGTCACCACTTCGCAGCCTGACCGCTGCCCCCACACCTGAAGCTGCTCGACCGCCGCCGCGCGGAACGTGTCTGCTGCGGCGAGCACGACCTGCAACCCGAGCGTCGTGCGGAGATGGTGTGCGAGTTTGCCGGCACTCGTCGTCTTGCCGGTGCCGTTGACACCAACGACCAAGACCACCGACGGGCGCGCCCGCAGATCGATGTGACGCGCAGCATCGCTGCCGACCGTTGCGCCTTGCGCGAGCAGTCGCGCCAGTTCATCGGTGAGTTGCTCGCCGGTCGCACCGCCACCTGCGACCTCTTCGAGCCGCGCGACGATGCGGGCTGTCGCCGGAGCACCGACATCGGCACCGATCAGCGCCTCCTCCAGGCGCTCCCACGCCGCCGAGTCGAGCGTGTCAAAGAGCGTCGCGCGAACCTCCGCGCCCAGCGCCTCGCGCGTGCGCCCCAACCCCTCCCGGAACCGCTTGAAGAACCGGCGGCGCTTCTCCGGAGTCGCCGGCTCCGGCAGGCCGGACCCTTCGGGGATGAGAACGAGGTCAGACCAGTCGCGTGCCATTGCCGTCCGCGACGATACCGATCTGCGCCAGCTCGGCAGCGATACCGTGGGAGCCAGGTGACGCAGCGCCTCGACATCCTCCCTGCCGATTCCGGGGTTTCACCGGGACGCGAACTGATCGCCGCGATGCTCGCCGAACTCGACGCGCTGTACGGCAAGCTCGACGGCCCGCGCCCAACCGCCACACCGGCCGAGCTGGCGCCGCCGGACGGCGGCTTTTTCATCGCGTGGCGCGACGGCCATCCGGTGGCGTGCGGCGGCTTCAAAGCACTCGACGAGCCGGGCCTCGCGGAAATCAAACGGATCTACGTGATCCCGCGGTACCGTTCGCGCGGGATCGCCGGCGAGGTGTTGCGCTTCGTCGAACAGCGCGCCCGCGATGCCGGCTACACGCGCGTGCGTTTGCAGCACGGCTCGGGCCAGCCGCATGCGATGGCGCTGTACCTCGCTTCCGGATATCAGCCGATTCCCGATTACAACGGCAATCCATACGCCGCGCACTGGGCCGAAAAGCAGCTCTAGCCACAGCTTGACCTGCCACAACGTGTTCGAACGAACACGATGTGGCACACCGAGTTTCGGTGCATCGGTCCGCCTCCGCGCTACCGTGCGTGCAGCGTCATCGGCATGCCGTGCTTGGGCCGCATCGTGATCGCACTGTCACGCCCGATGCGCGCACCCGGCGCAAGATCGAGGCGGTAACGCTGCGCGAACATCGCCGTCAGCAGCACGCCCTCAAGCAGCGCGAAGCCCTGCCCAACGCAGACTCGCCGCCCCGCACCGAACGGCATGAATGCCTGCTTATGACGGGCCGGCGGGCGACCATCGGGACCGGGCATGAACCGTTCGGGATCAAAGCCCTCCGGGTTCGGCCACAGCAGCGGGTCGCGGTGAATCAGAAATGGCGCGACGACCGCGACCGTCCCGGCCGGCAGCAGCTCCCCGCCCAGCTCGCGCCGGCGGATCGCGACGCGGCTGATCGCCGGCACCGGCGGAAAGATCCGCATCGCCTCCTGAAAGCAGGCGTTCGTCCACGGCAGCGCGTCGGCGTCGGCCAGCGTCGGCGTGCGCCCGCCCAGCACCTCGTCGACCTCCGCTTCGAGTCGCTGCCGCGCCGCCGGATTGCGGGACAGCAGCAGGAAGAGCCAGGTCATCGCGTTGGCGGTCGTCTCATGGCCGGCGGCGAGGAAGGTCATCACCTCATCGCGCACCTGTTCGGTGTCGAGCGCCGTATCGCCGCGCTCGTCGCGCGCCGTCAACAGCAGCGACAGCAGATCCTCGGCGCCAGCCTCAGCGCTCGCGGCAGCCCGCTGCTCGATCAGCTCGTAGACCACCCGATCCAGCGACGCCTTGCCGCGCTGCGCCTGGCGCCACACGCCACGCCGCCACCGCAGCACATCGTCGAAGGTCACGCGCGGCAGCCGGCTCAGCGACCGCATCACCGCCATCGCATCGAGATACGAACCGGCCGCGTCAAGCACCTCGGTCAGCGCCTCGCCGACGGTGCGCACCGTCGGCGCAGGGATCTGCGCACCGAACAGCGCACGCCCGACGACCTGCAACGTCAGGCCCATCATCTCCCGGCTGGCGTCGAGCGTGTCGCCGGGTTGCGTGCGAGCGCCCAACTCGTCCAGCCAGTCAGCCGCTGCACCAGTGATGTGTTCGGCCATCGGCTGCAAGTGCCGGCGCGCGAACAGCGGCTGCACCAACCGCCGGTTGCGCTGCCACCCGTCCGGATCCTCGTTGGTCAGCAGCCCTTGCCCGAGCAGCAACGCAAGGATCTTGTAGTCAACCCCCTTCTGCCAGAGGTCCTGGTCGGTAACGAGAATCTCACGGGCGTGGGCGGGGTGCCGCACGAACACCACCGGGGCGCCCGGCACCGCCAGCTTCACCAGCCCCGAACCGGCGGGGAAGCCGTCCATGATGTCGGTGAAATCGCGGCGCGACGCCTGCGCGAAGAGCCGCATCATCTGGCGGCGGTTGAGGGTCACCGCCGCCGTCGGCTCCGGCACCTGCGGGCCGTCGAGTTCTGTGCCGGGCAACGTCTGCGACGTCATACCAGCCACCTTTCCACATCGCGGACGCATCTCACGGGGCGCCGAGTGCAGTGCATCGTCGTCGCCCCGCTATCGCACCAGCGGCGGAGCATCGGGACGCTCGCGAACCGACATCGGCATGCCGCCACGCGGCCGCAACGTGATCGCGACACCGTTGCGCACCTGCGTGCCGGGCACGAGATCAAAGCGCACGCGCTGCGCGATCATCGCGGCCATCAGTACCCCTTCGAGCAGCGCGAACCCCTGGCCGACGCAAATCCGCCGCCCGCCGCCGATCATGTGCGTCGCCATCGGCTCGAGGTGACGTTTGGCGAAGAGCGGCTGGACAAGCTTGCGCTGGCGCTGCCAGTGCGCGAGATCGAAATTCGTCAGCAGCCCCTTGCCGAACAGCACGGCGAGGATGCGGTAGTCGTTGCCTTTGACGTAGTTGTCCTGATTGGTCACCAAGACTTGGCGCGCATGCTCAGGATCGCGGATGAACGCGAGCGGAGCCCCACCGGCGTTGGTCCACACCAAGCCTTGATCGCCGGGAAGCGTGGCGAGCGCCGCCAGGAGATCCTTGCCGGCAAAGCGCCGCATGAATCGCGCGACATCGCGGCGGCGCATGCGGCGATTCGGCGGCAGCGGGGCCAACTGCGAAATCGGCGAGCTGATGGCGATTTGCGTCGTGGCAGGCATACGACCTCCTGGGAGGAAATTGACCTTATCTGACTAGCGGTCAGTATGCGAGCAGCGCTTCTCAGAGCGGCGCGATGTTCGCCACGTCATGGCGCGGCGGGCTGCGCCTCCGACAACCTCCGCGAGATCACCTTCGAGACGCCGTCGCCGGCCATCGACACGCCGTACAGCACGTCGGCAGCTTCCATCGTGCGCTTCTGATGGGTCACGACGATGAACTGCGCCCGATCGCGATACGCCCGCAGCAGTTCGAGAAAACGCCCGATATTGAGGTCGTCGAGCGCCGCCTCGACCTCGTCGAGCACATAGAACGGACATGGACTCGCGAGAAACACCGAGAACATGAACGCGAGCGCGGTCATCGACTTCTCGCCGCCGGAGAGCAGCGACAGCCGCTTCATCGACTTGCCAGCCGGCGTGATTTCGATTTCGACGCCTGCCGTATCGGCGGCAGTGCGGCCATCATCGTCCCCATCCGGTTCATCGCCGTCGGCGCCACCTTCGGCGGTCGCTCCACCGGCGTGCTCGTCGCCAGCATCGTCGGCTTCCACCAGTCGCAGCCGCCCCGAACCACCGGGAAAAACCTGCGCGGCCAGTTCGGTGAAGTTCGCGGCGGCAGCGCGGTACGTCTGCTCGAAGGTGTCGCGAATCTGCTGGTCGGTCTCCTTGATCAGCGTCGCGAGTTCGCGCAGTGCCGTCTCCAGGTCGCCGCGCTGGGCTTCCAGCTCCTGCGCTTCGGCAAGTGCCTCCTCATATTCCTGTTCGGCGAGCGGGTTGACCGGGCCGAGCTGCTGGAGGCGCCGTTGCACGCGCTCGGCTTGGCGCGTGAGCTCTTCGCGACGTTCGTCCGGCAGCGGCTGCTCGCGCGCCTGCGGCGAGAGCCCAAGCTGCTCGGCAACTTCGGCGAGCGCCAGCGCCGCTTCCTGGCGTTGATCTTTGGCCCGCTGGCGACGTACCTCAACGCCGGTCAGCTCGTCGCCTTTGCGTCGCAGCTCGCCTTGAAGTTCGGCCTCGCGCGCAGAGCATTCGCGAAGCGTTTGCGCGACGCCCTCCCCCGCTTTGCGGTCGGCGTCAAGTTCAGCCTCCGCCGTGACGGCGAGCGCTCGCACGGCGGCGGCGTAGCGGCGCAACAGCTCGGTCAGTCGCTGCGCGCGTGGCAGCAGCGCACGGTCGGCCGCGAGCTTGCCTTCCAGCAGCGCGATCCGTTCGGCGCGGCGTTCGCGTTCTCGCTCCGCGCGCTCCAGGCCACGACGCTCGGCTTCCAGTTCGCCGGAGAGCTGCGCGCGCCGCACCGCCGCGTCGCCGCTCTCCGGCATCTGGCGGCGCTCCTCGATCGCCCAGCCGGCGCGGCGCACCGCCTCCTCGGCCGCGACCCGCTCGCGGTCATGTTCGCGGGCGATGTCGACGAGCGCGTCGCGTTGCCTGGCCGCCGCCGCCACGGCCGCTTCCAGCTCGGCGAGCGCGCCCCGCGCCCGATGCTCTGCTTGTACGGCCGTCTCGGTTTGCGCCAGCAGTTGTTCGCGGCGGTTGCGTTCGGCGAGCACCCGCTGCTCGTCGGCGTCGCCGGGACTGCGGCGAATCAGGCCGGTCCGCCCGTCGAACACGGTCGCGTCAGCGGTCACCAGGACCCACGGGCCGTGCGGCGCTCCATCGCCGAGGGCCTCGACGAGATAGGCGTCGGCGAGCAACCGTCGCGCGAGCTGCGCCTCGGCGCTCTCACCCTGCACAGCCGGAGCGAGCGGCTTCGCGCCGGGGTAGCCGGGCGGCGTGGACGGATCCTCGGTACTCGCTGCGCGCACGCCGAGCGCGAAGTACCTGCGGCTGCCGCGCGCCGCCTCTTCGGCGGCCGCCCCTGCCAGCAGAATCCGGCCGCCGTCTCGTCCGGCGCGGGAGAGCAGACTGTGCGCCTCGCCCAGATCCCCGGCGAGGCCAGCCCGCAGATCGGCGCCGAGCGCGGCAGCGACCGCTCCTTCCAGGCCGGGCATCACGTCGAGCCCGTCGGCGAGCGCGCGTGCCCCGCCGGGCGCGCCACCGGAGCGGGCGCGCAGGAAGCGGTTGACTTCGGCGACCTCCGAGCTGAGGCGCGCCGCTTCCCGCCTGGCGGCATCGACCTCGCGCTGCTGCGCTACAAGTGCTCGCCTCGCCTCGTCGACCGCCGCTTCAGCATCCTGCTGACGGGCTTGCGCGCCGGCGAGCTGTTCGGCCGCCTGCGCGAGTTGGGTGTCGGCCTGCTCCTTGGCGACGCCCAGTGCGGCCAGCTCGCGTGCCAGGACTTCTTCTCGCCGCTCGTCAAGCTCTCCAAGCTGGCGCTCGATCGCGGCGATCCGCTGGTGGCCGGGCAGATCACCGTGGTCGTGCGCGACCTCTTCGTGAGCGACTTGAAGCGAGCGTTCGCGAGCGACCATCCGCTCGCTGGTTTCCTGGCCGATCGCGGCGGCGCGTTCGGCGCGTTCGAGCTGACGTTCGGCGAGCGCCCGCAGCATCGATGCGCGACGCGCAAGCGCTTCGCGGCGTGCGGTGCGTTGCTGCAAGTCGGCTTCGGCAGCCCCACGCTGCGCCGCAAGCTCGCGCAGCTGCTGGTCGATCGTGGCGCGGGCTTCGCGCAGTTGCACGACCGCTTCCGCCGCCTGCGCTTCATCGGCGGTGCGGCGCCGCACCTCCTCGCCGAGCAGCTCCCAGCGCGCTTCGGCGAGCTGGCGGTCGAGCCGGCCGCGCAACTCCGCCGCTTCGGCTTGGCGGCGCAGTGGCCCGAGCCGCTTGCGCGCCTGCTGCTCGATGTCGACGACGCGCGCGAGGTTCTGCTCGGTCCGTTCGAGTTTGCGTTGCGCGGCGCGGCGACGGCGGCGGTGTTTGCCCAGGCCGGCCGCTTCTTCGAGCAGCAGCCGGCGGTCGCGTGGTTTGCTGGTGACGATCGCTTCGACGCGCCCCTGTGAGATCACGGAGTGCATCTCCTTGCCAAGCCCGGTGTCGGAGAGCAGTTCGATCACGTCGGAGAGGCGGCACTTCGCGCCGTTGAGGCGGTATTCCCCTTCGCCATCGCGGGTGAGGCGCCGCGCGACCGAAATCTCGGTGAACGGCACTTCCACCGCACCATCGGAGTTGTCGAGCACCAGTTCGACCTCCGCTGCGCTGCGGGCCTGCACGCCATGGCCACCGGCGAAGATCACGTCCTGCATCGAGCGGCCACGGATCGCGGCGGGGGACTGCTCGCCGAGCACCCACAGGATCGCGTCGGTGACGTTGCTCTTGCCAGAGCCGTTTGGCCCGACAATCACCGAGACCCCCGGCCCGAACTCCAGCCGCGTGCGATCGGGGAACGATTTGAAGCCCTTGATCGTCAGCTCGCGGACGTGCATCGCCTCATGCCTGCCGTCAGCTGTCGCTGTCGAGCGTTTGCAGGGTGGCGAGCGCGGCGTCCTGCTCGGCCGCTTTCTTCGTGCGCCCGCGACCGGTCGCGATCGTCTGACCACCGATCCTCGCGGCGACCTCGAAGGTCGGCTCATGTTCGGGGCCGCGACGGCCCAGCAGCTCGTACTGCACGATCCGCTGGCGCTGCGCCAGCCGCTCTTGCAGCATCGACTTGTGGTCGATCGGATGCGTCAGCGCATCGTCGAGTTCCGGCGCGAACGCTTCGACCACCGCCGCAGCGACCGCGTCGTACCCGTGGACGAGGTAGCAGGCGCCGATGATCGCCTCGGTAATCGAGGAGAGCACCCGTTCGGTAAAGACGGCCTCAGCCGCGCCGGGTTGCGAGGGCGCCGCGTCGCGCAGCTCGTCGGGCACGCCGAGGCGCATCGCGACGGCTTGGCAGGAGGCCGCGCAGACGGTTTGTGCGCGGATCTTCGACAGCCTCCCCTCGCCATAGCGCTCGGCTTCCAGACGCGGGTAGAGATGCGCGGTGATCGCCAGTTCGAGCACGGCGTCGCCGAGGAATGCCAGGCGCGCGTACGAGTCCGAACGCCGCGACGACCATGAGGCGTGGGTAAATACCTGCCGGCGAAGATCCGCCGGCAGGTCGTCGAGCAGGCTGCGGAGCTCGCTCAGTGGTCCGCGAGCGGCGTCTGCCCCGCCCGTGCTGCGACGTAGTCGACGGCGGCACCGACGGTCGTCAATTCGATCGCGTCCTCTTCGGGGATGCGTACACCGTAGGTGTCTTCCAGCTCTTGCGTGAGCGTGTAGAGATCGAGCGAATCGGCGCCAAGGTCCTCTTTGAACCGGCTCTCTTCCTTGATCTCTTGCTCGGCGAGGTCGAGTTCGTCGGCGAGGTGCTCGCGAACGAGCTGGAGAACTTCGTCGCGGGTCATGGCGTCACGGTATCCGCAGTCGCGGACCGCGTGCGGCGCCGGTGCAGCGCGCCGGCCTGCTCCAAGGCGTCGTGCGTGCCAGCCAGGAGCTCCTCCCGGACGGCGCGCGCGGCGCGCAGCACGGCGTGCTCGAAGCCGACCGCGCCGAAGCGCCCGTGCGCGATCACGCCGAGCGCGGAGAGGCCGAGTAGGTATGCCCCGCCTTGCAGTTCGGGGTCGAGCGTGTCACGCAGGCCGCGCAGCGGGCCACGGATCAGGAGCCCGCCGGCCTTGCCGCGTGGGCTTTGGGTCAGTGTGCTGCGAATCAGGCTAAACAGCTGGCCACTGACCCCTTCCATCGCTTTGAGGGCGATGTTGCCGGTGAAGCCGTCGGTCACGATCACGTCGGCAACACCGGCCGCGATGCCGGCGCCGTCGATGTTGCCGATGAAGCCGAGGCCGGCGTGCGCGCTGAGCCGGGTGTGGACCTCTCGCACCAACTCGGTGCCGCGCGTCGCTTCTTCACCGTTGGAGAGCAGCGCGACGCGCGGCCGGTCAACGCCGACGACCCGTTGCGAGAAGGCGCGGCCCATGAACGCGAACTGCTCCAGGTGCTCAGGGCGCACGCTGGCGTTCGCGCCAACGTCGAGCAGCACCACTTCGGCGCCCGGCAGCGGGATCGGCGCGGCGATCGCCGGACGGCGAATCCCGTCGGCGCGCCCGAGCACCCCCATTCCGGCGGCAAGCGCGGCGCCGGTTGCGCCCGCAGCAACGAAGGCCTGCGCGCGGCCGTCGGCAACCGCCTGCACGGCCTGCACGATCGAGGCGTGCGGGAGCTGGCGCACGGCGCGCGCCGGGTCGGGCTCCTTGGCGATCGACACCGGCGCGTCGATCACCTCGACATTCGCGGTATCGCGCTCGTCGAGCTCGGCGTGCAGTTCAGCGGCTGGACCGAACAGCAGGACGCCGATGCCGCTGCGTGCGGCCCGTGCGGCACCGCGGGCGACTTCGGCGGGCCCCAGGTCGGCCCCGGTCGCATCGACGGCGACCGTGACCGTCATCGCCGGAACCTAGTTGTTCGGGGCGGCGACGGTGCGGCTCTTGTAGCTGCCGCAACTCGGGCACACGCGGTGCGGGAGGCGCGGAGCGCCGCACGACGGGCAGCCCTGCGTGCCCGGATTCGCAGCCTTGTGCTGCGACCGACGCTTGGTGCTGCGACTATGAGACTGCTTCTGCTTGGGTACGGCCATGGCTGAAGCAGGGTACAGCACGCCGCCGGGCTTTGAACTGCGCCCTCCCCTGCCGTCCGACGTGCCGGCGATGGCGCGGCTCAGCCTCGCGGCGTTCGGGCCGGGAGGCGACCGCCGACTGGAGGTCGTTGAGCTGCGCGCCCGGAACCTGATCGCCACCGCTGACCGTTGCAGCCTGGTCGCCGAAACGCCCGGCGGCCAGCTCGCCGGCTTGGCGATCACGCGCCGCCTCGGGCCAATACAACTGCTGGCCTGGGCAGCCGTCGCACCACAGTTCCAGGGGCGCGGCCTGCTGCGCGCGATGCTCGCCCGCTGGCCGGGACCCGCGCCAGGCGTCACTCGGCTCGTGCTCTCCTCCCCCGATCCGGCGGCCGTCCGCTCCTACGCCCGGCTCGGGCTGCCGCTGCTGCCAGCGATCTCGGCCGGCGGGATCCTGCGCCCCGGAGCAGTGCGCGCCCCGGACGGCGTCGACGCCTGCACGCCGCTGGAGGCCACCACCGCGCTGACGGCGCTCGGCCTCGCCGTGCGC